>DATHMN010000158.1:0-23352 GCA_035487135.1 Steroidobacteraceae bacterium | reverse complement strand
GTCGATTCGAGCGACACGATCGCGACGACCGGTGCCAGCTACCTGAGCAGCAGCGATGTCTCGACCGTTGACGATTCCAACCAGGCGCTGGTGCAGATCGATGCCGCTCTGCAGCAGCTGGCCACGTCGACCGCGCAGCTCGGCGCGTATCAGAACCGCTTCACGGCGCTGATCTCCGGGCTGAACACCGATGCCACGAACCTGACCAGCGCGAAGAGCGCGATCGTGGACACCGACTACGCCTCGGCGACTTCAGACCTTTCGAAGGCGCAGATCCTGCAGCAGGCCAGCACCGCGATGGTGGCCCAGGCCAATACCATCCCGGAGAACATTCTGACGCTGCTGCAGAAACTGCCGTAACTGTCCTGAGCATCCAGGTAACGCATGCCTGGATCTCCCCTAGGGTCGGGGCAGACTAGACGGGTCTGCCCCGACCCGGTTTTAAGTTTGAACTGCGCATGAGTACGACCAGCATCGACAGCAGCTCCGCGGGCACGGCGACCGGTTCGGCACCGGTGGTTTCCGTGGCCAGCAACGGCAGCTCAGGAGCTGCCGGCGGCTCGGTCATCGATGTCAACTCCCTGGTCTCCCAGCTGGTCGCTGCCACCCAGGCGCCGCAGGAGGCGCTGATCTCCGCCCAGACCCAGCAGGTCTCGGCACAGATCTCGGCGCTCGGCACCCTGAAGAGCTCGCTTGCGACCTTTCAATCCTCACTGAGCGCGCTCGATACGCCGGGAGCGTTTCAGCTCGAGACCGCCACTTCGAGCGATCAAACCGCCTTCACGGCATCGGCTACCTCAGGTGCCCCTCAGGGCACCTACAACGTGGATATCTCGGCGCTCGCGCAGGCGCAGCAGCTGCTTTCCGGTCCCTTCAATGCTGCGAATCCCGTGGGGAGCGGCAGCCTGACCCTGTCACTGGGCGGCACCAGCTTCAACGTCGCCGTCACCAGTACCGACACGCTGGCGGATATCGCCGCGGCCATCAATTCCGCCGCCGGTAACCCCGGGGTCAGCGCCACCGTACTGCAGGGCGCGGATGGTGCGCATCTGCTCCTCTCGTCCTCGCTCACTGGAGCCGCGAACACGATTTCGGTTGCGGAGACCGACGGCGGCACCGCGCTGGCGGCTCTCACCTATGGGACGGGCAACACCGCCAACTACACCGAGGAGGCGGCGGCGCAGGATGCCGCCTTCAGCATCTCGGGGGTGAACTTCACCAGTGCGAACAACACGGTGACCACTGCGATGAGCGGCGTGACGCTCAACCTTCTGAGTACCACCACCGCAACGACGCCGGCGACACTCACCGTCGGCACGGACACTGCCACCATCGAAAGTAACATCTCGAGCTTCGTCTCCGCCTACAACACCTTGCAGAGCACGCTGGTATCGCTGGGCGGTTACGACAGCTCCACGTCGACGGCCGGCCCCATGATGGGCGATGCCGCGCTCATGGGTATCCAGAATCAGATCCAGGAGGCGCTCTACAGCGTCGTCAATACCGGCTCCACCACCTACGACACGCTCGCCAGCGTCGGCATCACGACTCAGAGTGACGGGACGCTCAGCCTGAACAGCAGCACACTGGCGGCGGCGCTCAATACCAATTTCAGCGCCGTCAGCCAGCTTTTCAGCGGCACCGCCGGAGTCGCGAACGCGCTGAACTCCGACATCAACACTGCACTGGGCGCCAACGGTTCGATTACGACCGAAGGTCAGACGCTCACCAGCCAGGAAAACGCACTCACCACCCAGACCAATCAGCTGAACCAGCAGATGGCCGCACTCACTGCGAGTCTGACGCAGCAATACTCGGCGCTGAATACGTTGCTGTCCTCCTTGCAGAGCACGTCGTCTTATCTCACGCAAGCGTTTGCCACCCTGCCGCAGGTGCAGTCACAACAGGACGCGTGAGGTAGCGGCGCGCCTGGCGCGCGGCTGCCTTCCTTAAAGTTCCGCCGTCTCAGGTCGTTACAGAGGTAACGGTCATGAGGAGCATCGCAGGCGTGAACCCGTTAGCCCGCAAAGCCAAACTCGCGGCCTATCAGCAGGTCGCGATTCAAGGCGGGATAGCCACGGCCGACCCGCACACGTTGGTGCAGATGCTGCTCGACGCCACAGTCGAGCGCATCAGCACGGCACGCAACTGCATCGCGCAGGGTGAGCGGGTGCGCAAGGCGAAACTGCTGCACAGTTGCGTCACGCTGGTAGCCGAGCTGCGCGGCAGTCTCGATCTGATCCGCGGCGGAGCGCTGGCGCAGAATCTTAGCGATCTCTACGAGTACATCAGTCGGCGCCTGTTGCTCGCCAATGCCCAGGATGACGTCGCGGCGCTCAGCGAGTCACTGAGTCTCCTCAATGAGATTCGCGAGGCGTGGATCGCCATCGGTCCACAGGTCCGCGAACAGGCTGCCGGCGTTCCGACTCAGCGCGCGCCTGCGTCGCGCTGACGTCGGCCGGGCGTATAGGGAAGGCTGGCCTCGAGCGTCGTGCCGTGGCCCGCAACGCCGAGCACCCGCAGGGTGCCGCCGAGCTGGGCGAGACGCTCGGAGCTGGCAAGCAGGCCGAAGCACCCCGGTTTGCTGCGATCCTTGTCGCCCATACCGATTCCGTCGTCACTGATACGCAAGCGCACTGCCTGTTCGTGCACCCACACCTGGGCGTCGACCTTTCTGGCGCGCGCATGGCGCATGACATTGATCAGCGCTTCCTGGAACGTCCGATAGAGAGCCAACGAGCGTTTGCGACCGAGATCTGCAGGCGTCGCTGCAGCGGTCATCTCGATGCTGAGCCCCGACTGCGCCGCACATTCATCGGCGAAGCGCTTCATTGCGGCAGCGAGGCCGAGATCCTCCACCCCAGGGGGCTGCAGCTCGAAGACGATGTGGCGCAAGTGCTGCAGGCACTCGTCCGCCAGCTGGCACACGCGACTGAGCTCCGTGCCGGCCGCCCCGGCAGCAGCACGCAACGTTTCGAGTTCCAGTTTGAGGCTGGTGAGATCCTGGCGCAGCGTTCCGTGGAGCTTGCGTGATAGTTCCGTACGCTCTTCCTCGCGCAGATGCTCGAGCCGGTGAGCCAAAGCGCGCACCCGCCCGTGGAAGCCGTCGATCGCGGCGCGCTGCTGCACCTGTTGCGTGATGTCGACGTCCACCGCTATGTAGCCATTGCCTTCGCCGGTCTCATCGCGCAGCGCCGCGCCGCGCGACTGCACCCAGCGGATTTCGCCATCGGGCCGCTGGTAACGGAATTCCAGGCTCAGTGGTTCGCCGCGCATCAGACGCTCCCAACCTTCATTGACGCGCTCGCGGTCATCAGCATGCACCGCGTTCCACCAACCATCCTCCTGTGCCTGATCGATCGACAGGTCGGCCATCTGCAGCCAGTAGGGGTTGGCGTAATCACAAGCACCATCCGCCCCCATCAACAGGATGCCGATGGGCGCCGAATCGGCCAGCTTGCGGAAGCGCTCGGCGGTGGTACGGCCCACCTCGGCGTGCAGAAGCTGGCCCTCTGCTTGCAGCTGCGGACGCAGGTCGGTGAGTGTGGCGACCCGCCGGGTCACCCGGCCGGCGGAATCACGCAGCGAGGCGATACGGATCGCGACGGGGATCAGGGAACCGTCACGATGTAAACGGCAGGTATGAAGAGTGGCGGCGCCTGTGAGATCAGCGGCACTCGCTGCTGCCAACAGCGAGGCGTGCTCGGTAGCCGGATAGAGGCGCAGGAACGATTGACCCTGCAGTTCCTCGGGCGTGCTCCCAAACAGCTGTGCATAGCTGTCGTTGACTGCGAGCAATGTCCCGGTCGCGGCATCTGCCACCGCGATTCCGTGTGCATTGTGCAGAAACGCCTGGGTCCACAACTCGGCGCTCGGGCCGCTCATGATTTCATCAGGTACGGCACCGAGTGTCGCAACGTGTCCGACAGGCACACGTCCGGGCCGCGCCAAGGTGTTGCCATTTGGCGACAGTTTTGCTAGGTTTATTGTTAATTATTCTCATACGCTTGGTTCGCCCGCTATGCAGTTGCATCGTGGCGTTCCCCCTTCACGCGTCCGCTGCCAGCGGCTCGCGCGCATATGTGGACACTGACTTGGCCTTGGCGGGTTGTCAATACAACCCACGCGCCCCTTTTGGCTTGATTTGTGCTGCGCTGTGACAACGGCACCTAGGACTTCCTGCACCAAAAGAGAGTGGGCGCTCGCGGCGCACACTGCGTCTAACGTCCGTGAGAGTTCTGCGCCGTCTGCAACAGAGCTTTCAGGCAGGGACTCGAATCCGTGGACCGCCGGGCAGGCGAATCTATATCCGTTGTACGTGACGGCGCGCGACTGATGACACCGCTCAATGAACTGGTCCGTCGGCTCGCGTTGCTGGCGGCGCCGCGCACCTACACCTTGACCGCACGCCTGCTCGATGGCAGGGACGGCAATCGCATCGAAATGCGTGCGGAGAAGGGTTCCGGCGCTGAGCTGCGCGAGTACACCCGGCACGTGAACCTCATGACGTTGGAACGCCACGGAGCTCCCGCCGTCGCAAAGGCATTCGCGCGCGAAGCCGCGGAGGCCTTGGCCGAGAACGCGGCATCCACGCCGCGCAACCGCGAAGCGGCCAACAAGAACTAGTCTCGACGGCACAGCGCGCGCCTCGTCTGCTCGTGCGGTTAGGACGTGCGCACCTGAAAGCGCGGGAGCACGCACCGTGCTGCGTGCTCGTGCAGCTGCCTGTGTCATGTTGAAATCCAACTGCCAGCCTTTCGGAGTGCCGAGGTAACCACGATCGACGCGCGCGGGTCTCGTCCCGCACATACTGTCGACATCGCACTGAAGCCCTCACCTGCCAGTCGGCTGACAGGAGGCGTTGCGCGCTCGGAGGTTTGTTATGCCTGAACCGAGCCAACGATTGGAGACTTCGAGAGTCGGACCACGACAAAGTTTCCGGACGCGGGCCATCACCGACGAGCGGAGGCGATGTGCCGACGGACGGAGAGCGCCGCTCCGCCGGGGTCGGAAAGAAATTTGTATGACGGACCTGTAATGTCCAATGCCGAAGCCAGGCCTGCGAATTCCATGGCCCCGACACAGCGATTGATTCCTGTCCAACAACCCGCACCCGCAGACACGATGCGATTAGACTCGTCGGGGAAGAGTCGCCGCAGCTCCCTGCGCGGCAACGAGCGCCAATCATCACGCCAAGAATTACGGCACGTAGTTGAGCTACAGAATGCAACACGGTGAGGAGCCATGGCTGTTTCCCGCAAGCACGCTGAACTTTTTCTGCCTTCGCGTAAATCTAACGCGCGGCGAGCGCAGTCCGGCGCTGACAACCCGGCGCTGCAGGCAATCTGGGATGTCATCGGCATGATTCCGCGCGGCAAGGTATCGACTTACGGCGCCATCGCCAGTGCTGCCGACCTGCCCGGTCGGGCGCGACTCACGGGTTACGCACTGCGCATGATGGGACATACGGCCGCACTTCCCTGGCACCGCGTGATGGGCGCAGGCGGGCATATCGTGTTTCCGAAATCCTCGGTACGATTTCGAGAACAGTGCCGGCTACTGCGGGCCGAAGGCGTAGCGGTGCGGGACGGCCGCGTCGCGCGAAGCTTTCTGATGGAGTTCGAATCTCTGGATCATCGATGACGTGCGTTGTCGAGGACGGCTTTTGAAGACCCCGCGAGCAATCGCGCGCGTGATGCAAGGCAGGACTTCGAGTCCTGCAACCCTTGGCCGCTGACGGTTTACCACGCCCAGCGTGGCTGGATCTTTTCCAGGGGACGAGTTTCTACGTTGATCGCTGCAACGCAGCAGGGACAGCAGGCGAACCTGCCAGCAGCCCCCGTGCAGTCGGCGTGGTACGAGCACGCGCATTCAGGGGTGATTCAGCCACGGCGGGGAGCGCGGACCGTCCCCGCGCTCTCAACGAAACCGTCGACCCGCGTTCCTCAGGTACTCGGGAAGCAGAATGTCAGCGGCCAGTTTTGCATCCGGCTGCGCAACACCAGGCCTGAGACTCAGAGGCAGCACACCGGCCCACGCCGGCCATTCCAGGTCTCTGTCATCATCGATCACGGCGCCTCTTCTAATCTTCGCAGACGCCTCATCTAGCGGCAGCCCCAGGACTGATGTCTGCTGGAGCTCACTTTTATTCGGACCGCGCGCATCGTTCCAGCGGCCCGCGAGCAAATGCTCGGCAATGTTGCGCAGCGCCGCAATCTTCTGCCGCGGATCTACGATTGCCCGCGCGACGCCAAATGCAACCACCGATCTATAGTTGATAGAGTGGTTGAACGCCGATCGTGCCAACACCAAACCGTCCGCCAGCGTGACCGTCAGACATGCAGGCACGCCCGAGTGAAGCTCGCGCATCAGTCGACTGGAGGCGGCGCCATGCAGATAAACCGTTCGGTCGTCGCGACCGTAGAGCATGGGAATGACAAACGGTTGTCCGCCGACTGCGAAGCCGACATGTGCCAGAAAGCCTGAATCGAGAATTCCGCTAACGACTTCCCATTCGCGCGAGCCCCGCTCCGGAAGCTGCTTGAGCTCCGTGCGCACCTCTACTTATCCTTATCATTCGCGTCCGTTACGCGAACGTCGTCCGCGATCCAGTTGACCTCCCAAGTCTTGCCGCCATCGTCCGAAATGGCCTGTTCGAAGTGCCCGGAATCCTTGCCGACATCGGACCAGACGTTTCGCACCCAGACGATCCGCCCATCGATCACTTCCTGATCATAGAATTCGCCTACTCCGCCCCGAAATTCACCCACCGTCGGCACCCCGATCACGCCGACTTTGACGTTTGCAAAGTTGAGGCTCCATTGATGCGACTCGGGGTTGTAGAGCCGCAGACTGATCGCTTCGATGTGGCCACCCGGGCCGTCCGCTTCGAGCTCCACCATATTGGCGCGACCGTTCCAGATCGGTATTACGACGGACGTACCCTCATAGTTGACCCAAGCCGTCGATTTATCTTGCTGGTGCCTTAGGACCCGAAGATGCGTCTTCCAAGTCCCGATCTCCCAGTCGAAGTCATGTGAGCCGTCGCGAATTGACGCTGCAGCTTGCGAGCCCGCTGCGAAGGCGCAGTCAGTGGCACTGCGACCCATAACACTCAGACAGCCGGCCACCGCGATCCAGGCCATGGCGTTCAAACTTACTCTCATGGTGTCCTCGGTTTCTGCCGTGTCTTGTCAATATATGGAATGTACCTACCCTATCGACTCGCGGCGTTATCGCCACAAGTCTGCGGGTATCCATCGCGGGCAGCATGGCAGTTCGCGCAGCTTACGAAAATGACCAATGCCGGCCGCCTGCGGTGATACCACTCGTGACCGCGGCAGCCCACACGATCTAACGCGCCGGTCACGACGCAAGCGCGCCACTGCGCGCCCCGATCTAACGCGGCTCTTGCTCCCTGGTAGGCACGGGATAACAAAGCCGTGAGGCTTGGTCCCTTGTCCGCTGAGGTTTCCCAACCTCCGATCAACGCGGCTCCGCTGCACCTACTCCTGGCGTTTCTCAAGCTTGTCCACGAGCTCGGACAGCTCGGCCAGATCCATGGCGTCGCCGGTGGTGGCTGCGGTGCGCCGCCCCTCGGAAACAGACGTGGGGGCCGCGCGCACCCAGTCAGTCCGCTGTTCTAGCCAGCGCCCGTAACGGTCAAACGACCACATTCCGTCCTCACCGCTGGACTGGATTACGTTGGCGAGATGGCTGAAGGTACCCGCGCGAATGGTTCCTTTGGCGCTGGTGCTCGCCAACAGCAGTTCGCATCTGGGTACCAGCAAACGGTAACTGCTCAGGAACTCGAGGCGTTGGCACAGCACGCCCACCAGACAATCGGCGATCTGAGCGCGAATGCTGCTCTGAATCTCCGCGGGAAAGGACATGCACATGCGTGTGAGCGCCTCGGAGCAGCTGGCGGAGTGCATCGTTGCCAACACCAGATGACCGGTCTCCGCAGCGTTCAGGGTGAGCCGCATGACCTCCGGAGTGCGCATTTCGCTGATCACCAGCACGTCGGGGTTTTCACGCAGCCCGTCCGTGATGGCTTGCTCGAAACTCGGCGAGTGGGTGGGGATTTCACGCTGCCGGATAAACGAATGCCGGTTCGTGAAGACATACTCAAGGGGACTCTCCAGAGTGATGATGTTGCGAGACTGGGTTCCGTTGATCTCCTCGATGAGCGCCGCGAGAGTCGTCGATTTACCGCTTCCGGTGGGTCCGCAGATGATGACGAGGCCCGTCGTCGGCTCGACGAGGCGCCGCAGGTCCGGATGTAGATTGCAGGACTTGAACCCCCTGATCGATGCTGACAACAACCGCACCGCAAAGGCGATGCCGTGGATGCTTCTGAAAAAGTTGATGCGACAACGCGTACCGGCCACTTCTATCGACACATCGGCCGAACCGCGGCTCAAAAACCCCGCCCAGCCGTCGGCGCCTAGCACCTGTTCCGCCGTTCGCTGCAGATCCGCGGCGGCGGAGATCTCTCCAAGCGGTTGCAGCTTGCCGCGCACTCGCGCCATGAGGGGTCGATTCGCCTCCGCGTGCAAGTCGCTGGCCCCAAGCTCACATGCCTTGCGGATCCATTGCTGAAAGTTCATTGGACCATTCCCCCGCTTACTCGCCTGAATTAGAGAACCCACGCAGGTGGCAAGTTCCATCGCCCGCAAGCGCCTTGCCCGATGGCGCGGCATGGAGATCGCGCCCGTCGCTCTCGCTTTGCATCCTCTGAAAGCATACGGATGGCGTCTCAGACGAGAAACCGGAATCGAGTGGCACGCGTCGCCCGCGAGTGGACCCGATAGCGGCGGCGCCCACATGGATGTTCACGTCTTGCGCAGGTAGCTCACGACGAGACGAGTCACTTCATCGATCAGCACGCTCGCCTTGTCCTCGAGGACATCAGGTCGAGTGATCACGGCCGAGTGCGTCAGCGACTCGACCGCAGCCACGCAGATGAATGAGGCAACATCGAGATCAGGAACGTTTACCTCACCACAATGCGCCTCAAGATAGGCGCGAACGAGTGCGTAAGCCTCGCGGTCGATGGCCTCTATGCTTTCGAGGCGCCCCACTCGTGGCACCTGCTGTACCAGTGCGCGATGCAGCGGCGGATCGACACGATGTGCGTCGATCATGATGCTGACGAGCTCCCGCACTGCCACCTCGACCGGCTGCTGCGCGACTTTGACGAGCGCCTCGCGCACCAACTCCATCATCTCCTCGGTATGGCGGTCGATGACGGCTGCCACGAGCGCTTCCTTATTGGGGAAGTACTGATAGAGCGAGCCAATGCTCACGCCCGCCGTATTTGCAATTTTGTTGGTGCTCGCGGCCTCATAGCCGTCCTTCACCAGAACGCGAGCAGTTGCCTCCAGCAGTGCGGCAACCGTCACGCGTGAGCGCTTCTGCCCCGGGATTTTCCGAGGTCTGGTCCGCATGAAGCTGTCCTCGGCAGCGTATCCGGATACGAGTAGACAAATATGAGCTATCGCTCACATCATTTCCATCTCAAAGAGTCAGCAGCCCTGCCCCTGGAGCACGTAATGACGCATGCCCACCGCGGGTATCTCCCCGCAGCCGGTCTCGATCTTCTTCTGCCCTTCTACGATCCACTGCTCAGACTGTTCGGTGCCGATCGCCTGCGTCAGCGGCTGTTCGATCTGGCGTCAGTGCAAGCGCATCATCGGGTTCTGGATATCGGATGCGGCACCGGAACTTTTGCTGTCGCGCTCAAGCGTTCGCTGCCGCCTCTCTGGCTGGTCGGACTGGACCCGGACCCGAAGGCGATCGCCCGCAGTCGCCGCAAAGCGCAGCGCGCCGGCGTTTCGATCCGCTTCGATCTGGGTTTTGCGGAGCTCCTGCCTTACCCCGATGCTTCGTTCGACCGCGTGTTCTCTTGTCTGATGTTTCACCATCTGCCGCGCGAAGCGAAGCTGAGGACGCTGCAGGAAGTGCGTCGCGTCCTCAAGTGCGGCGGATCGCTGCACTTGTTGGACCTTGAGCGCGCGCCCTCTGCTAGGTCCGGTCTGTTCGCTAGATGGAGTCATTCGAGCGACCAGATGCGGGACAACAGCCGCGAGCAGATCCTGAAATGGCTGCTCGAGGCGGGTCTTGTCCCAATCTTGCAGTCGTCTGACCAATCGATTTTTGGAAAAGTCCTGCATCTGGCCGCGCGCTCCGATGGATAGCGGGGCAAAGTGGCACAGGCGTGAACAGCCGGCCTGGAGCGCGAAATGGTTGTGGCCGAAATTTCGTCGCGGCCCCACGCCTAGCTGACGGGCGCAGGAACGGACGTGAAAGGAGCGACGCCATGACCGTTGAGACGCCCATGAGGGATCCATGCTACTGGGACCGGGAACTGTTCCCGCATACGCCGCTTCGAGCGCTCGCACCTGATCTGTGGGTAGTACAAGGTTCATTCCCCGCCGCGCGTCTGCCCCGCAACATGGTGGTGTATCGTTCCGCGCAGCAGGCGCTGCTTCTGCATTCCGTCGTCGCTCTTGCCGAGCCAGAAATGCGCGAGCTCGAGGCGCTGGGCGAGCTGGCGGTCATGGTCATTCCCCACTGGGACCATTGGGCGCACATCGCCGCATTCAAGAAGCGCTATCCCAGGATCGATGTGGTCTGTCCCAGGGCTTCGATCGACCAGGTCAGCAAGCACATCGAAGTGGAATACAGCTGCGAGGACTACTTTCCACGTCACGGAGTGAAGTACCACCAACCGCCGGGAATTCGTCCATTAGAAGGTGTTCTGGAAGTTCCCGTGGGCGCGGGAAAAGTGGCCTTGCTCATGAATGACCTGATCACCAACGTACCCCACCAGTCGGGATTTTACGGCTTGGTACTGCGATTGACACGATCGAGCGGAAAACCCCGGGTGATCTACTTCGTCAGAAGACAGCTGCGCGTGCAGCGCCAGCCACTGCGGGCTTACATCGCCGCGCTCGCGCAGCGCCGCGACATTGAGATCGTGACCACCTCGCATGGTGAGTGCCTGCTGACGGATGTGGCCAACACCCTGAGCCGCGTTGCACAGGATCTCTAACTGCCGGTGACAGGTGCGCGAACTACGGTGTCGCGGCGCATGCTGATCGACCCGTCACGCGAGCCGCGGTCGGTCGCTACAGTCAGCTGGATGGCCCGCAAATGTCAGGACATCGCCAGGCGACGATATTTCGCCACCCGTCCAGCATCACCCATGGCCTGATAGAGGCGAATGGCGCGCTGCAGTGCGTCGTTACCGTAAAGACTCGACGGCTGCCACCTCTTTAACAGGACTGGCAGGCTCGCGACCAGCAGTGCATCTGCCTCCGCTAGACGTTGCTGTCCGGTCAAACACTCCACTTTGACATTCTCCAACAATGCCATGCGCCACGCGTCATCGGGATAGCGCTTCGCCATGATAGGCCTCGCTGACTCTATGCGCTCCAGGCCTGCGGCGTAACGGTTAGTACGACATTCCAAATCGGCCAGATGAACCAGGATCGGCGCGTGCATGCGATGGTCCGTCGCGATCGCCGCCTGCAGCGCTTTGCGGAACGCGATCTCGGCCGCCGCGTAATCGCCCGATCCCATACGCGCCAAACCAAGATTGGTGAACGCGAAAATTACGTCGCGCTCGGTTTCCTCCTGCTGAGCGAGTTGGATTCTGAGCGCATCCTCGAGCATCGGGATGGCACGTGAGAACTCGCGACGCTCAACGTACAGCAACGCCAGATTATTGAGATCGACTGCTACTTCCGGATGCTCCTTGCCGAGGACGCGCTGGTCGATCGTCAGGGCTCGCTCATAGAAGCCCTCGGCCCGGCGGCCCTCGCCGCGCATATAGGCAACCGCGCCTAAATTGTTCAGCGTCTCTGAGACCATCGGATGGGTCTCTCCCGAGAGCTGGACGCGCGCCGCCAAAGCCTGCTCAAACAGGCGCTCACTCGCGGTCAGCTGATCAGTGTTGAGATCGGCCGTCGCCAGCTGTTCCAGTACCCGGACTTTGAGTTCATTCGGCGGCTGATCCTTCTGCAGCGCCAGCGCGCGGCCGAAAAAAGCGGCTGCCTCGGCCGGTTTGTCGGCGTTGCCGGCCACCTCGCCGCGACCAATGTAAATCCGTGTCTGGAGTGCCCGATCCGGCGGACTGAGCTCGTCCGCCAGCTGCTGCGCCTGCGAGTACAGTGCATCCGCCTGCGCGGCGTGATCGCGCACCTCCTCCAGATTGGCCAGCGAGACAGTGGTCCGGCCGAGCACCGCGGGATCCTGCCCGGGCGTATCGTGCGCGACTTCAAGAAGATGTTGCGCCGGCTTGTACAGGCCGAGACCCGCGTAGACCTCACCGAGAGTCGCTGACAATTCGGCACGTACCAGCGGCTCATCGCGCAGCGAACCGTCAATCTGCTGGACGCCGCGGTCGAGAATGGCACGCGCAGTGACGGTATTGCCCTGCGCCTCGCTCGGATTGGAGACTTGGAAGAGCGACACGAGAAACTCGGCGGTGCGCTCCGCGGTCTGCGACTTACGCACGGCGATTTGCCGCTGTTTGACCGCTTCGGCGCGTGCCACCCATGCCGCAACGGCGAGCGCGGCGAATACCACGCAACCGACGGCTGCCGCCGTTCCCAGCATCAGCAGCCGTCTGACTTGGCGCGCATGGTCGCGCTGCCGCAGGTCGGCGAAACTGACGCCCAGGAGCGGCGCGATAATCTTCAGCTTGGCATTGTGCCGGCCGTCCTTACGCAGGTCCGCGGCCAGAGGCTCGAGCGAGCCCGCACCCTCGGCAGCCGCAAGGAGCGCCGGCGGAAAGCATTCCAGTTCCGGCGGTAGACCGCGTTGGGCGGCGAGCGGCTCGCCGTCAATCGTCAGACACAGGATGTGATCGGTTCTCCCCAGCGTCTTGAAGACTTCGATCTCCCGGTTGACCCAGCGCGAGGCCGCAGCAGACGGTGAACAGACGACAATAAGGTATTCGCTATCTCCTAACGCGTCCCGTAAGGATTGCGACAGGTCCGCCGATCCCGCCAGCTCCTCTCTGTCGAGGAATACGGGCCGCAGTCTGCTGCGCGGATGCGCTCCCAGCGTCGCGCGACTTCGCCGCGGAATCCGATAGGTCTCTATGGCGTGGTGCAGCCATCTAGCGACCGCTTTGTCGTCGTGCTGGTAGCTGATGTAGGCCACGTAACGTCGAGCGGTCATGAGAGTCGCCTGTGGTTCCTGTCGCACGTCTCTGCGTTCGACCATAGAATGTAATCAAATGTCGCGTCAATCCGCGCGGGCGGCAACTTCTAACAACGTCTCAGGGAGTCAAACATGCGAGTTTCGTTATTGCGCGGCTTGATCGCCGCACTCTGCGCGCTCTGTCTCAGTGCGCCTGTTCTGGCCAAACATGTCTCGGTCGACTTCGGCCCGGTATTCGGCTCCGGTGGCGACGGCGATGACTTCGGCACCAATAGCACGGGCGACGGGACTGCATGCACGCCCGGCTCAAGCGGACCAGAGTCGTGCCCGTTGACGCTGGTGAACGATGCGTCGAGCGGCGCCATCGCACTGGGATTCCCGATCGACTTTGGCAGCGGTCCCGTCACCAGTCTGTTCGTGAATGAGAATGGCATCGTCTCGTTCAATGCTCCACTCAGCATCAGCAGCAGTTCATTCAGCAACCTCTCCGGACTCGGACAGCCGGTCATCGCGCCCTATTTCGCTGATCTGACCTCGGTAACGTTCGTCGGCACCGTGTTTGATATGGCGGGCACCAACTTCGGCCAGATCATGTACCAGCGCGGCTCCGCATCCGCGCAGGTTGGAGCTGATGGCAACTTCGATCAGGCCGATGAGGTCCCGGCGTTCTCGGTACTGTGGTATGGGCTCACGGATGCAAATGGCAATCAGATCTTTACGCAACTGATCATTTACTCGCACGCTGCTTCCGCCAGCGGCGACTTCGACATCCGCATCCGCTACGGGCTGAATACGGGTGATCAGTACAACATCAGCGCCGCGCCGACGGCTATCGCCGGCCTGCAACTCGGTAGTAACTCCCTGAACATCGCCAGCCCGCTCCTGGAGAGCACCGACTACTTCTATAGCTTCCGCGGCGGTAAGTTGCTCGGCAGCGCTCCGCCCCCTGTCACGCTGAGCTGCCCGACGACCACTGCGCAGGCAGGCAAGGCCTATTCGTCCGCGCTCACGGCGAGCGGTGGTGTACCGCCTTACACTTTCGCGAGCAGCGGCAGCTTGCCTCCCGGCCTCACGCTGAACAGCAGCAGCGGTGTCCTCAGCGGCACACCGAGCGCTGCCGGCACGTTCAGCTTCACCGGTCAGGTAACCGATTCGACCGGCACGGCGGCAGGCACGGCATCAGCCAGTTGCTCGATTACGGTATCGCCCGCGCCTGCCTCGTTGACGGTGGCACCGATGGCTGTCTCCTTCGGCAGCGTGACGCGGTTCGACCTGGCATTGAAAGTGATCACGCTCACCAACAGCGGCAGCACACCCATATCGCTCTCGCGAATTTCCGTCACGCCGGCGAATGGCACTGACCGAGTGATCTTCACAGCGGCAAGTCTGTGCGG
This sequence comes from Steroidobacteraceae bacterium, assembly GCA_035487135.1. GTDB lineage: Bacteria > Pseudomonadota > Gammaproteobacteria > Steroidobacterales > Steroidobacteraceae > 13-2-20CM-66-19. The sequence continues at coordinate 8,785 of DATHMN010000158.1, read as the reverse complement.
CTCGACACTCGCACCGGGCCGCAGCTGCCTCATTGGCGTGCTGATGTTCGCCGATCAAGTCGGGAATCTTTCTGCACTACTCAATGTTCCCAACAGTGCCGTTGGCAGCCCGCAGGCCGTGCCCTTGAGCGTGGTGGTGACACGTACGCACTGAGCAACGTAGATTAATCTCGCCCGGCGTCGGGTCGTTTGCGTGTAGCGCATCTCGATCCGACGCCGAGCGGCCGCTTGGCCGTTGCTCACTTGCGCCAGCCGCGGTCAGGGGCGGAACTCAGATGGACACGTCGCCTCGCCGAGCGTAGCGTGCTCTGCACGAGTCACAGCGACCCCCTGTGACAGCTATTGCAGCGCGTCAACAGCGCGCGATCCGCCGGGAGGTGTCTTCATGTCACTTCGCCGTTCGCTTTCTCCGATGATTCTGGCTGGCGTGCGCGGTCACCCGCGCGCGAAACAGTTCCTCAAAAGCGTCGACGGCTATCGCGACCTCATCACACATTCGGTCGCGCACGTGCTGCCGCAGATCCTTCAGCCTGATCCGCGCGAAATTTTCATTACACTGACCGCCAACTGCAATCTCCGCTGCAGAGGCTGCCGTTACGGCCGTGATTTCATGGCGGGCTCGCAGCTCTCATGGGCCACAATCCGCGATCTTCTCGACGATGCCAGCAGTCTAGGCATCAAGGCGATCCGCTTCTATGGCGGCGAACCCCTGTTGCATCCGGACATCGTTCGCGCCGTCGAGTACTCGGTTCACCTCGGTTTGAATACCTGGATAACGACCAACGGCATCGTTCTGCGCCAGAAGATCGATGATCTTTTCAGTGTCGGGCTGCGGCACGTGGAGCTGGGCTTCTACGGCGTGGCCGACGAATACGACTCGTACGTACAGCGCAAGAACCAGTATTCGCGGATGCAGCGGGGCGTCGCGTACGTGCGCGATCGGTATGGCATGGCCGTATCACTGGCACTGGGGTGGGTCCTGATGCGTCCCAACTGCACCGTTGACGCCGTAAACCGTACCTGGCAGTTCGCTAAAACCTACGCGGCGCCTTTCGGTGTCTCGCTTATTCACTATTCGCTGCCTTATTTCACCGAGGGACCGGAGCGCGAGCTCCAGTTCACAGTCGATGATCTGCCGCAGATCCAGGCTGTGGTTGCGGAATTGATTCGACTGAAACAAGCGGAGCCTGAGCTGATCCTGCAGACGCTCATCGGACTGCGCTCGATACCGGATTGGCTGATCAAGGGGCCGAACATGAGAGTGCCGTGCGATCGGCGTCGACTCATCTGGATCGGCGCAGACGGCACTGTTCAGCTGTGCTATGTGACGTTCAAGCTGGGAAACCTGAACCAGACGCGCCTGTCCGATCTCCTGTTTACACCAGCTCACGAACAGGCTGCGCGCGCCGCATTTTCCTTGCACTGTCCTAACTGTCACTGCAACTACGATGGACGCGTGCGGATGGATGCCGCGAGCCGCCTCAAATACTCGCATTGATCGTAACGCAACAACGTCGTTGCCGCATTTCCTGAAACGATGACACGGCCGAGCATTTTTATTGTCGGCGCGCCCAAATGTGGCACGACGGCACTGTACAGTTATCTCAAGGCTCATCCGGATGTTTTCATGTCGTCCCTGAAAGAGCCTCAGTTCTTCGGTGAGGATCTTCTCGGTAACCGCCGAAACATCTGCGACTGGGAGTCCTATCTGGCCCTGTTTGCTGCGGCCAAAAGCCAAAGAGCCGGAGAGGCATCGACCGTTTATCTTGGTTCTCCGTCGGCAGCCAGAAGGATTAAAGACTTCACCCCGGCAGCCCAGATCTTGATAATGCTGAGAAATCCGCTCGAAGTGATGCAGGCAGAACACGGCGTGCGGATTCTGGGCGGCAACGAGATGATCGTCGATTTTGAGTCCGCGCTCGCCGCTGATGAGCAAGACGAGCCGTGCGCGACACCGCGCCACCGCCGGCCGTGGGGTATGCGCTATCGCGAGTTAGTCCGCTTCGCCCCTCAGGTGACGAGATATTTCCGCACTTTTGGCAGCGAGCGGGTTCATGTCATCGTCTATGATGATTTCAAGGAGGACACCGCAAAAGCCTACGGCGAGACGCTCGGTTTCCTGGGTCTGCGGGCGGGTTTCGAGCCGCGCCTGAGGCCGGTGAACCGTTATCGTCGGATCAGAAGTATGCCGTTGCACCGGACTTTGTTAGCACCGCCCGACGCGATCCGGGCCGTCAGCCACGCTGTGATGTCGCAACCGATGCGCAGATTCGTGGGCAACTGTATCCGCCGCCTGAACGAGTCCGTGGAACCGCGGCCGCCCCTCGCCGAAGCCGCAAGTCAACAGCTGTTGGCGAAACTCAAGCGGGAAATCGCACCCGATGTGGACGCGCTAAGCCGGCTGCTGAATCGCGACCTGTCGCATTGGTACAGTTGACGCTCGTCTTCAGCCCCCGTCCATGGCGCAGCGTTCCAGCTGGAGCGGTGTTATAGCGCCTCCTGCCAGGCCCGGGCGCGTCGGAGCCCAGCACGTTGGCGGCGGCCAGGAGAACTCCAAGAAATAGATAAGCCATCGTCAGGCCGCTGAACGTGGCAAAGAAGCCCGCCGCGAAGTACCCGATGATCCCTCTTTTAATCCACAGGATCTGAATCGGGCAGTCAGCCACCTGGAGAGGTGCACATCGACGTTTCACCTGAGCGAGTACAGAGCCGAGCAGGCCCAGCCAGAGCAGCAGGCCGGGTAATCCCGTCTCGGCCGCAAGACTAAGATAGGTGTTGTGTGCGTCCCGCAGCCCGAGCCATGGCGCCAGTCGCGCGTTGGCATCGTTGTAGCAGCCGATACCGACTCCCAGGATGGGGTTATTCAAGAAAATGTGCCAGCCAGTCTTGAGGATTTCAATTCGCTGCTGCGTCGAGGCCTCGGCCACCTGCACATAAAATGATGGCTGTCCCCTAGTTGCGGATGGCGGCCCCTGCACCGCAGTGCTGCTGGGCGCAGCGCCCAGCTGGGTCATACTCTTGAGACGATCCCAGGAGGCCGCCGGAACCAGCATGGCCACCACCACCAGGGCCATCAACACCGCGGCCGCGCCTGAGGGCTGTCTTCTCACACGCGTCAGCAGGGGTGGCCCGAAACCCACCAGCAGTCCGAGGAATGCTCCCCGCGATTGCGTGAGCAGAATCATGAGCAGCAACACGGGCACAAACGCGGTCGTTGCCAGCCGTACTCGTCGATTCTGCGCCTTAACGCTTGCGACTGCCAGCGCCAATCCGAGCATCAGCAGCGTGATCCCCGCAAGCTCGTTAGGATTGCTGTACATCTTGTTCCAGATCGCCCGCCCGAATACGGTGTTACCGCTCACGTAGCCCTGCAACGTGCCGCGCACGGGATAGATCAAGAACGCGAACAGAATAATGAGTATGCAGACGCGCAGCTGCTGTGGGGTGCGCAGAGTGTTCACAACGACGAAGAAGATCACGAGCGCCTTGAGACGCTCGAGAAGTGCCGGCCATGCCGCGTCCGGCACGATGGCAAAGAGTGCCGTGATGGAAGCCCACAAGAGAAAGGCCAGTGCCCAGCGCAGCGGCGGCGGGAATATCAGACCTTCCGGGCGCAGCACGAGCCCCAGCAGCGCCAGATAAATCCCGACTTCAGTGAATAATTCGGGAAAGCGCTGGGTGACGAAGAAAAACGTGAAGGTCGCGAGCCCGTACCACGGCAGCGTACTCGCCGGCGCCGGGGTGCGGCGTCTCGACCTTGGTGGCAGCAATCGCCCGGTTGCGACGTTCACGTGGGCTCCGCACCCTCTCGCCAGAACGTTGCGGATCAGCTTAGCGCGCGCCGCGTCTGCGCCACAGTCTTCTAACGCTTCCGTCTAACAGGATGGTTCGCTCACACAACTCCTGTTTCTGTCTTGCCGTCGAAACCGTCACCGGCTCTAGCACCGAATGCCCGCCGGTGAACTGCCACTAGGGCATTTCTGCGGCGGTGCGATTTGTGAGCGAGCTTCTTATCGAAACTTGGAGCAAGCGTATTGGTGGCGGTTCTCAACCTTCAGCTTGACAGTCCGCCGGGAAGACCTTGACCACTATTTAGACGACTCGAGCGCCCGAACGCAGATGCTGTCCAGGAGCCGAGGCTTTTCTGCGCGGTGCATTCGGCATGTGGTTCGCATCGCCGCGGTCGTGCAGAAGCGACGAGAACCAACAAAACTGAGGCAAGGTCACATATCTTGTGTGGGGCGCCCTAGGACGACATGCGTGGCTCGTTCGCCCGCAACCTGTTCCGTACAGGTATATCCGAGCTTGACGAGATCGATGTCCCCAAAGAAGCGCTCACCCGAGCCGAGCAGCACCGGGGATATCGCCAAATGTAGCTCGTCAACGAGGCCGGCGCGAAGATACTGCTGAACGGTGGCGATACCTCCGACACAAACGTCCATCCCATTCGCGGCAGCCACGGCTCTCTCCAGAGCGGGACGGATTCCATCCGTCACGAAATGAAACGTTGTCCCGCCCTGCATCGGGATCGAATCGCGCGGGTAGTGGGTCAGCACGAACACGGGGGCGCGAAATGGTGGCGTCTCTCCCCACCAGCCGGTCCAAGAGTCGTCGCGCCACGGCCCTCGAACGGGCCCGAACATGTTTCTGCCGAGGATAAAGGCACCGACGTTGCGAAAGCTTCGAGCAAAGAAGTCATCGTCGATACCCGTCGTCGCTTCCTCCGTGCGGTCGATTCCCTGAACCGTCCAGTCCTTAGCTTGCATGCGCTGGAATGTCCGCGTCGCAAAGGCCCATTCGCCCAGCGCCAGGCCGCCGACGCCTTGGGGATTCTCGAGGCTTTGCTGCGGACCGGCACCGAACCCGTCGATGGAAATGGATGCGTTCACTTTAAGCATGGCCACAGCTCCGGCTCCTTGCGTCGATTCGGCGCTCTGCAGGTCCACTCACCCCACCGCTCGCGCAGGGCGTGCGACTCGACGGCGAGGTCAGCTTGCGCGATAGACTCGGTCTCCAAGGGCGATGAATCCGCGGGGTAAGAATACGCCTGTAGCGCAATCGCCCACCGCCGCGCGGGCGCGAAATACCACGCACAAAGGGGACGTCGCCGCCCTACTGCCACCAGCTTTTCTAATGGACTCTCAGACCTTCCGAAAGACGTTTTAGACATTTTATTTACGTGTGATTACCGAGTGGGGCATGATGGAATCGAAGCAGCTGGCCCTATTCCGGATTACCGAACAGTCTAGAACTGGACTAAGCTGACCTCCTGAAGCCCTCCCAAGAGCTCTGGCGCCCACGCAAATGTGCGCCAGCGCACCGATGCTGCGTCGCTGCGGCGCAAAATACTTCCGACTTAAGGAGACCGCCTTGACCCAGGGATGCGATCCGGGCCCACCAGCAGCATCGGTACGATCCAATGCTCAGTCCAGGAATCCGACAGCGCGCGCACGTTCAACGCGCCAGCCTTCCCATTGAGCTCCTTCTTCCGTCGCATCTTTGGGCACGGCCCGCCGGTTTCCCCATGGAATAGTGATGAGATCCTGCGCGCCGAGCTGTTCAGCACCGAGCGCCTTGAGCAACACGCGCAGAGCCTCGCCGCGGCACAACAGGTTACGCAGCGGCCGACACCACGGAAAGCTCTCAGTGTACGGCTGCGGGACAATGAGTCAGTACTACTTGCGGCTTATCGCGACATCGCCGCAGCGACGGGCGAGGGACGGGCGATCACGCCGGCCGCCGAATGGTTACTCGACAACTACCACCTCGTCGAAGAGCAAATCCGCGAAATTCGACAAGACCTGCCGCCGCGCTTTTATCGACTGCTTCCCAAGTTGGGCGGTGGGCCGTTTGATGGCTACCCGCGCGTGCTCGGGGTTGCCTGGGCGTTCGTCGCGCATACCGACAGCCGTTTCGACCCGGGAGCGCTGCGCGCCTTCGTGCGCGCCTATCAGCGCGTTGAACCGCTGACCATAGGCGAGCTCTGGGCGGTTGCGATCACACTGCGCGTGGTTCTGGTGGAGAACCTGCGCCGTGCCGCCGCACGCATTGTCCTCAGTCGCGCCGAGCGCCAGGAAGCGGACTACCTCGCGGATCGAATTCTGGGTGTCAACGGCCATGCGGCCGAGCCCGACGCTTTGGTGCGGCGCGCGGCCGCTGGCACGTCTTTGTCACCGGCATTTGCAGTCCAGCTGGTGCAGCGACTGCGTGATCAGGACCCGACTGTGACGCCGGCCTTGCGTTGGCTGGAGGAACATCTCAGCGCACAAGGAATAACCGCGGACCAGATGGTGCGCGACGAGCATCAGCGACAGAGCGCCTCCAACGTCACGGTGCGCAACATCATCACGAGCATGCGCTTGCTTTCCGATGTCGATTGGCCGGAATTTTTCGAGAGCGTCAGCCTGGTCGACGAGCTGCTGCGCACCGGCAGTAACTTTGCGGCGTTCGATTTTCCGACGCGGGACCTGTATCGGCGCGAGATAGAGCGTCTGGCGCGACGCTCGGGTGCCGCCGAACTCGCGGTCGCGCGTACCGCATTGTCCGCCAGCGAGTCGGCGGCAACCGATGCCGAGAATCGCGACTACCGCCGCCATGATCCCGGTTACTACCTGATTGGAAACGGCCGGCGTGCTCTTGAAGCGCGCATCGGCTATCGACGCAGTCTCTTCAGTTGGCCGCGTCGCCTGGGACTCGCGAGTGGAGTCGGTGACTATTTGACGGGAATCGCCCTGCTGGCGGCAATGACACTGTCGATCCCTTTGCTCATTCTCGCCGGCTGGGGAATTTCTGGCGCGCAATTGGCGCTGCTCGCCTTGCTCGGCATGATTCCGGCGCTCGACGTTGCCATCTCGCTCGTCAATCGCCTCGTCACAGAAGAGTTCGGCGCGAAGATCCTGCCGGGTCTGGCTCTGCGCGACGGTGTTCCGGCGCACCTGCGCACCATGGTGGTGGTTCCGGCTTTGCTCACCACCCAGGTGGCACTCGAGGAGCAGATCGAGCGCCTCGAAACCCACTACCTCGCCTCGCCTGAAGGCGAACTGTACTTTGCGCTGCTCTCGGACTGGGCGGACTCCACCAACGAAAGCACCGCGGAAGATGAGGCGCTGCTCTCGAGTGCGGTCGCAGCTATTGCACGCCTCAACCGACTGCATGGCGACGGCGCAGCAGGGGCACGCTTCATGCTGCTGCACCGCCGCCGCGTCTGGAGCGAGGGCCAGCGGCAATGGATGGGCTGGGAGCGTAAGCGCGGCAAGCTTCATGAACTCAATGGACTCCTGCGTGGGGCGAGTGACACGACGTTCCATCGGCCCGGTGAGCGGGCTCCTGAAGTGCCCGCGGAGGTCCGTTACGTCATCACGCTGGATGCCGACACCCGGCTGCCGCGGGAAACAGCGCGCCGCTTGGTTGGCAAAATGGCGCATCCGCTCAATCACCCGCGCTTCGACGCTGCCACCGGAGTCGTCGTTGAGGGCTACGCCGTACTGCAACCCCGAGTCACCCCGTCGCTGCCAGTCGGTCGCGAGGGCTCGCTCTTTCAGCGCGTGTTTTCAAGCGCGAGCGGGATCGATCCGTATACCGCGGCCGTTTCGGATGTCTACCAGGATCTGTTCGGAGAAGGCTCCTATGCCGGCAAGGGCATCTATGACGTCGACGCATTCGAAGCGGCCCTGGCCGGTCGCGTGTCCGACGGGACGCTGCTCAGTCACGATCTCTTCGAAGGACTCTTTGCGCGTGCCGGGCTGGCTTCCGACATCGAAGTGGTCGAGGAATTCCCCGCTCGTTATGACGTGGCTGCCGCACGCCAGCACCGCTGGGCGCGCGGCGACTGGCAACTGCTGCCGTGGATCCTCGGGAGGCGCGATGCCGCCGCCGATACCAGAGGCAGCCGCCGTCTGCCGCTGATCGGCCTGTGGAAGATGTTTGACAACCTGCGACGCTCGCTGTCGGCGCCGGCGAGCGTCGCAGCCCTGCTCGCCGGCTGGCTGTTGCCGCGCAATGCTGCGCTCGTCTGGACCGGGTTTGTGCTGGTGACGATTGCGCTGCCAGCGCTGCTGCCGATTTTCGCCGCAATCCTGCCACAGCGCGCCGGCGTTGATGCACGCAGCCACTTGCGCGCGCTGCAAAGGGACATCTGGCTCGCCGCCTCTCTGACTGCCTTCCTGATCATCTTTCTCGCGCACCAGGCGTGGCTGATGAGCGACGCCATCAGTCGCACATTGTTTCGCGTCTACATCAGCCGTCGCAACCTGCTGCAGTGGGTTCCCGCCGCGCAAACGCACGTCAGCGGCCTGTTCGGATTCGGCAGTGCGTATCGGCGCATGAGCGGAGCCCTAGTCGTCGCGCTGATCGTGGCGCTAGTTCTGGGCTACCAGCGAGCCGGTGGCTGGCCGGTGGCGCTACCGTTCCTGATCCTGTGGATTGCCTCTCCCGCGATCGCCGTATTGATCAGTCTCTCTCCGTCGGTCGCCGGTCGACTGGCAGTCACGGAGGCCGACGCCCGCAGCCTGAGACTGATCGGCCGCCGCACGTGGCGCTACTTCGAGACATTCGTCACCAGCCACGATCACATGCTGCCGCCAGATAACTTCCAGGAGGATCCGCAACCGATCCTGGCGCACCGGACTTCTCCAACCAACATTGGGCTCTATCTGCTGTCGGTCGTCAGCGCGCGCGACTTCGGTTGGCTGGGAACGATGGACTGCGTCGATCGGCTGGAGGCAACCCTGGCAACGATGGGTCGCCTGCAGCAGTATCGCGGTCACTTCTACAACTGGTACGACAC
>DATHMN010000157.1:0-13002 GCA_035487135.1 Steroidobacteraceae bacterium | reverse complement strand
GGTGTCCGCGGCGCTCATGGGCAAGGTGGTTCTGGAGCGCCTGGCGCGCGAGCGCGAAATTCTCGGCAGCCTCACGCACGCCCACATCGCGCGGCTGCTGGATGCCGGTTTTGCCGAGGACGGCCAGCCCTATCTGGCGCTCGAGTACGTGGACGGCATCCCGCTGACCAGCTACTGCGATGCACAGCGGCTGACGGTGAGCGCGCGCCTGCAGTTATTCCGCCAGGTGCTCGGCGCGGTGCAGTATGCGCACGCTCACCTGGTGATTCACCGCGACCTCAAGCCCTCCAACATCCTGGTGAGCGCCGACGGTCAGGTGCATCTGCTGGATTTTGGCATTGCCAAACTGCTGACCGAGGGGGAGGCGAAGGAAACGCAGCTGACGCAGATCGGGGGCCGGGCGCTGACGCCCGATTACGCTGCCCCGGAGCAGATCCTGGGCGTACCCATCACCACGGCCGCGGACGTGTACGCGCTCGGGGTGATGCTCTACGAACTGTTGACGGGCGAGCGGCCGTACAAGCTCAAGCGCGACTCGCGCGGTGCGCTGGAAGAGGCCATCCTGCAGGTCGAGCCGGTGGCGCCGAGTCAGGCGCCGATCGCTGAAGCGGCCGCGTTCGCGCGCGGCAGCAGTGCCAAGCGCCTGGCCCGATCGCTGCGCGGCGATCTCGACACCATCACACTCAAGGCGCTGAAGAAGTCGCCGCAGCAGCGCTACCCGACGGTGGACGCCTTCGGCGAGGATCTCGGGCGTTACCTGCGGGGCGAGGCGGTGCGCGCGCAACGTGACAGCGTGACCTACCGCGCGGCGAAGTTCGTGCGTCGCCACTGGGTGGGCATCGCGGTCACGAGCGCGCTGATTGTGACGCTTGCGGGCGGGCTGGCGGCGACCAGTTACGAGGCGCGCGTGGCCGCGCGACAGCGCGATGCGGCGCTGCAGGCGCAGTTGCGCTCGCTGACGCAGACGGCGGCGGCTCGCCTCAAGGACGGCGACGTGCCGCAGGCGATGGACATCATCCTCGAAGTGTTGCCGCACCGGGGCACGGCGAACTACAGCCCGGAGGCGCTCAGCGTGTTCCAGGAGGCGCGCGTCGCGGATGCCCAGGAGGTCGGCATCAGCGGCCCGGCGGACGTGTGGTTCGTGGCCTTCTCGCCCCAGGGCGATCGCATCGTGACCGCCACCGATGACCGCCTGGCGCATGTCTACGATGCCGCCTCCGGCAGACAGCAGCAGCTGTTGACCGGACACGCCGGCAGAGTCTGGTCCGCAAGCTTCTCACCCGATGGCACCCGCATCGTCACTGCATCGGCCGACAAGACCGCGCGCATCTGGGACGCCGCCAGCGGCCGGACGCTGCAGGTGCTCGCCGGTCATGCGGACACGGTCGAAGCGGCGGTGTACTCGCCCGACGGCCGCACGCTCGCCACCGCCTCGGCCGATCGCACCGCGGCGCTGTGGGATGCGGCGAGCGGGCGACAGCTGCGCCTGTTCAGTGGGCATACCAATCGGGTGATCGCGGTCGCGTTCTCGCCCGACGGGGCGCGCCTGGCGACCGCTTCGACCGATGCCAGCGCGCGCGTCTGGGACGTGGCGAGCGGCCACACACTGCTGAGGCTCGTGCACCCCGCACAGGTTACCTCCGTGGCGTTCTCGGCCGATGGCGCGCGGCTGATCACCGGCTGCGACGACCGGCGTGCACACGTCTGGGACCTCGCGAGCGGACAGCAGACCGAGCAGCTGAACGGACACACCGATCCGGTGGTGGCGGCGCTGTTCTTCCCCGACGGCACGCGCGCGGTCACCGCCTCGACCGACCGCACCGCGCGCCTCTGGGATCTGGGCACCGGTGAGGCAGTACGCGTGCTGCGCGGTCACCGCGACCGGGTCGAGTCGGTCGCGCTGGCCCCCGATGGCCGGCGGCTGGCGACGGCCTCAGACGATAAGACCACGCGCATCTGGAATCTGGCGCCGGAGCCGGCGCTGCTGCTCAGCGGTCACAGCGATCGGGTGACCTATGCGAGTTTCTCACCCGACGGACTGCGCGTGGTGACCGCCTCCGATGACAACAGCGCACGCCTGTGGGATGCCGCGAGCGGCGCGGAGCTGCGGCGCTTCGTCGGCCACTCCGGCCACTTGTTCTGCAGTGTGGTCTCGCCCGATGGCCGCCTGCTGCTCACCACCAGCGCCGACAAAACCGCGCGCCTGTGGGACATCGCCAGCGGGCGCGAGCTGCGCACGCTCGCCGGGCACAGCGATTGGGTGTCCTCGGCTGCGTTCTCTCCGGACGGCCGCCAGCTCGTGACCGCCTCGTTCGACAGCTCGGCGCGCCTGTGGGATGTCGGCAGCGGGCAACTGCTGCGCGAGCTCAAGGGTCACAGCGACGGTCTGTGGTTCGCAGCTTTCTCCGCCGACGGCGCGCGCATCGTGACCGCCTCGCGCGATCGCACCGCGCGCATCTGGGAGACCGCAAGCGCGCGACCGCTCGCGGTTCTGAGTGGTCACACTGATCAGGTATTCGGCGCCGCCTTTGCCGCCGACGGGCGGCGGATCGTCACCGCCTCCGATGACAAGACCGCGCGCATCTGGGACGCCGCCAGCGGGCGCGAGCTGCTGCGGCTGGTCGGCCACGAGGAAGGCGTGGTATCGGCGATGTTCTCGCCCGACGGCCGCCGCGTGGTCACCGCCTCGACCGACAAGACCGCGCGTATCTGGGACGCCGCCAGCGGCACGCAGCTCAAACTGTACGCCGGGCATGGTGATCATGTGAGCTTCGCGGCTTTCTCGCCGGATGGCGCGCGCGTCGTCTCCTCATCCGATGATTTCACCGCGCGGGTGTGGGATACGCGCACACTGCCGGTGGCAGTGCAGATCAGCTGGGCACAGGCCGCGCAGTTCGATCCGCTCTCGGACACCGACCGCTATCAGCTGGGACTCGCCGCGCGCGCAGACGCGCCGCGCTGGCCCGCCGAGCGTTCGCGCTGCGACAGCGCCGCGGCTGCACCCTACGATCCCGACCGGCGTGCAGGCGGGGTGATGCTCGAGCAGCTCGCCACCGATATCGCGCTGGCCGCCTGCCAGCAGCCGGCGGATGATGCGCCGCTCGCCGAGGCGCGCCGCCGCTACCAGCTGGGGCGCGCGCGCATGGCAGCCGGCGATGTCGTGGCGGCGCGCCAGGAGTTTGAGGCCGCGGTGCAGGCCGGCTACCGCAGCGCGCGCATCGAGCTCGCCATGCTGTTGAGTCAGCCGGGGAGCGCGCAGCTCGATGTGCCGCAGACGCTGACTCTCTACCGGCAAGCCTGGAACGATGGCATCAGCATCGCAGGTTTCGAGCTCGGCAGACTGTACGAGGCGGGCGTCCCCGGGGCCGGCGCCAACCACCTGAGCGCGGATCCGGAGCAGGCCGCCGCCTGGTTCCGCAAAGCGGCCGCGGCCGGACAACCGCATGCTCTGGCACACCTGGGCGAACAGGCCGAAGCTGCCTCAGTGGCGGCTGCGAGCATGCAGCGGCGTAATGTGCTGCTGCTAGAGGCGTTCGACGACTATGCCGCCGCCGCCGAGCAGGCGGCGCGCGCGGATTGGCCGGAAGAGTCCTGGCGCTTGTGGCGCTATCGGCGTGCTTCGCTTGCGCACCTGCTGGCGCACGCCGGGCTCGCGCAGCAAGTCGCCGAGGCTTACCAGCGGGTCACCGGCGGCTAGTGCCGATGCCGCCGAAGCGCGCGTAGCTGGAACGCTGCGCGGCCGGCAGCGCGCGCGTCAGCCTGCGGGCGCAGGCTGACAGATGACTCTCCGCGGGAAAAAACAGCCGTGCATACAGCCGCCGGCACAGTTGATAGGCCGCCGTGCCGACCCAGGCGGGCGGCAGCAGTGGTGCTGGCAGCAGCGGATCGCGCAGATGGATTTTGCGGTATTCGTGGATCAAGAGCGTCCGCAGCAGGAACGCGGTGCGCGGCTCAAGGCCGGGCTGCTCCAGCAGCGGCTCGAGCGGTCCGAAATGCCGCAGAAAGCGCCGGTAGCTGCGCGCGAGCTCGCCTAGGTCCCAGCCGCGGGCCGCAAGGCCGCGGTCGCCGGCGAGGCCGCCGCCGAGGCCGTGCAGCACAGCCACTGCGCCGGCGACGTGCTGACCGCGCAGCCAGGCGCGCGCCTGCCGCGGCGTACAGCCCGGATGCGCGAACAATGCCGGCTGCAACTGTCCGAAGCCGAGCCAGCGCAGCGTCTCGCGCAGCTCGCGGCGCGGGCCGCCTGCGGCAGGCAGCAGTAGCAGCGTCCAGCGGCCGTTCCAGGCGCGCGGCGCCGCCGCGTAAATGCGTCGTGTGGCCTCGCGAAAGCGGCGCGCGCCGCGCACCGTGAGGCGGTACTCGCTGCGCCGCCCGCTGCGGCGCGCCACCAGCCAGCCCTCGTGCGCCAGTCGTGCCACCGAGGTGCGTACCAGGCGTTCGGTGAGGCCAAAAGGGGCGGCGAGGCGGATCAGACTGCTGAGCGTCGCGGCGCCGCCGCGCGGGGCGATGGCGTCGCCGAAGATCGTGATCAGTAACGAGCCGGCGCGCAGCGGCCGCTGCGCGCGGAACTGCCGCAGCAGGACCCGGACCGGGGGCGGCAGCGCGGCGCTAACGGGGCGTTTCATGCCGGCAAATTGTGACACAAGAAAATCTATCAATATGATAATCTTGTGTCACATCGGGGGCGATTACGGCGGCAGGTGTCCCATGTATACCCAGGCGCTCGACAGCCATGGCAAGGAGCCGGTCGCGGCCGGCGAGCCCGGCAGCGCGGCGGCGCACTTCCAGCAACGCATCGATGCCGACGACAAGATCGAGCCCAAGGACTGGATGCCCGATGCCTATCGCAACACGCTGATTCGCCAGATTTCACAGCACGCCCACTCGGAGATCGTGGGCATGCTGCCGGAGGGCAACTGGATCAGCCGTGCGCCGAGCCTGAAGCGCAAGGCGGTGCTGATCGCCAAGGTGCAGGACGAGGGCGGCCACGGCATGTATCTGTACAGCGCCGCCGAGACCCTTGGCATCTCGCGCGCCGAGATGTTCGAGCAGCTGTTGTCCGGGGCGGCCAAGTACTCGAGCATCTTCAACTACCCTACCCTCACCTGGGCGGACGTTGGCGCCATCGGCTGGCTGGTCGACGGCGCCGCGATCATGAACCAGATCCCCATCTGCCGCTGCTCCTATGGTCCGTATGCGCGCGCCATGGTGCGCATCTGCAGGGAGGAGAGCTTTCACCAGCGGCAGGGGTTCGAGATCATGTTGGTGCTGGCACAGGGCAGCCAGACGCAGCGCGCCATGGCGCAGGACGCGCTCAACCGCTGGTGGTGGCCGTCGCTGATGATGTTCGGGCCGGGCGATTCCGACTCCAAGCACACCGCCCAGTCGATGCGCTGGAAGATCAAACGCTTCAGCAACGATGAGCTGCGCCAGAAGTTCATCGATATCACGGTGCCGCAGGCGCATTTCCTCGGCCTCACTCTGCCCGACAACGAGCTGCGCTGGGACCAGGCGAGCCAGCACTATCACACCGGTCCGATCGACTGGAGCGAATTCAACGCGGTGCTGAAGGGCGATGGTCCCTGCAATCGCGAACGTCTGGCGGCACGCCGCGCCGCCTACGAGCAGGGTCAGTGGGTGCGCGATGCCGCCGCCGTCCATGCCGCGAAAGAACTGCAGCGCGCCAGCGCGCTTGCCTCACCGGAGCCCCATCCATGAGTCCAGACTGGCCGCTGTTCGAAGTGTTCATCCGCTCGCGCGCCGGACTCGAGCACAAACACGTCGGCAGCGTGCACGCCGCCGATGCGCGCATGGCGGTCGAGCACGCACGCGATGTCTACACCCGCCGCCAGGAGGGAGTCAGCATCTGGGTGGTGCGCTCGGCGGACATCACGGCTTCCGACCCGCAGGAGGCGGATGCGCTGTTCGAGCCGGCGCGCGACAAGATTTACCGCCACCCGACTTTCTATGCGATTCCCGATGAGGTGAAGAACCTGTGAACGCGACGCTGCCGGCGGTGGGCGAAGAGCGGCAGGCGCGCTGTCGCTACGTGCTGCGTCTCGGCGACAGCGCGCTGGTGCTCGCGCAGCGTCTGTCGGCATGGATCGGCCACAGCCCGGCGCTGGAAGAGGACCTCGGACTCGCCAACCTGGCGCTCGATCTCATCGGCCAGGCGCGGCTCTTGCTCAGCTACGCCGGCGAGCTCGAAGGCCGCGGGCGCGAGGAGGATGCGCTCGCGTTCCTGCGCGAAGCGCCGGAATTCATGAGTCTGACGCTCGCCGAACAGCCGAACGGGGATTTCGGCCAGACGATCGTGCGGCAGTGGCTCATTGACTGCTGGCAGCTGGAGATCTACGCGGGGCTGACGGCTTCGGCTGACGAACGGCTGGGGGCCATTGCCGCCAAGGCACTCAAGGAGACGCGCTACCACCACCGCTTCAGCAGCAGCTGGCTGATCCGCCTCGGCGATGGCACCGACGAGAGCCACCGGCGCGTGCAGCATGCGCTCGATGAACTGTGGCGCTTCACCGCGGAGCTGTTTGCCGCGGACGAACTCGACACGCGCATGCAGCTCGCCGCAGTCGCCCCGGATCTGGCGGCTGCTGCCGTACGCTGGTCGGCGCAGGTCGATGCCGATCTGAGCGCGGCGACCCTGGTGCGCCCGCCGACAACGCCCTACCCGTGGCACGGCAAACGCGGCGTGCACACCGAACACCTGGGCCATCTGCTGGCGGAGATGCAGCACCTACCGCGCGCCTATCCGGGTGCGCACTGGTGAAACGCAGGTGAGCGCCGTGTCCATGATTGCCGCCGGCCGCGCCGAGCGCGAGCAACAGGTGTGGGCGCTGCTCGCGGCCGTGCCCGATCCGGAGATCCCGGTCCTCAGCATCGTCGATCTCGGCATCGTGCGTCACGTACGCGCCGCGGACGGCGAACCGGTGCGCGTCGGACTGACGCCGACATACGCCGGCTGTCCGGCGACCGAGGTGATCCGTGCAAGCGTGCGCGCGGCGCTCACCGCCGGCGGCTTCGCGGATGCGCTGCTCGAACAAGTGCTCGCGCCGCCCTGGAGCAGCGACTGGCTGAGCGCTGCGGGACGCGCCAAGCTCACCGCCTACGGCATTGCCCCGCCCGAGCAGGCGGTCACGAGCGTGCGCCGGCTGTGGCAGGCGCCAGCGGTCAGCTGCCCGCGCTGCGGCAGCCGCGCGAGCGAGCAGCTGAGTGAGTTCGGCTCCACGCCGTGTAAGGCGCATTACCGCTGCCGTGACTGCCGCGAGCCGTTCGACTACTTCAAGTGTCTGTGAAATGCTGAAGTTCCACTCGCTGGAAGTCGCGCAGGTCTCGCCCGATGCGGAGGATGCCGTGGCGATCGCGCTCACGGTGCCGCAGGAGCTGCGCGCCGAGTATCGTGGCAGTGCCGGTCAGCACGTGGTGGTGCGCACCCTGGTCGGCGGCGAAGAGACGCGCCGCACCTACTCGCTGGTAAGTGCGCCCGGCGAGTGGCCGCTGCGCATCGTGCCGCGGGTGCACGCCCACGGCCGCATGTCGCGCCATCTCGCCGAAGAAGTGCGTGCCGGAGATCTCTTGGACGTGCTGCCGCCGAACGGCAGCTTTATCGTGCGCGCCGCGGCAGTGAGCGGCGCCACCTACGTGGCTTTCGCCGCCGGCTGCGGCATCACACCGGTGCTGGCGGTGATCCGCGCATTGCTCGCCGGCGGCGCGGCGCGCGTGCTCTTGTTCTACGGTAACAGTGGCAGCGCACGCACGATGTGCCTGGAGGAGCTGCTCGCTCTAAAGGACCAGTACCTGCGGCAGCTGTCGCTGCACTTCGTGATGAGCCGCGAGCCGCAGGAGGTCGAGCTGTACAACGGCCGCATCGATGCGGCGCGCGTGCAACAGTTCGCCGCGCAGCTGTTCGCCGTCGCGCAGGTGAGTGAATTCTTCGTCTGCGGTCCGGGCGACATGATCGAGCAGGTCAGTGGCGCGCTGCGGGCGCTGGGGGCGGACGCCACGCGCATTCACAGTGAACATTTCACCAGCGCCACGACCGAGGAAGCGGCCCCGGGCCCAGTCCGGGCCGCGGCGGCCCCGGCGGCTTCGGCAGGCGCGAACCTCGCCGAGGTCAGCATTCTCATGGACGGGCGTCGCCGCAGCTTCAGCATGACCATGGGGGAGGAGACGGTACTGGATGCGGCGGCGCGCGCCGGAGTGGAGCTGCCGTTCTCCTGCCGTGCCGGCGTGTGCTCCACCTGTCGTACCAAGGTCATCCGCGGCGCGGTGTCGATGGCGCAGAATTATGCGCTCGAAGACTGGGAGCTCGAACAGGGCTATGTGCTCGCCTGCCAGGCGCGCGTCACGACGCCGATTCTTGAGCTCGATTACGACGAGAAGTGACCTGCGGCGCAGCGCCGCCTCAGAACCCACGGAGCCACTGCGGTGAGTTATCAGCACATCCTGTTCAGCAGCGACGCGGGCGTCGCGCGCCTGACTTTCAACCGGCCCGAGCGCCTCAACAGTTTCAATGGCGCCATGCATAGCGAAGTCGCCGCCGCGTTGGCGCTGGTGCGCGACTCGGCCGCGCGCGTGCTGGTGATCAGCGGCGCCGGCCGCGGCTTCTGCGCCGGTCAGGACCTCAATGACCGTGCGGTGGCCCCGGGCGGCGCCGCGCCCGATCTGGCCGACTCCATCGAGCGCCACTACAAGCCGCTGGTACTCGCACTGCGCGCGCTGCCGCTACCGGTGATCGCCCAGGTGAACGGCGTGGCCGCCGGCGCCGGCGCCAACATCGCGCTCGCCTGCGATCTGGTGATCGCGGCGCGCTCGGCGAGCTTCGTGCAGGCGTTCGCCAAGCTCGGACTGGTGCCGGATTCCGGCGGCACCTGGTTCCTGCCGCGACTGGTGGGCAGCGCACGCGCCATGGGACTGGCGCTACTGGCGGAGAAGCTGAGCGCTGAGCAGGCGGCCCAGTGGGGCCTGATCTGGCGCTGCGTCGAGGACGCTGAACTCGCCGCCGTGGTCGATGCGCTCGCGCGCCAGCTGGCCTCGGCACCCACGCGCGGGCTGGCGCGCACCAAGCAGGCGCTCTACGAGGGCCTGGGCCGCACACTGCCACAGCAGCTCGACGTCGAGCGTGATTATCAGGGCGAACTCGGCCGCAGCGCTGACTATGCCGAAGGCGTCGCTGCCTTCGCCGAGAAGCGCGCGCCGCGCTTTCTCGGCAAGTGAGTGGCGCGTGAGTGAGTTGCCGCTGCAGGCCGAAGAGCGCGCGCGGCGCGCCGCGCAGGCGCTGTACGAGCGCGACCACGCCTCGCAGGCGCTCGGCATACGCCTGCAGAGTGCGGCGCCCGGCCGCGCACAGGTGGCCATGAGTGTGCGCGCCGACATGCTCAACGGCCACGGCAGCTGTCATGGCGGGCTGGTGTTCGCGCTCGCCGACAGCGCCTTCGCCTTCGCCTGCAACTCACACAACGAGGCGACCGTGGCGGCGGCCGCGGCCATCGATTTCCTGAGCGCGGCGCGCGCAGGCGATGAGCTCACGGCCGAGGCGCGCGAGCTGTGGCGCACGCACCGTAACGGTATTTACGAGGTGACGGTGGTCAACCAGCACGGCGAGCGTATCGCGCTGTTTCGCGGACGCTCCTACCGTGTCAACGGTGCAGTAGTGAGCGAGGAGTGAGCAACATGCAGCTGGAGAGCTTCATTGCCGGCCGCTGGCAGGCGGGCAGCGGCGCCGCCGGGGTCGCATTGCGCGATGCCAGCAGCGGCGAGGTCATCGCCCGGGCCGGCGCCGCGGAGCTGGACAGCGCCGCGCTGCTCGCGCACGCGCGCACGGTCGGCGGCCCGAATCTGCGCGCGCTGACGTTCCACGAGCGCGCCGCACTCCTCAAGTCCCTCGCACGCCTGCTGACCGAGCACAAGGACGAGTTTTACGCGCTCTCCTACGCCACCGGGGCGACCAAAGGCGATTCCTGGATCGACATCGACGGCGGCATCAGCACCCTGTTCGTGTACGCCAGCAAGGGGACGCGCGAGCTGCCCAACAGCCGCGTGTACCTCGATGGGACAGTGGAGGCGCTCTCCAAGAACGGCACCTTCATCGCGCAGCATGTATGTGTGCCGCTGGAGGGCGCGGCGGTCCATATCAATGCCTTCAACTTCCCGGTGTGGGGCATGCTGGAGAAGCTGGCTCCGAGCCTGCTGGCGGGCGTGCCGGCGATCGTCAAGCCCGCGACGCAGACCAGTTACCTCACCGAGCGCGTGTTCCGCCGCATCATCGAATCCGGCATCCTGCCTGAGGGCGCCGTGCAGCTGATCTGCGGCGGAGTGGGCGATCTGTTCGAGCAGCTCACCTGCCAGGACCTGGTCGCCTTCACCGGCTCGGCTGCCACCGCGCGCAAGCTGCGCACCCATCCAACGGTGATCGCCAATGCCGTGCGCTTCACCGCCGAAACCGACTCGCTCAACTGCTCGATCCTCGGACCCGATGCCGCCGCAGGCGGCCCCGAACTCGAGCTGTTCGTGCGCGAAGTGGTGCGCGAGATGACGGTCAAGGCCGGGCAGAAATGCACCGCCATCCGCAGGGCGATCGTCCCGCTGAGTGGCGCCGCTGCCGTGCAGGAGGCGCTGCGCGCGGCACTCGCTGCGATCGTCACGGGTGATCCGCGTCAGGAGACCGTGCGGATGGGGCCGCTGGCATCGCTCGCGCAGCGGCGCGAGGTGCTGGAGCAGCTCGGCCAGCTGACGCGCGAAGCCGAACTCATCTGCGGCGGCGCGGGCGCAGCCCGGCCGCTCGGCGCCGACGCCGAGCGCGGCGCGTTCATGGCACCGACACTGCTCCACTGCCGCAACCCCGGCGGCGCACACGCGGTTCACTCGGTCGAGGCGTTCGGCCCGGTGTGCACGCTGGTGCCGTATGCGAACGTCGCCGAGGCGATCGCCCTGGCGCGGCGCGGCGCCGGCAGCCTGGTCGGCTCCATTTTCAGCGCCGATGATGCCGTGGCCGCCGCGCTGGTGCTGGGGCTCGCGCCTTACCACGGCCGTATCGTCGTGGTGAACCGTGATTGCGCGCGCGAGTCCACCGGGCATGGCTCACCGCTGCCGCATCTGGTGCACGGCGGCCCGGGACGTGCGGGCGGTGGTGAGGAGCTGGGTGGCATCCGCGGGGTGATGCATTACCTGCAGCGCACCGCGCTGCAGGGCAGCCCCGAGCTCGTCCGCCAGGTGACCGGCCGCTGGGTGAAAGGCGCGCGCGAACTTGATCCGGGCGTCCACCCGTTCCGCAAGCCGTTCGGCGAGCTGGCCATCGGCGATACCTTCAATTCGGCCGAGCGCACGGTCACGGTCGAGGACATCGAGCGTTTTGCCGAGCTCTCTGGTGATCGGTTCTACGCGCACATGGATGAAGCGCAGGCGGCACGCAATCCCCTGTTTGGCGGTCGGGTCGCGCATGGTTATTTTCTGGTGTCCGCGGCGGCCGGACTGTTCGTCGATCCGCCCTATGGGCCGGTGCTGGCGAACTATGGCATCGACGGACTGCGCTTCACCAAGCCGGTGAAGCCGGGCGACCGTATTAAGGTGCGACTCACCTGCAAAGAGAAATCGCTGCGCAGCGGCGCCGGCTACGGCGAGGTCCGCTGGGACACGGCCATCACTAATCAATTGGGCGAGAACGTTGCCAGCTACGACGTGCTGACGATGGTGAGCGAGCAGCGCGTGCCGGACGCAGCGGACGCATAGGCTCTCAGGGCGTGCCGAGGCGGAACGCGTGGCCGCGCGTGGAGACGGCCTTGACCAGCGCCCACACCGCAGCCCCCGGGCGCAGATCGAGCGCGCGGCGCGCTGCCTCGGTGATGCGCGCGAGCACCGTGGCACCGCCGACGTCGACCGACACGAGCACGCCACCGTAGGTGTCCGCGCTCACGGTGCTGACGCTGCCGGCGAGCGCGTTGCGCACGCTGAGACCTGCGACCGGCTGCAGCGCGAGGATCACATCCCGTGCCAGCAGCTGCACGCGCACGCGCGCGCCCGGCCTCACCTGCGCCAGACTCACCTGCAGGGTGGCGCTGCCGAGCGCGAGTTCGGCGCTGCCGCTGGCGGGGTCTGCGCGTGTCACCACACCCTCCAGCACTGCGCCCACGAGGTCCGGACCGATGATGGCCTGCAGCTCGGGCTGCAGACTCATCTGCTCCACGGTGCCCTGCGCCAGCACCTCGCCCGCGGCGAGCAACACCACGTGGGTGGCGAGCTGCAGGATTTCCTCGAACTGATGACTGACGTAGACGATGGGAATCGACAGGCGGTCGCGCAGCGCCTCCAGGTACGGTAGCACCTCTTCGCGGCGCGCCTGGTCGATCGATGCCAAGGGCTCATCGAGCAGCAGCAGCCGCGGCTGCGACAGCAGCGCGCGTCCGAGTGCCACGCGCTGGCGTTCGCCGCCGGAGAGCCGGCGCGGCCTGCGACCGAGCAGCGCCTCGAGCCCGAGCAGGCTCACCACCTCATCGAAGGCGATGATGCGCGGCACGCCGCGTGAGCGCCGCTCGCCGTAACGCAGATTTCCCTCCACGGTCAGATGCGGGAAGAGTCGCCCATCCTGGAACACGTAGCCCATGTGGCGCTGTTCCGGTGGCACCGCGATGGCGTGCGTGGTGTCGGTGAGAGTTGCACCGTTCAGGCGGATGCGACCCGCATCGGGCTGTAGCAGGCCCGAGATCAGGCTGACGAGCGTGCTCTTGCCGCTGCCCGAGCGGCCGAAGAGCGCGATGACACCCGGCGTCGGCAGGGCGAACTGTGCCGCGAGCGCGAAGGATCCGCGCTGCTTGCGCACACTCACCTCGAGCATTTCAGCCCCCGAGGTAGCGGCGCACGCGCCGCACCAGGAATTCGGAGGCGAGCAGTCCGAGCAGTCCCAGCGCAAACGACAGCAGGGCCAGCCGCAACGCCAAGGCGTCACCGCCGGGAGACTGCATGGCGGTATAGAGCGCGAGCGGCAGGGTGCGCGTCACCCCC
>DATHMN010000156.1:0-65534 GCA_035487135.1 Steroidobacteraceae bacterium | reverse complement strand
GCACCGTCATTCGCGACACCGACCTCAACGGACATGGAACAGTATCCAACGACGTCGCGGATGCGTTGGTCGAAGCAAATCCCAACCGTTTCCAGGAAGTGCCGCCCAGCGAGTACGTCAAGGGCATCGATTACTAGCCTGACCCTCGCGCTCGTCTGTTAGCGACCCACGCGCACGCGAGTCCGCGAGTGTGGCTTCATGCTCATGATCTGATCGCGTGCCATTCCTCAGGGTCGGGCGGCCCGTGCTGCACAAAATCCCCAAAGCTGAGAGGATTTGTTGTCGGCGCGACCCACGAATCACAATACAGGGTCGCGCCGACGTACCTGCTGTTTGGCTAGCTCGAACCGCTGGAGCACTCCTCCCTCAGAACTTGGGCTGCGGGTGGGTCATTCAGCGAATCTGCCGCGCTTTATTGGGCAATCTTGCTGATCTTGGCTCCTTGCAAGGAAGCGTCGCCCATCAGCCCCTGTTCGCCGAATACGAAGTCCAGCACTGGCTTGTGGAGCGTTTGAGTGTCGTAATTTCCGCCAGCACCCTTCTTCATGACGGCCACCGAGGCGTCGGCGCCAATCGACCAGTCACCGCCCTTAACAAACTTGCCGAGCGCCTGTGGCGTGTTAAACAGAATCACCTGACTGTGCTTCGACACCCCGAGGGTCAAGCCGATAGAAACGCCTGAAATGGAATAATAGCCGACGGTCTTGCCGCTTTTCAGCAGCGCCCCGTCCCCGTGCTCACCTCCCACGCCCACACCGGCCTTGGTGATACTCGGAAATACGAGCACTCCCGCCGCGCTCTGTGCAAGGGAGCGATTATTGTCGGACAGCGCATAGAAGCGATCCAAAGTGGCCGAGACCTCCTTATCAATCGCTGCCGTGTCGGCGGCCACCGCGGCTGTGCCGACCAACGCAACAACCAGCGCAACGATTGCCATCGATGGAAAGGACGTGAGGGATCTGACTTTCATTGTTTGAGACTCCAGGGGGGAAGGTAATTTCTTCAGGAGCCAGAATACATCAGCGCATGCGATTCGCCATCTCCAACCAGCCGGCGCCGACGCTTACCGCGGCCCGGCGAGTTCGACCCAACCTTCGCCACCGGCGACAAGCTTCGCCTGATACCACCACGGTTTCCGTTTGGAATCCAAGGCTCGTCAATGGCGAGCAAGATCTTGCCGCGGATCCAGATGCACCGGCCCCAAACTGAGGGCGTTTTCGCGTGCGGCAGTCAGAACTGGTGGCCAATGCCGGAGCGGCGCATGCTTAGCCTTGGGCGTGACGCAGATGGTTACAGAAAAAAACGAACAGATGCTGATCGAAGCGCAAGGGCGGGCTGTGTTTCTGAGTTACGCCTCAGAGGATTCTGCTGCGGCTGAGCGCATCGCGACCGCCTTGCGGGGAGCGGACGTCGAGGTCTGGTTCGATCGGGCTGAGCTCCGCGGCGGCGATGTCTGGGATCAGCGGATCCGCCAGCAGATTCACGACTGCCAACTTTTCATAGCGGTCCTCTCAGCCAACACCCAAGCGCGAGATGAGGGGTACTTTCGCCGTGAGTGGAAACTGGCGGTCGATCGGACCCATGACATGGCAGAAGACAGGGCGTTCCTGCTCCCCGTAGTCATCGACGACACGTCCGAACGAAGTGCGCGTGTACCAGAGAAGTTCCTCGCGGTCCAGTGGGCCCGGTTGCCGAATGGGCAGACGGGCCAGGCTTTCGTTGAGAGAGTGCAGCGGCTGGTATCGCCTTCAACGACAGTCCAGTCAGGGCCGCCGGGCACGTCGGCTCAGCATGCCGGCGTGATCGAACGACCTCGGTCCGCCAATCAATCGGTCACCCACTCCGGACTCCGCCGGCGACGCCTTTTGCTACTGACCGCAGTCTTAATCGCTTGCGCAGGCACCGTGTACTTTGCGATTGAACGCTCGGCGCTAATGAAGCGGAGCGAACCAGTGGTATCTGCGGGCGAGAAATCCATCGCGGTTCTGCCGTTTATCGACCTGAGCGAAAAGCACGATCAAGAGTATTTCGCGGATGGCATGGCGGAGGAGATTCTCGACATTCTGGCAAAAGTGCCGTCACTCAGGGTTATCGGGCGAACCTCATCATTTCAATTTAAGGGCAAGACTGCAGATTTGCGCGCGGTTGGGACGAGCCTAGGCGCTGGCTATGTGCTGGAGGGGAGCGTCCGCAAATCCGCGGATCGGGTCCGCGTTACCGCCCAACTGATCGAGACACGTGACGGTACGCACGTGTGGTCGGAAACCTACGATCGGACGGCCGAAGATACTTTGCTGGTGCAGGAGGAGATCGCGACCCGGGTAGCTCGCTCACTAGAGATTGGGGTTGGCGCGGACCGTCCTCAGTCGGACCGACGCCAACAGAACCAATCGGCGTACGACCTTTACCTGCGCGGTCGTTACGCAGCCGAACGCGGTGATGCGGATGGATTGGCCGCGGGCGCGACCTATCTGCGCCAAGCACTCGATGCGGATCCTACTTTCGCCGACGCGGCGGTCGCCCTTGCCTTGACGCACTACAGTCAGGCGTTCTTGAGCGTAGAGCCCAGCAGCGCCTTTGAGTTGGCGCGTCATGACGCGACGTTGGCACTCAGGCTGAATCCAAGCATCGGTCTGGCGCATGCGATCTTGGGCGGCATTCATACGGATTATGATTGGGATTGGGCCGCCGCCGGTCGGGAGTTCCAACAGGCACTCGTTCTCGCTCCGCACGACGGACGCGTCCTAACCATCACCTCCGATCTCACGATAGCGCTCAATCAGCTCGATACTGCTCGAAAGAACCTTAAGCAGGCTCTTACTTACGATCCACTGTTGGCCGACGCATACGCTTCGCTTGCGTGGGTCGAATGGTATTCGGGACGATACGACCAGATGCAGGCTGCCAGCCGCAAGGTTCTCGCGATAGATCCGGATTACGATTGGGGGCACACCAATGTTGGGATCGCGCTGATTTGGAGCGGACATCCGGCGCAGGCGATATCCGAAATCGAGCGTCAGAACAGCGCGCCGGAAAAGGCTTTGGGGCTTGCTCTCGCATACCAGGCGCTCGGTCGCGCAGACGACTCCAACACCGCGCTTCGCGAGCTAATCGCGAGTGGTGCGATGAATTACGCCTATGAGGTGGCTGAGGTTTATGCCAATCGAGGTGACCTTGAACAGGCTTTGCGATGGCTGGAGCGCGCTTACGTTCAGAAGGATGGCTCGCTCGTGGATCGTGGGAGATCCCACTATGGTGAAACTCGGACTCGATCCGCGCTACAGGACCTTTCTTCGCAAAATGAACCTGGGCGGGCGGTAGGTCTCGCGTGGCTCGGAACGGCGCAGGCGACAAAGTAAGCTCACTTTAGTCCGACGCCCCAGGTACCGGGACCTTCTGACGTGGCAGCAAGACAAACGGCGCAAACACTCGTCACTCCAATAGCTCATCAGTAAATCGTCGCGGCGAAGAGATTCTTTGCTGCAGTGCGAGATTTGTCACAGTCGTCCCGGTGAGCTAGGTGAGGCGGTCGCAGCGATGCGCCTATGCGCGCTGGGACATGCTCCGCCAAGCTCTGCCGGGCTGCAGTCGAGTGCGCTCTCGCGGAGGGATTCCTCGCCGCCGGCTTGTTGTT
This sequence comes from Steroidobacteraceae bacterium, assembly GCA_035487135.1. Classification (GTDB taxonomy): domain Bacteria; phylum Pseudomonadota; class Gammaproteobacteria; order Steroidobacterales; family Steroidobacteraceae; genus 13-2-20CM-66-19. The sequence continues at coordinate 61,900 of DATHMN010000156.1, read as the reverse complement.
GGAACGCTGGGATTCACGGCATTCGCCGATGCAATAAGTAACATCCTGGCAAGTGGCGCCGCGTGCCGGCCGTATTGCCCGGCGCGAACCGACGTTGTTTGATCGCCCGAGGCTCATGCCCAAGTTGTGCTGGAGTGTTGACATCGTTCAACCATCTCGCCTCGCAGCGTGGCTGCGCAGCGATTGTCATTGCGAGCTGCGCTGCGGTAGGTGTAGTGTTGGTTGAAAGAGCCTGGCGCAGATGCCACGGCCAGAGTTCCAACAACTCCAAATTTAAAGGACCGGGCGTATGAAATCTTTCCGCTGGATTTCGGCGTCGTTGGCGACTGCGATGTGCGTTGGGTTTGTACCATACGTGAGCGCACAATCGCTGACCGCCACCTGGTACACCGTCAGCTCAAGCGACCCCGACCGCCCCTTTCCATACGACAACGGTACGCTTTTCAACAACGAAGTACTTCCCACTCTCGGGCCTGACAATCTGCCCGAATTCAACAGCAGTTACGGCGGCCCGGCCATTCAGGACCTGTACTTACATGACGGGGTGCAGGAGATCACCTGGTGGAGTCCGGCGCACGATTCAAATGTGACGGCGACCGGCAGCACCACGGTCACGCTTCCGATCAATTGGCCTTGCACTAGCTCGAGCAATTGCGTGTTCCCGCCGAACGGTGCCGGGACACACGACGCTGGGACAGCGGGCTATCAGGCGGCGGTGTTTGCTGCTGACATCACGCCGAAGACGACAGAGACCGTGAGCTTCTCGGTTGGCGCGGACGACGTCGCGTTCGCCTACCTGAACGGCATGATTGTGTGCGATCTGGGTGGCGTCCACCCCGATTCGCCTGGCACCTGCACCACCGGCGTGCTCAACGGCGGATCGAACAACGTTCTCGAGATCTTCTACGCGGATTTGCGTCCGGCGGCCGCCGCGTTCAGTTTCGGCATGGTGACCAACAACGTCTCAGTCTGCCCGCCAGGAACGAGCGGCCCGAACTGCTCACCGATCTCGACGAAGGGCGTGCCTGAGCCGGACACGCTGTCTTTGATCGGCCTCAGCCTTCTGGCGTTTGCAGGATATCGCTTGGGGCGGACCGCGCACCGCCAAGGAACAGCGTTGCCGGTTTAGCGGTGACGCCCGACAATTGGAGGCCCGTCTGTCATTCCACACCCCGAGCCGAACGGCCTAACCCGAAACTATAGGCGCGCCGGCCGCCGCAGCCGCGCGCCTAAGGCTTCTCTTGTCTCGCAGCGGAGCCAAGCTCCGCCCCCTACGATCCAGCCGGAGACACGGAAACCACGTTAGGACGGCCTGCCGTCCCTCGTACCGTTCACGAGTAAACGCATCGCCTGGAATTCGCAGGTCGCCGTTCGACGGCCAATGAAGCCGATACTGGCAAGGCCGAGGCCGAGTAGCGCGAGCGAGCTGGGCTCGGGCGTAGGCGTAGGGCCAGCGCCGCTCGGTTCCTGCGACGCTAGGGTGTAAGTCCACCCAGGCGGCAGGATAAAGCTCACGGAATCACTGAAACTCGCGGACCCGCTGGCACGGGGTCCGGCGACGGAGGCGCTTGCGTCGCCCAGTAGTTCAAACTGGGTCGTAAACGGTTCGTTATTGAAGGTCATGTCCCCAGTCTGAATCAGACCACTGAAACTGTGATTCCCGCTTGTCAGGCTGTCAACGGCCTCAGTGATCCGTTGCCCGAATTGTGGAACATAAAGCGCGAGATCAGCGATGGCGGCCGCGCCGCGAGTCGCGTCAACCTGAAGGTTATAGTTCGCGACCATGCCGAAGGTCACGGTAGACCCTGCAAAACCCCCGGGAGGATGCAGCGTGACGTCGTCAACGTACACTGCAGCGATCGAGGCGACACCCGCGAGCGACGCCTGCGCATTGCCTGAGACATCGTTGAATGCCGCGTGCCCCAAATACGTCGCTGCAGTGGGGCCGCCGCTGTCACCGGGACAGGATCCATCGGAAGATGCTCCATCGGTGATGGCGATAATTGTTGGCGAACTTGTCTGCGAGGAAGAGACAGCTCTGCTCACTTGCTGTCCACCACAGCCCGCCAGTGCCTCTCCATTCGTTGCTATTGCCCAGTCCGCCCACCCCAATGATGGGACGGCCACATTTGCCGCAAAGGTCAGCAGTATCATTGGAAACAACCCGAACTTCATGCCTCTCTCCTTTTGATCCTGATCTTGATCTCAAGATGTGCCCCGCGAACACCTGAAATAGCGGCAAAGGGAATCGAGGCAGATCAAAAGAGTGGACACGCGATGCGGATTGCTGCGATGCGATCGCTGAGGCGCGGCTCGCATCCGTACATTGGGCCGCGCTGCCGAGACGTTCATGGACCGTTCGTGACGCCTTTTAGCGGTGTTGGCACGCTGCAGCCACCGCACACGTCAGGATCGACACGCGGCAATAGGGGCGCAAAGACCCATGACGTAACGGAACCGGCTGCCCCCTCGGGCGATGTCTGACGGAGCGGCCCGATGTCTGACTCTTTTGACGCCATACCGACCGGTTGGTACGCTCTACTCATGAGCGCGCAGCGTGTCGAGCCTTCAGCGTCGCGCGGTGCTCACAGAAAGCTTCTCGACGCGGCCATAGCGCTCATCCGCGAAAAAGGCTTCGCCGCAACGTCAGTTGACGAACTCTGCGCCCGCGCTCGCGTAACGAAGGGCGCGTTCTTTCACCATTTTCCGAGCAAAGAAGCGCTGGCGCTCGCGGCCGCAAGCGATTGGTCGGAAATGTGTGAGGCCCTGTTCGCTGCCGCTGCCTACCATCATTTGGACGATCCGCTGGATCGTATCGTCGGTTACCTCGATTTTCGCAAGGCGATGCTGCGCGGTACCGTTGCAGAGTTCACCTGTCTGCTGGGTACCATGGTGCAGGAAGCATACGCTAGCCACCCCAGCATTCGACGCGCCTGCGATGCAGGCATCGGCGGTCACGCCGCCACCCTGCAATCCGACATTGCTGCTGCTATGCGGCGCCATCGCATCCGCGCACGCTGGACCCCTGAAAGCCTCGCGCTCCACATGCAGGCGGTTCTACAGGGTGCCTACATTCTGGCGAAGGCCAAAGACGACGCCAAAGTTGCCGCGGCGAGCATCGAGCACCTGCGTCGTTACGTCGAGCTGCTGTTCCGCCGTCGCAAGACCGCAGCTGCGCGGCAGCATTGAGAGTCGGCAACTCTTGCGGAGAATGGCGGCACCGGTCGGGGATAGGAAATACACGGGAGAACTACTTGTGAAAAAAATCATGCTTTCGCGTCGGAAGCTTCTGGGGACCGGTGCCTGCGCTTTGGCTGCGACGGCGGTAGTCTCGGAGAGGGTGGCTGCGCAGAGCGGAACCGCGCTGAGCCCAAAAAAGGAAGCGACGATCCGCACGTATTATGGCGCGTGGGAGAAAAAGGACTGGGAGCTGGTCAATAGCCTGGTGGCGAGCGACTTCACGTTCTCCAGCCCGATGGATAACCACATCAGCAAGAGTAGTTTCAAAAGAGGGTGCTGGGACACACAGATTAACTTTATTGAGCGGTTTGACCTTCAGCAGGTGGTCGGGAATGGTGACAACGCGTTTGTGCTGTACGTTTGCCATACCAGAAACGCTAAGACGCTCCAGAATGTAGAGTATTTCCGCTTCCGAGATGAAAAAATCGCGGCCATTGAGTGTTACTTTGGTGCCCCAGCCAACTTTCCATCTGCAGTCAGCGGCGGACATAGTTGAGCGAGAGCAGCGCGCCCGCGCCGGCAAGCGGTGTTCGAGCGGGCGCCGACGAACCTTGAGAGACGTCGGGAGGGTAGCCGGACTGCTCTCGGCGGCCGTACTACTACGGTGGAGCGCGAGGCGGCCGCGACGGAGGCATCACCTTGTATCGCGGCGCGGATTTCGCACATGAGCAGCGACCCGCGCGGACTTGCGTTAGCGCAGGCAATGCAGCAGGCCATCGCTTGCTATCGCGGTGGCCAGAGGTTGCAAGCAGAGCAGCTGTGCAGAGCGATATTGGAGCGTCAGGCGAGCCATTTTGAAGCGCTGAACCTGTTGGGCATCATTGCGACGCAAACGGGTCGGGCGGACCTCGCGGCGGATTTGTTTCATCAGGCGGTGACCGCCAGACCCGAAAGTGCGGTAGCGCATGTCAATTACGGAAACGCGCTGCAGATCAGCCAGCGTTATGAAGCTGCGCTTCACAGCTACGAACGCGCCGTGCAACTCGAGCCACACGACGTTGAAGCCTGGATCAATCTTGGCGACGTGCAACAGAAGCTGCACCGCCATGAGGCTGCGCTCGAAAGTTACGAGCGGGCCCTGCAACTTAGGCCCGAGGACGCTGCGGTTTGCCTGAACCGGGGCGTCGCACTGAACGCCCTGCGGCGCTTCGATGCCGCGCTGGCAAGCTACCAACGGGCCCTGCAGCTGAAACCAGACTATGCCGATGCCTACGTCAACCGCGGCAATGTGCAACGCAAGCTTAAGCACTTGGAGGCGGCGCTCGAGAGCTACGATCGCGCCCTGCAGCTCAGAGCCGATGATGTGGAGACGTGCGTCAGCGTCGGCGACGTGCAACGGGGGCTGCGGCGCATGGAGGCCGCGCTCGCGAGCTACGATCGCGCCTTGAAGCTCAGGCCGGATTACGCACCAGCCTATAACGGTCGCGGTGTCGCGCTGCATGAGACACAACAGTTTGAGGCCGCGCTTGCCAGCTATGAGCGGGCGCTCAGTCTCAAGCCGGATGACGCGGATGCCTATAACAACCGCGGTGTCACCCTTCACGCGCTCAAGCGCTTTGCGGCTGCCGAGGAGAGCTACCAGCGCGCTCTCAAGTGCGACCCGGATTTCGCCGAGGCGTATCTCAATCGCGCTAATCTTCTCTACGAGCGCAACCTCCCCGAGGCTGCGCTGCACGACTACGAGTCCGCGCTGCGACTCAGACTGGATTATGCCGAGGCTTACAGCAACCGCGCTCAGCTGCTCAAAGAACGCGCATGCCTGGATGCCGCACTCGAGAGCCACGAGCGCGCGCTCAGCATCAATCGCGATGTGGACTGGCTGCTGGGTGCAGTCATGCACACCAGAATGCACCTGTGCGCGTGGCAGGGCATCGACGCTCAACTCGCGGAACTGACTTGCAAAATAGAGCAAGGGCGACGTGCCACACCGCCGTTTCCCCTGGTCGGGCTCATCGATTCCTTATTGGTGCAGCGGCAAGCGGCGGAGACTTGGGTGCGCGAGTTGTTTCCGGCCCACAGTGGATGGCCGCCGATCGGCAAACGCTGCCGGGCCGCCAAAATCCGCCTGGGATACTACTCCTCGGACTTTTATGAACACGCGACCACTCACCTGATCACCGAGCTGTTTGAGCGACATGACAGAAGTCGATTCGAACTGACGGCATTCTCTTTCGGCGCCGGCGCTCGTGATGAGGTGACCAGGCGCATAGCGGCTGCGTTCGACCGCTTTTTGGAGGTCGCTACCCGCTCGGACCAGGAAATCGCTCGCCTCTCCCGCGAGTTGGAGATCGACATTGCCGTCGATCTTAAAGGCCACACGCGGGAAGCGAGGACCGGGATTTTTGCCCAGCGCGCAGCGCCCGTGCAGGTCAACTATCTTGGCTATCCGGGAACGATGGGCGCGCCATACTTCGATTACATTGTTGCCGACCGCACGCTCATTCCCGCTGACAGTCAGCACGGTTATGCGGAGAAAATCTGCTTTCTTCCGGTCAGCTACCAGGTGAATGATCGCCGACGTCGCACCGATGGCAAATCGTTTACGCGCGCCGAACTGGGTCTGCCGCCCGCAGGCTTCGTGTTCTGCTGTTTCAACAACGTCTATAAGATAACTCCGGCCACCTTTGCCTGCTGGTGCCGCATACTCGAACGCGTCGAAGGCAGCGTGTTGTGGCTGCTGGCCGATAGCGAGACGGCCATGCGCAATCTGCGTGCCGAAGCGACGGCTAGAAATCTGAGTCCGTCGAGGCTCGTATTTGCGGCTCGCATGCCGCTGCAGGATCACCTGGCGCGCCATGCCGCTGCCGATCTGTTCCTGGATACCGCTCCCTGCAACGCGCATACGACCGCAAGCGATGCACTCTGGAGCGGATTGCCCGTGATCACTTGCGCCGGGCAGTGTTTTGCGGCACGGGTTGCCGCCAGCTTGCTCCGAGCGATCGGGCTGCCTGAACTGATCACGACGACCCAAGATCAGTATGAGGCCCTCGCCGTGAAGCTGGCCAGCACGCCGAGCTTGTTGGCCGGCATACGCGCGCAACTGGAGAGGAATCGCTTGACCGCACCGTTGTTTGATACCGCGCGGTTTACCAAACACCTGGAAGATGCCTACGCGCAGATGTATGAGCGCAATCAGGCAGGCTTGAGCCCCGACCACATCTTTGTTCCCGGGTAGGCGTTCGAAGGTGCCCGGCGGCGCGGGCCGTCGCTGCGAGGCACGCTGTCGTCAAGGCGGGGCGAGACCAACAACACTCAGGCTGCGGAGGGTGGCTCTCGCGCAACCCGAGTGCCGGACGGCTGCGTGAAGCTCCTCTCCTGCGGCGTCGTAATTCACGGGCGCACATGCCGCGCCTTACGCCTGATACTCACGGACCGCCGTTCTTCGCCCAGGATGGCCGCCAAACCCGCGCGCGTCACGAGATCGGATTCAGAAGGGGTAGAATCGAGCTTCCGGGAATGCAGCAGCAGTGACTGGGTCCTCGGTGTCCATCGGGATCTTAGTCTCTCGCCCACGGCAGTGATTTGCCGCTGCCCAGTCGAATAGGGGGTTGGACGACTCGACGCTCGTGTCCGCTTAGGCAGGTGTTCATGCGAACTTCCGATCAAATCGAGACCATTGCACCCCTGGCCGACCGCAGTGCTCAGCGTTTCCCGCGCCTGCGCGATGCCCAGCTTGAGGTCGTGCACCGATTTACCGATGCCCCGGTACGCGAGTTCTCCGCAGGGGAATCGATGTTCCAGGTCGGTGATCGCGGTGTGCCCGCCTGGTTCCTACTGAAGGGATCGGCCGAACTGTTCGGGCGCGATGGCCTTGATGATCAGAAGGTGATGCAAACGCTGGAGAGCGGTCAATTTACCGGCGAATTACACCAGTTGACGGGAAGTCCCAGCCTGGCCGGCTGTGTGGCCGGTCGGCAGGGATGCACGGCGGTCCCGCTCGATGCGCTGCGCATGCGCGCGCTCATCGTCGGGTCGGCGGAGCTCGGCGAAGTGATCATGCGCGCGTTCATTCTCAGACGGGTGGGATTACTCGAGCGCGGTGTCGGCCCGGTGCTCCTCGGGCGCGCCGGATCGGTCGACCTGCAGCGGCTGCAGACGTTTCTGCGCCGGAACACCTATCCCCACCTCGTACTGGATTGCAGCAGCGAACGCGGGCGCCAGATGATTGAGGCCCTGAACCTCCCGCCTGAGGATCTGCCGCTTCTCATTTGTGCCTGCGGTCGCGTGCTGAAAAGGCCCTCTAACGAGGAGGCCGGTGTGTGGCTGGGTATCACCCCGACCCTGCCGCTGGACGAGCTCTACGACGTTGCAGTGATCGGTGCGGGACCCGCAGGTCTGGCAACGGCGGTATACGCAGCATCCGAGGGCCTCTCGGTGCTGGTGCTCGACGGCGAGGTTCTCGGCGGACAGGCCGGCGCCTCGGCGCGAATCGAGAATTACCTGGGATTCCCGACTGGAATATCCGGGTTGGCCCTCACCGGTCGCGCACTCAATCAGGCCTATAAATTCGGCGCGCGGGTGGCGATTCCGCTGCGCGCCACGCAGCTTCGTTGCCGTGGAACCTCCGGCGATGGCGGCGCGGACTGGGTCGAGCTAACGCTTTCGGAACAGGGTTCCGCCCGGGCCCGAACCGTCGTGATCGCCTCGGGGGCGCGCTATCGCCGTCCGCAGCTGGCGGACTTCAAACCCTTTGAGGGAGACAGCGTTCACTACTGGGCATCGCCAACCGAGGCGAAGCTTTGTGTCGGTCAGCAGATCGCGCTGGTGGGCGCGGGCAATTCTGCGGGGCAGGCGACCGTGTTTCTGGCAACTCAGGTCGAGCGGCTGACGATGATCGTCCGCGGTACCGGTCTTGAGGCCTCGATGTCCCGCTATCTGGTGGACCGGATTCGCATGCTGGGGAATGTCGACATCCTGGTCGGATCGGAGGTCGCGGCGTTGCACGCCGAGCAGCCCGGCTGCCTGCAGAGTCTGACCATCCGCAATCGGGCCTCGGGTGCGACACAGGAGCTCGCGGTGAAACAGCTCTTCATGTTCATCGGTGCAGAGCCGAATACTGCCTGGCTCAACGGGTGCGTGGCGCTCGACCGCAATGGCTACGTGCTGACCGGCCCACAAAGCGCTGCGGCGGGGAATTCCGGCGCCTCGCAGTTGCAGACCAGCTTGCCGCGCGTGTTTGCCATTGGCGACGTGCGCTCCGGCTCCACCAAACGGGTGGCATCCGCCGTGGGCGAGGGTGCGGCTGTGGTGGCGCAGATTCACTCGTTTCTCGGGGCTGCGACCACCAGCGCCTGAATCCGCTGCGGCTCGCGGTCACCATAGGCCCATTCCGCAGGCTGGAGACCCAGCCTGTGTCATTGACTGGAGTTACTATCGGGTGAGAGCCGCCTGCGCCTGCCGGTGCTCACCCCAGCCAAAGGACCCGTATGAACTCTCAGCCCCAGTCGAACCCGGAATCTGCTCCTTTTCAGTTGTCACTGCGCGTGCGCCATCCGGGCATGGATCCCGCAGAGATCTCTCGCGCCTTCGCGATTGAGGCCGAGCACTCCTTCCGCGCCGGCGATGCGCGGCGTTCCAGCAGCGGCGTTGCGAGCTCCTCGGTGCACGTCGAGAGTTACTGGCTCGGCGAGTTGAAGCCCAGGGGGCCGCTGGTTGATGTCTCATTCCCGGGGGATGACCGCTCAAAGTTTGCCCAGAAGCAGCTGGCGGCGGCGCGACGCAGCCTCAGCTGGGCGCTCTCCTTGAGCACGAGTCAGTTTCTCGCCCAGCACGCGGAGCTGCTGCGTCGCATCCGTGCGGAAGGCGGCGAAGTGTCACTGCTGGTGAGTATTTTCAGGGATGACGTCAACAGCTTTACGCTTGCACCCGAAGCAAGCCGTCTGTTCGGCGAACTGGGCATTACTGTCGAGTTTGAACTGAGCAGCGCATGAACCCTGCAAGGCGTGAGGCGCGGGTCGGTTCAATTCACCCAGACAACTGGGTGCGAATCCGGATCTGAGGATTCAGCGCTCGTTGGATCGGACACTTCTCGGCCACCGCGAGCAGGCGCTCGCGTTGCTCGGCTGACAACGCACCGGCCAAGCGAATGGCAACGTCGATTTGATCGGTCATCGGAGCTTCGAGCTCACAATTCGCACAGTCATCCGCGTGCACACGTGTATGCGACAGGGCGATATGCACGCCCTCCAGAGGCCAGTTCCTGCGGGCGGCGTACATGCGGATCGTGATGCCCTTGCAGGAGCCGAGCGCGGCAAGCAGAAGCTCGTACGGGTTGGGCGCCAGGTCTTTGCCGCCCGCCTCGATGGGCTCATCCGCCTTCAGCGAATGGCGCCCGACCGAGATCTCCTCGAGGAAATCAGGCTGCGCGCTCTGCACGTTCACGATCATTGCGGAGTCTCCAGGTGCACGCCGGGTGGCTTTTCGGACCGGCAGCCGGTGCCCACGCGCTCCACCATAGCGCAGCCGGCGAACTGCAGGGGTGTTTCGCGGCGGCAGCGGGGGCGCACGTCCCCTGGGCAATAGCAGGGTGCCAGCGTGCGCCCGTAGTGAGCGCTACTGCGGACTTGGGCGGGCGACCTCCCGGGCCAGGAGCATATGGGGCTCATCATCGGTTGCCGCGCGCAGTTCCGACAGGTAGCCGAGCTTGCGTGCCAGCCGCAGCGATGGCGCGTTGTCGCGGTGGATGAGGCAGACCGTTCTACCCACGGAAAGGTGCAGGTCCCCCCATTCAAAGACCTTGCGCAGGGCTTCAGTGGCATAGCCTTTGCCGTGTGCTGCCGGCATGAGTGCCCAGCCGACTTCCGGAATGCCGTCGATGCTGGGGACGCAGTCACGGTGAAAATCCGCGAAACCCAACTCGCGATGTAACGCCCGTCGCTGATGCTTTCGACAGCCCAGTAACCGAAACCGAGCAGCTGCCAGTGACCGCAGTAGGCCAACAGCCGCTGCCAGGTTCTTTGCGCCGGCGCGGCGCTGCCGATGGTGTAGCGGACCACGGCCGGATCCGTCCATAGGGCTGCGCACTCGGTGAAATCCTCTGGCCGGTGCGGACGCAGAATCAGCCGCTCGGTTTGCAATCGCGGGGCAATGCCCGGGCGCCTGCTCCGTTGCAGCGGTTCATCGAGTGTCATGCCGTAGCCCCTGCCATGTCTTGCGGAGAGAGATTTATGCGGATTCTCGCGCGGATTGTCGACTGGCGGCCCGGACGTGGACCTCAGGCGCGGTTGTCGCTGCTCGGCAAAGGAGGAGGGGTCGCGACATGCACGGGTTGCGGCGACCCCGGCCAGGGCTTGTGGCGACCCCGGGCAGGATGACCGGTAGAATTGACCCGGCGAGAACATCGGCGCGGGGCCCTCAGCCCGCCGGTGCGGCACTGGACGGGCGGATACGGGGATCGCGACGATGGATAAAGTTTCCGCGGCACTGCTCGATGCGCAGCACAGGGCGGAAGCTCTATTCAGCGAGGTCTCGGGCAGCGGCATGATCCGCGCGGGCCTGCTGGAGAGCGAACTCAGCGAGGAAATCTTTGAGTTGGCGCTGCGCAGCTACGGCGTACGGCGTCACTGGCACAAGCGCATCATCCGCGCAGGGCCGAACACGCTGCTCGGCTACTACGAGGAGGGCGAGGACCGGCGCATTGAAGCCGATGACGTGGTTTTCCTCGATTTCGGACCGGTATTCGCCTCCTGGGAGGCGGATTTCGGGCGCACCTATGTGCTGGGGAGCGATGCGCGCAAGCATCGCCTGGTCAATGACATTGCCGTGGCGTTCCGCCGTGGCAAAGATCTGTACGAGAGCACTCCGGACCTCACCGCCGGACAGTTGTATGACTTTGTCGTCGAGCTGGCGCCCGCGTTGGGCTGGGAATTTGGTGCGCCGACCGCGGGGCACCTGGTCGGTCACTTTCCCCATGAGCGCTCGCCGGCCGAACCCAACCGGTTTTCCATCCGGCACGGTAACTCTCAGTCGCTGCGCGAGCCGGACGAGGCCGGCCGCGCCCGCCACTGGATCCTGGAGATTCATTTCGTGGATCGCGCGCAGCGCTTCGGCGGATTCCTGGAGGAGCTGTTGACCGTGCCGACCCCTGGCTGAGCAAGGTCCGCGCGCGTGAAGCGCAGCGGCAGCCCCCCTGGAAGAGGCGAGAGGACAGAAGTGCCGGCAGCGCGCGCGCGCTACCAGCACTTCCGTCAGAGGAGTTCAGGGCTTCTTGGGCAGCCCGAAATCCGGTTGCTTCGCATGGCAGGCCTGTACCAGCTGCGGGCTGACGTGCGGAACGGGGAGTTTGGCGGCGTTGGACTGGGGCGTCCCGCGCATGAGCGGATCGATGCATTCGCCCCACAGACCCTTGCCGAGTTTGGAGTCGCCGTCGATGAAGCCGGCGTTCTTGCAGGCCGCTACGATGGCTTCGCACGGATGAGCGTCATCGGGCTTGGCCCCGAAACTCGGATCTTTGGCGCGGCAGGCATTCACCAGTTGCGGGCTCACCTGCGGCACCGGAAGTTTGGCGGCGTTGGACTGGGGCGTCCCGCGCATGACCGGATCGATGCACTCGGCCCACAGTCCCTTGCCGAGCGTGGAGTCGCCGTCGATGAAGCCCGCGCTCTTGCAGGCATTGATGATCGCGTTACACGGGTGGGCAGCATCCACGGACTGGGCGTACAGCGGCGCCGCCAGTGACACTGTCAGCACGCCAAATAGGACCTTCCATTTGCCACTCATGGTGATTGCTCCTGGTTTGCAGCAGGTGAATTCGGCGAGCGCCGGCGTCGCAACGCCGGCACGCATTCTACGCGCGGTGCCGTGTGGATGCACTCGAGCTACAGCTCTATCCTGACACGACGCCGATGACAACCAACAACCCCACGCGGACCTTGGCGAATGTGTTGCTGGTCGTGAGTGCAATCATGCTGCTGGTCGGTACGCTGACGACGGTTGGCAACGCGCTCGGCGGCCGGCCGTTACTGTGGTCGCTCGGCGGCCTTCTCAGCGGCCTGGTTCTGCTCGCGCTCGCGGCGTTGTTGCTGCGCGATGCCGCAGTGGCTTTCGAGGTTCTGCTGAGCACCGTTTCGCTGCCGCTACTGCTGTTGGGCATCGGTGTGCTATTGCGCAGCTTGCAAGGGAAGGGCGGATCTGCCGCACTCGCAGGCGCTCTGCTCGCAGCGGGGGCGGTGGGACTCTACAGTGCGCGGCGACTCATCCGCCAACGCCTGCAGCGCGGCGCGCGGCGCTGAGCTCTCAGCGTGCGGGCAGCACGCGCAGTACCGCCATCATGCCGTTGTCCTCGTGATCGACGAGGTGGCAATGAAAGGGAATGTCACCGGCCAACGTCGGCGGGAAGCTGAGTTTGATGCGGACCCGACCCGGGCGCACCGGGCCCTCCTTGCTGTGATAGCCGGTGGCGCTCGCATAGGGGATGTTGACCACGTCGAGCAGTTCCGGGTGAGTGGAGGGCTGCCCATCGACCTCGAGCACGCGGAAATGCACCTGGTGAATGTGGAAGGCGTGTAACTCGTTGGTCCAGTTCTCAATCAGCCATTCCTCGCTCGTGCCCGCGCGCACGGTGATGGCCGGCCGGTCACCCATCATGTACGGCTTCAGCACGGCCCCGGGTTTGCGCTCGACGATGTAGAAATCGATCTGGTCCTCGGCTCCGGGACGCGGATACTCGGCCATGGCGATGACGCGCTGCCGCTCGCTGCGGCGCCGCAGCAGGCCGCTGTAGAGGTTCGTATGCGCGGCTGCCGCTGGCAACACCACCGCCACCGCGGCCGGCGGCGCTGAGCCTTCGAACACGGCGAGTCGCCGCTCCGGGACCCGATCGCCGGCACAGCCGGTGTCGACCGAGCGCGTCAGCAGATAGGCCTTGCCGCTCGGTGGCGTCCTCACCAGGAACTCGAGCCGCCCGGAGGGCGGCACGAACTGCGCTTCCCGGGTCATCTCCGGCGCGCGGCTCGTGCCCTCATCGTCCGTCAGCGGACTGCCGTCACGCGCGACGATCTCGAGCGGCAACGCAGCGCCTGCCGTATCGACCAGTGTGAGATCGAGAAACGCATCGGTCGCAGCGTTCACCAGCCGCACGAATTCGACGCCGGAGGCAGGCATGCTCAGGTGGGCGAGCGCGGCGTCGGGGACGTCTCCGATCGGCACTGGCGTCCCGTTCAGGCTGATCTGGTCGATGCCCGAGCTTGTTGCGCACAGGAGCTCATGGGCTGTGTCGATGGCGGTAGCAGGCGGGCGCGGTCCGCGCGGCCGCGCCGCGCCGGCCGCTGCCGGCAGGGCCGCCGTCATCGCCGCCAGCGCGGTCTTGCCCGCGTCCTGGTCCTGCGTCTGGCGCACGATCAGCACGCGCTCCTCGATTCCGGCAGCGCGCCGCGCGTCCTCCTGCGGGCCCTCGACGACGATCGCACCGCTCAGTCCCATCAGCATCTGCGCTTGCACTTCGCCGTGAACGTGCGGGTGATACCAGTAGAGGCCTTCCGGCATGTCGGCGGGCACGTGATAGTGATAGGTGAACGCGCGCCGACCACAGTGCGCAGGTCCGACCGCTGGGTCGGTGCAGACCGTGAGCACATCGTCCTGCGGCTTTACCGGGGGCACCGCGAACCCGTGCACATGCAGGTTGGTGGCCCCGGTGGCGGCGTGGCGCATTCCGGGCACCACACGGTAGAAGCCCGCCGCCTGCGGCACGGGTTCGTTGGGTGTGGTGAGTTTGCCCGGGCCGCTGACCGCATCGATCGCGGCGGGATCGGTGATCTCGTTGCGCAAGGTCACGCTGAGATCGGCGCCGAGCCGCACCCGGATGACCGGTGCATCGGCACTGTCATCACTGACATAGCACAGGCGACTGCCATCCTGACGCACGGTCAGTGTCAGGGCCGCGGATCCCGGACGAACCTCCGGCAGGGCATGACCCGGCGGGGGCGTGCCGGTTCCGCAGGGGGCCGCGGCGCTGCTGTGCGGATCGAACGGGGGCGTGCCGTCGGCCGCGTAGGCGTTTGCGGCGGGCGCTAGCGCCGCGCACAGAATGAGGAGCAGCGGCTGCAGGCGCAAGACGCGGGAGAGGCGCATGGAGGGAGCATAACCTCCCTCCATGCGCGCGGAGTCGCAACGCGAGCGCTTATTCCTTGAACAGGTCGGACATGACCTCGACGCCCGCATCGCAGGCATGGTTCAGGCAGGGAAGCCCGAAGGCGCCATCGAGCGTCTTGGTGAGCGAGTAGTGCGTGTAGAACCGCTCGCTGCGCTGCTGATGCGGCCCGTAGTTGGTGTCCACCACCAGCACGACCTGGTTGCTGGTGATCGTGCTGTAGTCGTTCTCATCCCACAGGATCACGATCGCGCTGCGGCTGTTCGACCACACCGGTGAGGCTTTGATCGCGGTCACCAGACGCTGTACCGACAGGTCACCCTGCAGAATCAGCGAGGGGTTCAGGCCCTGCTGCGTGCCATTGTCGTCCGCATCGTAGTTACAGAACGCCGTACCGTTGCCGCGCCCGTGCTGGTCATCGCACTGGTTCGGCGCAATGAAGGCGAAGTCCGGCACGTTGCCGGATTTGAGATCGGCATACAGCCCCCGCTGTCCGTCGAAAGACACCGTGCGCTGCAGGCTGAGCGCCGGATCGTGGCCCTCCTGCACGTTGGCGAAGTAGACGAACGGGTTGTGCTTGACCGCGTACAGGAAAACGACGTCCGACATGCTGACCGGATTGCCGGAGGTCGACAGTGCGGCGAAGTTCGACGTGACGTTGACGCCCTCGATGTTGGGGCCGCCGAGTGTGTAGTAGCCGTCGCTGACGTTGACGCCATCGGCGCCGATGAGCGGCAGGCTCTCCTGGTAGGACTTCCACGACTTGCCGACACGCACCAGCTGATCGGCGATGGAGATGCCGTCGATCTTGGTATCGGCGGCCCAGCCGATCTTGCCGTTGATGTTGGTGAGCGGCGGCGCCGAGGTCTCATTCGTGGTCTGGTCGAGCACCGGTATCTTGGCATCGGTGCCGTTGCGCCCGGCGATCGGGCAGAAGTTGCCCGTGCTCGGTGAGTCGGTGCTGGTCGGCTGGCCCGGAACCAGGTTCGGCACGCAGTTGGCGTTGTGCCAGTCCGGGTACTGGTCCGACAGCTTGTTGAAGTTCGAGCCGCCCACCACTTCGAGGTAGTTGGTGTTACTCGGGTGGGCAATGGCGAAATAATTTGTGGCCAGATTGTCCTTGGCCATGAGTGAATTCATGTAGGGCGCCTGCGGATTGCCCGCGATCTGCCCGTAGGCGTGGTTCTCCATCATGATGACGAACACGTGCTCGAGCCGCGGGATGCCCTGCGGAACCGGTCCTTCCGCGGCCACCGCCGCGCCCGCCGCGACCAACGCCACCACGCTCGATGCCAGCACTTTGTTCCGCATAGCTTGCTCCCCGCTCTTTGGTGTTGAAGTCCGCGCCGGCGCACCGGAGCTGACGCTAAAGCCCGCACACGGCCCTGCGGGCCAGGTGCGGCTTGCGCGATCGTACGCAGTGACTGTGACAGAACCGTGTAACCGGGCCGGAGGCAGGCCTCCGCGCTCCTGGCAGGCCGCCGCCGCCCGCAATCGCTGCCAAGCTTTCGCGCCGTCTGCCACGCCGCCCGCACGGGCGTGCGCGCTTGCGTGGCGCACCAGCGCGCGTTCAACATGGACGCGCGCGCGCTACCCAAGGCTCGCCCCAGAGGAGACTCCGTCTTTATGTGCGACAACGATTCGTTCGAGGACATGCTGGCCTACCGCCTGCGTCGCGGGCTTTCACGCCGAGAATTCGGCGCCCTCACGGTGGGCGCGGGGTTCATGTCGCTCCTGCCGCCGGTCGCCGGCGCGCTCGCCGTGCAGGAAGCCGAGGTCGATATCAGGACCCCCGACGGCAGCTGTGACGCCTACTTCGTCCATCCGGCACAGGGCCGCCATCCGGGCGTGCTGATCTGGCCGGATATCTATGGCCTGCGGCCGGCGTTTCGGCAGATGGGGCGGCGCCTGGCTGAGTCCGGTTATGCGGTGCTGGTGGTCAATCCCTTCTATCGCACCAAACATGCACCCACCTCGGCCGAGCACGCCGACTTCAACGATCCGGCGACGCGCGATGCGCTGATGGCGCTCGGCGCGACGCTGAGTCCCACGACGGTGGTGACCGATGCGACGGCTTTCGTCCCGTGGCTGGATGCGCAGCCGGCGGTCGACAAGCAGCGGCGGCTGGGGGTGACGGGCTACTGCGTCGGCGGTCCGTTTACGCTGCGCACCGCCGCGGCTTTCCCGCAGCGCATCGGCGCCGGTGCCTCATTCCACGGCGGCGGGCTGGTGACGGACAAGCCCGACAGTCCGCATCTGCTCATCCCGAAGATCCAGGCGCACTATCTGTTCGCCATCGCGGCCAACGATGACCAGAAGCAGCCGCAGACCAAGGACGTGCTGCAGGCCGCTTTCGCACAGGCGAAGATTCCGGCCGAGATCGAAGTCTACGCAGACACTCTGCATGGCTGGTGTCCGCCGGATTCACACGTCTACAACCACGATCAGGCCGAGAAGGCCTGGGCGCGCCAGCTGGTGCTGTTCCAGGAGACGCTGGCGCAGCCGGCCTAGAGCGACAGTTCGCTCAGTCCCGGGTGATCCTGGGGGCGCGGGCCGGGAGCGCTCCAGTGGTACTTGCGCTCTGCCACCGCGATCGGCAGATCGTTGATGGAGGCGAGCCGGCGGTGCATCAGTCCGTCGTCGTTGAACTCCCAGTTCTCATTGCCATAGGAGCGGAACCACTGGCCGGAGTCATCGTGCCACTCGTAGGCGAAACGCACGGCAATGCGGGCTTCGCCAAACGCCCACAGTTCCTTGATGAGCCGATAATCGAGTTCGTGATCCCACTTGCGGCGGAGGAACTGGCGGATCGCGGCGCGCCCCTGCAGGAACTCCGCCCGGTTGCGCCACTGCGAGTCCTCGCTGTAGGCGAGACTGACGCGCTCGGGGTCGCGCCTGTTCCAGGCATCTTCCGCTGCCCGCACTTTGGCGACGGCCGTTGCGAGTGTGAAGGGCGGCCTTAGCGGTGCCGCCGGGGTCGGGTTGCTCATGTCGCTCCTCTGGCCGCGTGAGCCGTCAGACGTACCGCGCTCACCAGCGCACCGGTGAACGCGAGCGCCGCTGCCAGCAACAGCGCCAGACGCGCGCCCGCCAGGCCGTGCGCGCGGAACAGGATCGCCACCGCGGCCGCTCCCAGTGTCTGGCCGAGCAGCCGTGCGAGACTGAGCATGCCACCGGCCGCGCCGCTGCGGGCGCGCGGCGCGGCCGCCATGAGCGTGCGGTTGTTCGGCGCCTGGAAGAAGCCGAAGCCGAGACCGCACAAGGCCATGCGCCAGATGAGTCCGGGTGCTGCGCCGGACTCGGGGTACGTGGCGAGCAGCAGGAGTCCCGCGGTCAGAGCGCACAAGCCCGCGGAGCCGAGCGCCCCGGCCGGGTAGCGGTCCGCCAGGTGTCCGGCGAGCGGCGCGGCGAGCGCCAGCGCCAGCGGCCAGGGGGTCATGAACAGACCCGTTTCCACCGCGCTGTGGCCGAGTCGCTGGATTTCGAAGGGCATGGCGACGAGGGCCGCCATCTGTGCCATGAACGCGCACACCGAGGCCACAATCGACAGCGAGAAGATGCGGATGCGCAGCAGATCAAACGGGATGAGCGGGGCGCTGCGCGGCAGCTCGCGTCGTACCAGAAGCCCGCCCAGGCAAGCGCCCGCGGCCAGCTGCAGCCTCGCCAGCGTGCCTGCGCCGTGATGCGCCAGCGACTGCAGCCCGCTCAGCACCAGCCCAAACGCTCCGGCGTACAGGGCCGCGCCGGCGAAGTTCAGCGGCCGCACGCTGCGCTCGTTCTCCGGCAGCGCGTAGAGTGCGATGAGCAGGCAGATCACCCCCAGTGGCACGTTGATGCCGAACAGCCACCGCCACTGTGCGACGGCGAGCACGCCCGAGGCGATGGTCGGTCCGAGCGCCGCCGAGGTCGCGACCACCAGCGCATTGATACCAATGGCGCGGCCGAGGGACGCGTGCGGGTAGGTGAAGCGCACCAGCGCGCCGCTGACACTCATGATCCCCGCCGCCCCGAGCCCCTGCACGACGCGCGCGATGCTCAGGCTGATGAGGCCCGGCGCGAAGGCACAGCCGAGCGAGGCGACGGTGAATACCAGTAACCCGGTCTGCGATACGCGCCGGTAGCCCACGATCTCGCCGAGCGATGCGAGGGGCAGCAGCACCACCAGGATCGCCAGCTGATAGGCGTTGATCACCCAGATCGAGGCCGCGGCGCTCGCGTGAAAGTCGTGCGCGATGGTTGGTAGTGCCACGTTGACGATCGTGCTGTCAAGCACCGACATGGCGATCGCGAGTGCGATCGCGGTGATGGCCCAGTAACGGCGCGGCAGCGGCAGGCCATCCGGATGGATTACGGCGGACATCTGCGCGGGATCATATAAGAGGAGTCGCGCGCGAGGTGTCATAAGACGGCAGCGCAGCGCCGGCGGAACACGTGTGAAGTGCGTCACGTTTTGCACGCGTCTTGGGCCCGGGTGTGACCGGTAGAATGGGCTCTCCCAGGCGCCGACAGAAGAATCTCCACATGGAAGTCAAAGAGCCCGAGGCGCAAGCGCACTGTCTGCCGACAGCCGAGCGACGCCGCCTCGAGCGGCGTACGCAGGTTCTGCGGGCACTGCTCGTGGGCAGCTTCAAGCGTCGCCGCCGTGGTCCGCGCCGCGCCGACGAGCGCGGTCTGGGAGCGGTCGACTGGCATCACCCGCAGTGGCTGCTGATCGGCGTGCTGATCCTGGTGTTCTCCTGCAGCGATGCATTCATGACGCTGGTGCTGATCGACCACGGTGCCTACGAGGTGAATCCGCTGATGCGGGCACTGCTCGGCGGCTCCGGTCTCGCCTTTGCACTGGTCAAGGTGTGCGTGACCGCTGCGGGCGTCGTGCTGCTGACGCAGGCCTCCCGGATCCGCGCTTTCGGCGGGCTGCCGGTCGGGATCCTGCTGTACAGCCTCCTGGCGATCTACGGAGTCTTGATTTTCTACGAGTTTCGGCTGCTGAACGCCCTCTAGGCCGCGCCGGCCTCGCTCCCCGGCAGGGGCGGTTTTCCGTTAGACTAGCCCCCTGCCGCATCCGGCTTGCGCATGCTCGAGCCAACACCCCTCTACGGCGGCAACGCCGATTTCCTCGACGCGCTCTACGAGCAGTACCTCAAGGATCCTGCGAGCGTAGCGCCGCGCTGGCGTGATTATTTTGCGCAACTGCCCCCTGGGGCCGGCGCCGGCGCCGAGCGCGCCCATGGCCCGGTGCGAGATGCCATCGCTTCGAGGGCGCAGCAGTTGCGCGGTGCCACCCCGGCTGCAGCGCCTGCGGCGAATGCCAAGCAGGCAGCGGTGTCGCGCCTCATCCAGGTATGGATCAACCGCGGCCATCTGCTGGCGAACATCGACCCGCTGGCACTCATGCCGCGGCCGCGCCCGCACGTGCTCGACCTCGACTACTTCGGCCTCACGCCTGAGGACCTCGACACCGAGTTCTTTACCGGCAGTCGCACAGCAGCGGTGCCCAAGCGCCTGAAGCTGCGTGACATCGTGGCGCAGCTGCAATACATCTACGCCGGCAATGTCGGTGCCGAGTTCGCGCACATGTCCGACTCCGAGGAGCGGCTGTGGCTGCAGGATGAGTTCCAGGACGGGCGGCTGCAGCATCGCTTCAGCGCCGAGGAGCAGCGCAACATCCTCTGGCAGCTGACCGCCGCCGAGGGCCTGGAGCGCTATCTGCACACCAAGTACGTGGGCCAGAAGCGCTTCTCGCTCGAGGGCGGCGATTCGCTCATTCCGCTGCTCGATGACCTGATTCAGCGCTCGGGCGCCGTCGGCATCGAGGAAGCGGTCATCGGTATGGCGCACCGCGGCCGCCTCAACGTGCTCGTGAACCTTCTCGGCAAGTCCCCGGCGGCGCTGTTCTCCGAGTTCGAGGGGGTTTATGACCTGGCGCGCCTCAAGGGCTCGGGCGATGTGAAGTACCACAAGGGCTTCTCGGCGGACCTGCGCACCACGCACGGCAACGTGCACGTGGTGCTGGCGTTCAACCCCTCGCACCTGGAGGTAGTGAATCCGGTGGTTGAGGGCTCGGTGCGCGCGCGCCAGGAGCGCCGCGGTGACGAGCAGGGCGAGCAGGTGCTGCCGCTGCTGATCCACGGCGATGCGGCGTTTGCCGGGCAGGGCGTGGTGATGGAAACGCTGCAGCTGTCGCAGGCGCGCGGCTTCTTCACCGGCGGCACGGTGCACGTCATCATCAACAATCAGGTCGGCTTCACCACCTCCGACCCGCGCGATGCGCGCTCGACCATGTATTGCAGCGACGTCGCCAAGATGCTCGAGGTGCCGATCTTCCACGTCAATGCGGACGATCCCGAGGCGGTGGTGTTCGTCACCCGCCTGGCGCTCAAGTACCGCATGAAATTCCGCAAAGACGTGGTCATCGACCTCGTCTGCTACCGCCGCCACGGTCACAACGAGGCGGATGAGCCCGCCGCGACCCAGCCGGACATGTACCGCGTGATCCGTGCTCATCCGAGCGCCCGGCGCCTCTATGCCGACCAGCTGATCGCCGCCGGCGTGGTGAGCGAGGCGGATGCGGCCGGCATGCTGGAACAGTATCGCAACGGGCTGGACGAGGGCCGTCCGCAGGCGCGCGCCTCCCTCGGCATGATCGGTAACAAGTTCACCGTCGACTGGAGCGCCTACGCGCAGATCGACTGGACCGAGCGGGTGCCCACTGGCGTCGAGATGCAGCGCCTGCGCGCGCTCGGCGCCAAGATCACGACGCTCCCGGATGGCTTCACGCTGCACCCACGCGTGGCACAGTTGATGGCCAACCGGCGCAAGATGGTGGAGGGCACGCTGCCGCTCGACTGGGGCTGTGCCGAAACGCTCGCCTATGCCGCGCTGCTCGAGGACGGCTATCCGGTGCGCCTCACCGGCCAGGACAGCGGTCGCGGCACCTTCTTCCACCGCCACGCGGTGCTGCACGATCAGAACACCGGTGCGGTGTGGATCCCGCTGCAGCACATCGCCACGCCGCAGCCGCGCGTCGAGATCATCGACTCGGTGCTGTCCGAAGAGGCGGTGATGGGCTTCGAGTACGGCTACTCGACCACCGATCCCAACTCACTGGTGCTGTGGGAAGGCCAGTACGGCGACTTCGCCAACGGCGCGCAGGTGATCATCGACCAGTTCATCAGCTCCGGCGAAGCCAAGTGGGAGCGCTTCTGCGGGCTGATCCTGATGCTGCCGCACGGCTACGAGGGCGCAGGCCCGGAGCATTCCTCGGCGCGCCTCGAGCGCTTCCTGCAGTTGTGCGCCGAGAACAACATGCAGGTGTGCGTGCCGTCCACCCCGGCGCAGATGTTCCACCTGCTGCGGCGCCAGCTGCGCCAATCGTTCCGCAAGCCGCTCATCATCATGAGTCCGAAGAGCCTGCTGCGTCACGAGCTGTCGGTGTCCGCACTCGAGGATCTGACGCGCGGTGGTTTCGCGCGCATCATCGGCGAAGTTGACGACCTGGTGCCCGCGGCGATCGAGCGCCTGGTGTTCTGCAGCGGCAAGGTGTACTTCGATCTGCTCAAGGCACGGCGCAAGGAGGGCCTGCGCGATGTCGCGCTAGTGCGCATCGAGCAGCTGTATCCGTTCCCGAGCGAGGAATACCAGGCCATCCTCAACCGCTATCCCAACGCTCGTGAAGTGGTCTGGTGCCAGGAGGAACCGCAGAACCAGGGCGCCTGGTACCAGATCCGCCACCGCCTGCAGGAGCTGGTGATGGGACGCCGTCCGGTCCTGTATGCGGGGCGTGCTCCGGCGGCGGCGCCTGCCACCGGCATCAGCAAGATTCACGAGATCGAGCAGCAGACGCTCGTCGCGGCGGCGCTGCATTCCACGACCACCGAGGAGTCGGCGCGCGAGACCACGCGTCTCACCGCGGTACCGCCTGCAACGCCTGCGGCAGCACCGGCAGCAGCACCTGCCGCTGCCGCGCCGCCCCTCACCCCGATCCGAAAGCGCTCATGAGCACCGAAATCCGCGTCCCCCAGCTGCCCGAGTCGGTCGCGGACGCAACGCTCGTCGCCTGGCACAAGCAGCCGGGTGATCCGATCCGGCGCGACGAGAATCTCGCCGACCTCGAGACCGACAAGGTGGTGCTCGAAGTGCCGGCACCGGCGAATGGAGTGGTGCGCGAGATCAAGGTGCAGAGCGGCGCGGTCGTGAAGAGCGGGCAGCTGCTGGCGGTGATCGAGGAGGGCGCCGCGTCCGCGACCCCGAAAGCGGCCTCCGCCGCCGAGCCCCCTGCCGCCGCCGCTGCGACGCAGGCGCCCGCCGCATCGACACCAGCGCCAGCGCCGCCGGCGAGTGGCAGCAACGGCGGACGTGACGGCGGCAAGCTCAGTCCCTCGGTGCGGCGCCTGGTCGAGGAGAACCATCTCAATCCGGCAACCATCCCGGCCTCCGGGCGCGAGGGGCGCCTGACCAAGTCGGACGTCGTCGACTACCTTGGCAAGAAGCCCGCCGCCGCGGCTGTGGCGAGCGCGGCTCCGGCGCCGACGACTGCCGCTGCACCGGCCGTCGCGCGAGCGCCAGCGCGGCCCGTCGCTGACGGGGCGCGCGCCGAGCAGCGCGTGCCCATGACCCGGCTGCGCGCGCGCATCGCGCAGCGCCTGCTCGAGGCGCAGGCCTCCCAGGCGCTGCTGACGACGTTCAATGAGGTTGACCTGACGGCGACCCAGGAGCTGCGCGCGCGCTACAAGGAGCGCTTCGAGAAGGAGCACGGCGTGAAGCTCGGTTTCATGTCCTTCTTCGTCAAGGCCTCGATCGAAGCGCTCAAGCGCTTCCCGGTGGTGAACGCCTCGGTCGACGGCAACGACATCCTCTACCACGAGTACTACGACATCGGCGTGGCGGTCTCGACCGACCGCGGTCTCATCGTTCCGATCGTGCGTGACGCCGACCGCAAGAGCTTCGCGGCCATCGAGAAAGAAGTGGCAGATTTCGCCCGCAAGGCGCGCGACGGCTCAATCTCCCTCGAGGATCTGACCGGCGGCACCTTCACCATCACCAACGGCGGGGTATTCGGCTCGCTGATGTCGACGCCGATCGTGAACGCACCGCAGAGTGCGATTCTCGGCATGCACAAGATCCAGGAGCGCCCGATGGTCGTGGGCGGCGAGGTCAAGGTGCGGCCGATGATGTACCTGGCGGTGACTTACGATCACCGCATCATCGACGGCCGCGAGGCGGTGCAGTTCCTGGTGGCGATCAAGGACGCACTGGAAGACCCCGGCAGAATCCTGCTCGGGGTCTGAGGCGAGTGCCCGACCCGTCCTTAAAAGACGTGGCGGAAGATCCAGTACAGAAGCGCCGACAGCATGATGGCGACCGGCAGCGTCAGCACCCAGGCCATCAGCAGGTTGCGCAGCGTGCCCATCTGCAGCCCGGAACGATTGGCCGCCATCGTACCGGCGACACCTGAGGACAGCACGTGCGTGGTGGAGACCGGCAGGCCGAACATGTCGGCCGCGCCGATGGTGGCCATCGCGACCAGCTCCGCAGAGGCGCCCTGCGCGTAAGTCAGGTGTGTCTTGCCGATCTTCTCGCCGATGGTCACGACGATGCGCTTCCAGCCGACCATGGTGCCAAGTCCCAGCGCGATGGCGACCGCAACTTTCACCCACAGCGGGATGAACTTGGTCGCCGTGTCGATCTGCTTCTTGAAGGCATCGAGATAGCTGCGCGTCTCCGCGTCCAGGCTGGCCGCGTGCGGGTCCTTATCCAGCACGCGCACGGCCTCTGAGGTCAGGTACATGTCGTTGCGCACGTTGGTCACGGTGTCGGGTGGCACCTTGGCGAAGCTGCCGCTCGCTTTGACCTCATCGGCGATCGTATGGGTGATGGCGGTGAGCGCCGGGATCACCTCACCGTTGAAGGTGTGGGTGCGCACATAGGTCGACAGCGTGTCGCGCGGGTCGGTCGGCGCGGGTACGCTCGCGTATTTCTGCAGCGACTGCTCGGTCGTCTGGGCCATGGCGATGAAGGGGACCATCTGCGATGCCGGCATGGCGCGATTGAGCGCGTAAGCCAGCGGCACGGTGCCGATCAGGATCAGCATGATGAGGCCCATGCCCTTCTGGCCATCGTTCGAACCGTGCGCGAATGACACGCCGCCGCAAGTGAGGATCAGCAGCCCGCGGATCCACCAGGGCGGGGCGCGATCGCCCTTGGGCTCTTTGTAGAGGGCGGGATTCTTGATGAACGCCTTCAGGACCAGGAGCAGCAGGGCCGACAACACAAAACCGACCACGGGCGAGATCAGCAGCGACCAGCCGACCTTGGTCGCCTGGCTCCAGTCGACTCCGCTCGTGCCATCGCGCCCGTGCATGAGGGCATTGGCGATGCCGACGCCGATGATCGAACCGATGAGGGTGTGGGAGGAGGACGCGGGCAACCCCAGATACCAGGTGCCGAGATTCCAGATGATGGCGGCGATCAGCAGTGCGAACACCATGGCGAAGCCGGCGCTGCTGCCCACCTGCAGAATGAGTTCCACCGGCAGCAGCGTGATGATGCCGAAGGCCACCGCGCCGCTGGAGACCAGCACGCCCAGGAAATTGAGTGCGCCGGAGTACATCACGGCAATTTCGGGCTTCAGCGAATGGGTGTAGATCACCGTCGCCACGGCATTGGCCGTGTCGTGAAAGCCATTGACGAATTCGAATCCGAGCGCAATTAAGAGAGCGATGCCGAGCAACACGAAGGACAGCAGCGACATGTGATGCGGCACCGCGTTGTTGATGTCGTTGACCAGGCTGTAGCCGGTGTAACCAACGCCGATGACGAGCAGCACCAGAAACAGCAGCACGGTCGACAGACTGGGCCGGCGGTCGAGCATCGGGCGCGACGACGGGGCGGCGAGGGTGTCGGCTACGGTGCTGCTCATTTTCAGTTCTCTTGGCGCTGACGATGGATCGGGCAGGATATGACACTAATATTCCGGTTTTATGACACGCCGGTGCGGGCCCGCCGCACGGGCATCTTTGTGTTATTTTTCAATGCCTTCTAAAACCACCGAATTGTCTTTAGAGAGAAGCCTATGAGCAGCACTCCCCAGGTCCCGGCGGCCCAAGATTCCTTCGACGTGGTGGTGATCGGGGCTGGCCCGGCAGGCTACCCGGCCGCCATCCGCGCGGCGCAGAACAAGCTCACTGTGGCTTGTATAGATGAGTGGAAGAACCGCGATGGCAGTTACGCCTTCGGCGGCACCTGCCTGAACGCCGGCTGCATTCCCTCCAAGGCGCTGCTCGAGTCGAGCGAGCTCTACGCCCGCCTGCGCGAGGAGTTCTCGCTGCATGGCATCAAAGTCACTGGTGCGGAACTCGATCTGGCGCAGATGCAAAAACGCAAAAGCGGCGTCGTGCGCGGCATGACCCAGGGAATCGTGGCGCTCTTCAAGGCCGCCGGTGTGACGGGGCTCCAGGGGCACGGCAAGCTTCTGGCCGGGCGCAAAGTCGAGTACACGGCCCCCGACGGTTCGCATCGGATGCTTTCCGCCAAGAACGTGATTCTCGCCTCCGGATCGGCCCCGATCGAGCTGCGCTCGGCGCCCTTTCAGGCTCCCTACATCGTCGATTCCTGGGGTGCGCTCGATCTGGATACGGTGCCGAAACGGCTGGGGGTGATCGGCGCGGGCGTCATTGGTCTGGAACTTGGCAGCGTCTGGCGCCGCCTCGGTGCGGAAGTGGTCGTGCTGGAAGCGCTACCCGATTTTCTCTCGTTCGCCGATCAGCAGCTGGCGAAGGAGGCCCTGCGGCACTTCAAGAAGCAGGGACTCGATGTCCGCCTAGGCGCGAAGGTGAGTGGAGCTACGGTGAAGGGCTCTGCGGTCGAGGTCACCTACAGTGATGCCAAGGGCGAACAGCGACTCACCGTGGATCGTCTGGTCGTCGCCATCGGCCGCCGTCCGTATACCCAGGAGCTGTTCAGCAGCGACACGGGCGTGCAGCTCGATGAGCGCGGCTTCATCAAGGTAGACGAGCACTGCCGCACCGGTGTGGAGAACGTCTGGGCGATCGGCGACTGCGTGCGCGGCCCGATGCTCGCGCACAAGGGCAAGGAAGAGGGCGTGATGGTGGCCGACCTCATCGCCGGGCGCTTCGGCGAGATGAACTACAAGGTGATCCCCTCGGTGATCTACACCGCCCCGGAGATCGCCTGGGTCGGACTCACCGAGGAGCAGGTCAAGGCGAGTGGTCGGCCCTACAAGACCGGCAGCTTTCCCTTCCTCGCGAGCGGGCGGGCGCGCGCCATGGAACAGGCGGCGGGCTTCGCCAAGGTCATCGCGGCACGCGACGATGATGAGATTCTCGGCGTGCACATCGTCGGGCCGCTGGCGGGCGAGTTGATCGCCGAAGCCGTGCTCGCCATGGAGTACTCCGCGAGCAGCGAAGACCTGCAACGCACGATCCACGCCCATCCGACCCTGTCCGAGGCGGTGCATGAGGCGGCGCTCGCCGCCGACAAGCGCTCGATCGACTCGATCAATCGTTAGCGCGGCGCGCTACAGCCGGCGGCGCACCTCGGTCACGTTCGGCACCGCTGCGAGCCGGCGCAGCAGGCGCGCCAGCTGTTCGAGGTCGCCGAGCGCGACGGTGAGCACGAAGTAGGCGATGCCGCTGTCGTGGTCGGTGCGCGAATTGACCGCATCGATGCTCAGCCGCTCGACCGCCACCACGTCAGTCAGGTCGCGCAGCAATCCGCGCCGGTCATAAGCGCTCACCGCGAGCTCGACACTGAGCGTCTGAGTGTCATCGCCGCTCCATTCCACCTTGAGTACGCGGTCGGACTTGAGCGCGGCCATGCGTTGCAGGCTGGCGCAGTCGCGGCGATGAACCGTGACGCCGCGACCGAGGGTGACGTAGCCGATGATCGGTTGTGGCCGCAGCGGCGCGCAGCAGCGCGCCAGCGTGATCGGCAGGTCGCCCACCCCCTCGATTTCCACCGGTGAACGGTGTTTGCGGGCCGCCGCGCTGCGCGCCGCTCGCACGACTCGCGGTGCCGGGGCGGGCGCAGGCTCAAACAGGCGGGTCGCCGCCTGCAGCAGCTGCGTGACGGTCAGCTCGCCCTCGCCGAGCAGCTCATGCAGATGATCGACATCGCGCGCCTTCAGTTCGTGTGCGAGGGCGAGCAACTGCTCGGGCCGGCTGCCGATGCGGGCCAGTTCGCGCTCGGCAAGACGCGCGCCGGCGCTGCGGTTGTCGCCGACATCCTGCTTGCGGTACCAGGCGCGCACCTTGCTGCGGTTGCGCGCCGAAACCAGATACCCCTGTTCGGGCGCCATCCAGTCGCGGCTCGGCGCCTCGTGCTTGCCGGTAATGATCTCGACGATCTCGCCGTTGGCGAGCGTATGGGTGAGCGGCACGATGCGACCGTTGGTCTTGGCGCCGCGGCAGCGGTGCCCGAGCGCGGTATGCACGCTGTAGGCAAAATCGAGCGGCGTCGCGCCGCGCGGCAGATCGATGACTTCGCCCTTCGGGGTGAGCACGTACACACGGTCGGCGAACAGCTCGGTACGCATGCCCTCGATCAGGTCGCGGTCGGCGTCGTCCTTGGAAAGCCCCTCGTCCTGCGGCTCGAGCAGGCGCCGCACCCACTCGACCTTGCGCTGATACTGGGCATCCGCCGCGCCGCCTTCCTTGTAGGTCCAGTGCGCGGCGACCCCGAGCTCGGCATGCTCGTGCATCTGGCGGGTGCGGATCTGCACCTCTACGCTGCGGGCCGCAGGACCGATCACTGCGGTATGGATCGAGCGGTAGCCGTTACCCTTCGGGGTGGCGATGTAGTCGTCGAACTCGCCCGGGATGTAGGGCCAGCGGCCATGCACCATGCCGAGCGCCGCATAGCATTCGGGCACCGTCGCAACCACCACGCGCACGGCGCGCACATCGAACAGCTGCTCGAAAGCGAGCTGCTTGTGCTGCATCTTGCGGTAGATGCTGTAGATGTGTTTCGGTCGACCATAGACCTCGGCGCTGATGCCCGCGGGCTGCAGCTGGGCCTGCAACTCGCTGCACAGCGCTTCGATGTAGCGCTCGCGGTCGGCACGACGCTCGTTGAGGGCGGCGGCCACGCGACGGTACTCCTCGGGCTCGAGATAGCGGAAGGCGAGATCCTCCAGCTCCCATTTCAGCTGCCACACGCCCAGGCGGTTGGCGAGTGGCGCGTAGATGGCACGCGCCTCGAGCGCACGCCGCTCCCGCTCAGCATCCGGCAACGCCCGTGCATGGCGCAGCGCCACCAGTTCCTCGGCGAGACGCGCCAGCACCAGCCGCGGGTCGCTCACCACCGCCAGCAGCATCTTGCGCAGGGTCTCGGTCTGGGGTGTATCGAGCCCGCGTGCAGGCGACCAGTCGCGCGGCAGACCGAGCGTACCTAAGCGCTGCAGCGCCAGTGCGATCTCGCTGGCGCCCGCACCGACGGTCGCGGTGATCTGCTCGGGGGTGACGTCGGCGCCGGCGAGCGCCGCACGCGCCAAGAGCGCGTGCGCGAGCTCGGCGCTCTCGGTGAGCCCCCCCATGATCTCCGCCGCCTCGGCGGCGAAGCTGAGGTCCGCCGCGCCGCGCGCGCGCAGGCGCTCGAGCGCGCGACGCGCCTCGACGATGGCGTCGCGGACCTGGGGCGGACAGAGTTGGCTGGTTTCCACAAGGATCGGGCATACGCGGGGACTGCCGCGGGCGGGTGCTGCGCGTGCTGTCAGCACCCCCTAACGCTATCATACCTATAGGTTTTTCTGCGCGGCGGCGCCGCGGCTGAGGCCATGTCGGAACACAGCAAATGGGCCACCCTCCAGCAGCGTGAGCGCGCGCAGACGCGCAGACGCGCCCTACGCCCGGCGCTCGCCCCCGCGGGGGATCTCGAGAGCGTGCGCTACGAGGGCTACGGCCCGGGCGGCGCTGCGGTGATGGTGGATTGCCTCACGGCCGACCGCGACCGCAGCCTCGCCGAGGTGCGTCGGGTATTCATGCAGCACGGCGGCTACCTCGGCGCGCATGGCTCAGTCAGCTACCTGTTCCATAGCGTGGGACTGATGAGTTACCCCCCGGGCACGGACACTGCGGCTCTGACTCGCCTCGCCCTGACGGCCGGCGCCGAAGAGGTGGTGCCGAACGCCGACCACTCGGTGGAAGTGCTGGCCGATCCGCTCGAGTTTGCCGCCGTGCGCACCGAGCTCACCGAGCAGGGCTTTGCTCCGGCGACCGCGGAGATCACCGAGCGCGTCGCGACCACACTCGCACTCACAGGAGCCGCAGCGGAAGAGATGATGCAACTGCTGGCGGCGCTCGAGAGTCTGGGTGAAGTTCGCGACGTGTATTCGAATGCGGAGATTCCCGGCGAACTCCTGGCACGTTGGTAAATACACCGCCGGCCCCAGGCACTCGGCAAGCGCACGCTGCGGATACGTTCTGGCTCGGGTTACACGGCCGGATCGCGCGCCAGTTTTTTAGCCGTGGGGCTGCACCGGTGATAAGTGAAACGCGCCGGCAAAGGCTGCTTCGGGTGCTCATCGTTTCCTACATCGCAAGGGGCTGAAGACCGATAGCTCGCGAGCCGCTGGAGCGGCACGGTGCACGCGTCTCGAGCGGAGTGGGCACATGCACAGCAAACTTGCAGTTCCAGTCCTCCTGGCTGCCGCCGTGATCATCGCCGGCGTGGTACCGGTGCGATCGCTTGCGCAGCAGCCGGGCGATGCCAATGTGCCCCTGCACGCATCCAACAGAGCGGATGATCAACGCGTCACCGATCAGATCCGCAAGGCGCTGGCGAGTGATGATGCGTTGTCGCCCGCGGCCAAGAGCGTGGAGGTCGCCATCAACGAGCAGATGGTCGTGCTGCGCGGCGCCGTGTCCAGCGTCGACGATAAGGAGCGCGTCGAAACCATCGCCGGACAGTATGCCGGCGCGCGCCAGGTGGACAGTGAGCTCACCCTCCGCGACGGCGGAGACGCAGCGACGCACCACCTTGCGGTGCGACCCAACTCCTAGCGCGACCGACTCGGCCCTTCGGCGAGCGTGGCCTCGCCCGCAGATCCACGCGAGCTGCAGCGTCCCTCTTACGCATTTGCCACACGCGGTGAGTTCCGCGCTGCCCGGTAGTCACCGGTCATCCGAGACCCCACGTCTGCCCTGATGATCAAGTCATTGATTTCAGTTAGGATCGGGCATGCACGGTAATGCTCAGCCCGCGCTCTTACGAGACGTATAGCCGAATGTCGAGATATCGGACGAGGTCCTGGCGCGCCTTTGACCCGACGGCTGCCGCGGGCTGCATGACCCTGGGGCCAAGCGTGCGCATCCTTGGACTCGATCCGGGATCGCGCCGCACCGGCTTTGGGGTGATCGACTGCCACGGGCAGGAACTGGTGTCCGTGACCTATGGCTGTTTCAACGTCGCCACGGTGGCACCCGCCGAGCGGCTGCGGCTGATCTTCGAGCAGCTGCGGACGCTCTTGGGCGAGCACGGCCCGGCGGAAGTCGCGGTGGAGCGCGTGTTCGTCAGCCGCAACCCCGACAGTGCCCTGAAGCTCGGCCAGGCGCGTGGCGCGGCGCTATGCGCCATTCCGCGTGGACTCCCGGTATTCGAATATGCGCCGCGCGCCATCAAGCTCGCAGTGGTCGGCAGCGGCAACGCCGAGAAATTCCAGGTTGCGCACATGATCCGCGCGCTGCTCGCGCTCAGCGAGCGTCCTGGCGCAGATGCGGCCGATGCACTCGCGGTGGCCGTCTGCCATGCACACGCGCGGCGCATGCACGCCCTGGCGCAAGGCGCCCTGCGCCAGGTGCAGGCGTAGCGGATGATCGGCTCGCTGCGCGGCAGGATCGCCTCCAAAATGCCCCCGCAACTCACCGTCGAAGTCGGGGGTGTGGGCTACGAGCTGGAAGCGCCGATGTCGACCTTCTTTCATCTGCCCGGGCTGGGCGAGGAGGTGCAGCTGCTCACGCACCTCGTCGTGCGCGAGGACGCGCACACCCTCTACGGGTTTGGCACGGAAGGCGAGCGGCGCCTGTT
This sequence comes from Steroidobacteraceae bacterium, assembly GCA_035487135.1. Lineage (GTDB taxonomy): Bacteria > Pseudomonadota > Gammaproteobacteria > Steroidobacterales > Steroidobacteraceae > 13-2-20CM-66-19. The sequence goes on along the minus strand of DATHMN010000156.1, from coordinate 30,534 downwards.
CCGCAGTCTCATCAAGGTGTCAGGCGTCGGACCGAAGATCGCGCTGGCGCTGTTGTCGGGTATCAGCGTCAGTGCGTTCGCCGAATGCGTCCAGCGTGAGGATGTGAGCGCGCTCACGCGCGTCCCGGGTGTCGGTCGCAAGACCGCCGAAAGGCTGATCGTGGAGATGCGTGACCGGCTGGCGGCGGTCCCGACACAGCACGGTGCGCCGCCCACGGGTGACAGTGCGACCCCCGAAAGCGAGGCGTTCGGTGCCCTGGTCGCGCTCGGTTACCGCCCGGCCGAGGCCACGCGCTTGCTCAAAGCGGTCGGTCCCGGTACACATTCGACTGAGGAACTGATTCGCCGCGCCCTGCAGGGCGCGGCGCGGGAGTAACCAGGGTCACGTGACAGCAGAACGCATCATTAGCGCTGCGGCGAGCGGCGAAGAAGAGGCGGTTGAGCGCGCCATCCGCCCGCGCCGGCTGGCCGACTACGTCGGGCAAAACCCGGTCAAAACCCAGCTGGAGATCTTCATCAGTGCCGCCCGCGGCCGTGGTGAGGCGCTCGATCACGTGCTGATCTTCGGTCCGCCGGGCCTGGGCAAGACCACACTCGCGCACATCATCGCCGCCGAACTCGGTGTCAACCTGCGGCAGACCTCAGGGCCGGTGCTCGAACGGCCCGGGGACCTGGCGGCGTTGCTCACCAACCTGCAGGCGCGCGACGTGCTGTTTGTCGATGAGATCCATCGCCTGTCGCCGGTGGTCGAGGAGGTGCTGTACCCGGCGCTGGAGGACTACCAGCTCGACATCATGATCGGCGAGGGGCCGGCGGCACGTTCCATCAAGCTCAATCTGCCGCCGTTCACACTGGTGGGGGCGACCACGCGCGCGGGGTTACTGACCTCGCCGTTGCGCGACCGCTTCGGCATCGTGCAGCGACTCGAGTTCTACGACGTCGCCGATCTGGAAAGCATCGTGCGCCGCTCCGCTTCGATCCTGAACGTGGCCATCGACGATGGCGGTGCGCGCCGCATCGCGCAGCGCTCGCGCGGCACCCCGCGTATCGCCAACCGCCTGCTGCGGCGGGTGCGCGATTATGCGCAGGTGCGTGCCGACGGCCGCATCGATGAGGCGGTGGCGCAGGCGGCACTGGATCTCTTGGAGGTCGATCGCCAGGGGTTCGATACCTTAGACCGCAAGCTGCTATCGGCCATCATCGAGCGCTTCGACGGCGGCCCGGTGGGCATCGACAGCCTCGCCGCCGCGCTCGGCGAGGAGCGTGGCACGCTCGAGGACGTCACCGAGCCCTTCCTGATCCAGCAGGGCTTCCTGGTGCGCACGGCGCGCGGCCGCATGGCGACGCGCGCCTGCTATCTGCATTTCGGTATCAAGCCGCCGGAGCGCGCCGCGACGCTGCCGCTGTTCGAAGGTGAGCGGTGAGCGTGTTTTCCTGGCCGGTGCGGGTTTACTGGGAGGATACCGATGGCGGCGCCATCGTCTACTACGCCAATTACCTGCGCTTCCTCGAGCGCTCGCGCACCGAGTGGCTGCGCACTCGCGGTCATTCGCAGGAGCAGCTGGCGCGCGCGCCCGGGATCCTGTTCACGGTGGTGAGCCTCAGCGTCGACTACCGTGCACCGGCGCGCCTCGACGATCAGCTCGAGATCACCTGCGAGCCGCGCCCGGAAGGTGGTGCATCACTGCGCTTCGCGCAGCGCATCTACCGTGCCGGCCAGCAGGGTGCCGCTCCCCTGGTCGAAGCTGAGGTGCGCGTCGCCTGCGTCGATTCCCGCAGCCTCAAACCGCGGCGCCTGCCGCAGTTCATGCTGGATGCGGTCGCGGATGCTACCCGTGACTGAACCGCTCTCCATCATCCGCCTGATTGTGCAGGCAAGCGTACCGGTGCAAATCGTCATCGGCCTGCTGCTGCTCGCCTCGCTCACCTCCTGGGCGATCATCTTCAAGAAGCGCGCGGTGATCAGCCGCGCGCGCCGCGAAGCCGACCGCTTCGAGGATCGCTTCTGGTCGGGCGATGATCTGGCGCAGCTGTACCGCGCCATCGAATCACGCGGCGGAGCGACCGGACTGGCGGGGATCTTCGAGTTCGGCTTCCGCGAATTCGCGCGTCTGCGGCACAGCAGTGACGGCACCGAACAGCTGCTCGAGGGCTCGCGTCGCGCCATGCGCGTGGCGCAGCTGAAGGAGATCGACCGCCTCGAGCAGAGTCTGGCGACGCTCGCCACCGTCGGTAGCACCAGTCCCTATGTGGGCCTGTTCGGCACCGTGTGGGGCATCATGAGCGCGTTCTCCTCGCTCGGAAACGTGCAGCAGGCGACGCTTGCGATGGTGGCGCCGGGCATTTCCGAGGCGCTGGTGGCGACTGCCATCGGGCTGTTCGCGGCCATCCCGGCGGTGATCGCCTACAACCGTTTCGCTGATCAGGTGACGCGCCTCGAGCTGCGCTTCGATGCCTTCATCGAGGAGTTTTCCACCATCCTGCAGCGCCACGCCGCGCGCGGCAGTGCGGCGCCGGCGAGCCCGGAGCGCTAACAGACATGCAGGGTCAGCGCGGCCGGCGACTCATGGGCGAGATCAACGTCGTCCCCTACATCGACGTGATGCTGGTACTGCTCATCATCTTCATGATTACGGCGCCGCTCTTGACCCAGGGGGTTAAGGTCGATCTGCCCAAGGCGCCGGCGGAGCCGATCGAGGCACAGCACATTCCACCGCTGGTGCTGTCAGTCGATCGTGCCGGGCGCTTCTACCTGAACGTGGGTGATAAGCCGCAACTGGCACTGGATGAGTCGACTGTAGCGGCGCGCGCGGCCGCCGCGCTCGGGCGCAACCCCGAGACCCAGGTGTTGGTGAAGGCCGACAATGCGGTCGCCTATGGCCGCGTCGTGCAGGCCATGGTGATCCTGCAGCAGGCCGGCGCCCACAAGCTCGGCTTTATCACCGAGCCTCCCGCGCAACCGGCCGCGCGCAACCATCACGGTAACTGATGCCTCAGTCCGGGTCGCAACGCGCGAGCGACCGCTGGGTGTCGATAGCGCTGTCGGTGCTGCTGCATGCGGCACTGCTGGGGGCGCTGGTGTACGGCTGGCTGCTGTATCGCCACCCGCCGCCAGCGGCGCCCACCCTGGCGGTGGAAGCGCGTGTGGTCGATGCGCGCGCGGTGCAGGGAGAGCCGGCGCCGCCGGCCCCGCAACCGCCCCCGCCGGCGCCACCGCCGCCCGAGTCGAGCGGGCCGCCGCAGCCGACGCCGCAAGAGCTGGCGCAGCGCGAGGAGCAGCGTCGGCAGACCGAAGAGGCCGCGGCAGCAGCGCAGCGCGCCGCCGAGCAGAAGGCACAGGAAGAGGAGGCGGCGAAAAAGGCCGCGGCCGAGCGCGCGGCGCGCGAAGCGGCCGAGGCGCAAAAGCGTGCGGCCGAAGCGCAGCGCCAGGCGGACGCACAGGCGAAGGCCGACCGCGAGGCGGATCTCAAGCGCAGTCTCGCCGCCGAGGAGACCAGTGCCAGTGCGGCGCGCGCAGGTCCCGCGCTCGCCAACTGGCAGGCGCAGATTGCGGCCAAGATCAACCGGGCGTGGCTGCGGCCGCCGACTGCCAAGCCAGGCATAGAATGCGTGCTGAACGTGACCCAGGTGCCGGGAGGCGAGGTGACGCAGGTGAGCATCGGACAATGCAACGGCGATCAGGCCGTGCGTGAATCGATCGAAGCGGCGGTGTATCGAGCCTCGCCGCTGCCGCCGCCGCCCGACCCGTCGCTGTTCGACCGCAATCTCACGATCAATTTCAAGCCGGACTGATACTCATGAGGCAAGCACACAGCATGGAAGCAAGGCGCAGACTGAAATTCCTGAGCGGCGCACTGGCGCTCATTCTGGCGCTCGCCACGCTGGCGCCGGCCCACGCCGCGCTGCAGATCGAGATCACCTCGGGAGTGCGCGATCCGGTACCGATCGCGGTGGTGCCGTTCGGCAACGCCGCCGGCAGCAATGTGAGTCAGGACGTCGCCGACGTCGTGCAGCACGACCTGGTGGGCAGCGGGCGCTTCCGCGCCCTGCCGCGCGACAAGATGCCCGCCACTCCCACCCAGGCGGATGAAGTGACTGCGCCCGCCTGGAAGGCCGCCGGTAGCGATTACGTGGTGGTCGGGCGCATCAGCGCGCTCGATGACGGCAATCTGGCGGTCGAGTTCGATCTGGTCAACACACTCACCGGCTCGCGCGTGGCGCGGCAGCGCTTCGTCGGTGGTCCCACGGCACTGCGCAATGCGGCGCATCGGGTGAGCGATGCGGTGTATCAGAAAATTCTCGGCGTGCGCGGCGCCTTTGCAACGCGTATCGCCTACGTGACGGTGGACGGCGAGCCGCCGACGCAGCACTACCAGCTCATGGTGGCGGACGCCGACGGCGTCAACGCGCATCTGATCCTCGACTCGCGCTTCCCGCTGATGTCGCCCGCCTGGTCGCCGGACGGACAGTGGCTCGCCTATGTGTCGTTCGAAACCAAGCACTCAGCGATCTATGTGCAGCTGGTGCGCAGCGGCGAGCGCCGTCAGGTCTCGGCACGCGCCGGTGTCAATGCCGCACCCGCTTGGTCGCCGGATGGCCACAAACTGGCGCTGACGTTAGGCGGAACTGGCGGCAATCCGGACATCTACGTGCTGGATCTGGGCAGCCAGGCGCTCAGCCGCATCACTGACGATCCGGCCATCGACACCGAACCGGAATGGGCCCCCGATGGCCACTCGCTCTACTTCACCTCCGACCGTGCCGGTTCGCCGCAGATCTATCAGATCGCCGCCCAGAGTGGCGCCCGGCCGAAGCGCATCACCTTCAGTGGCAGCTACAACGCCCGCCCGCGCATCTCGCCGGATGGCGCGCAGCTGGCCATGGTGACGCTCGACGGTGGCAACTACCGGATCGCGCTACAGGAGCTCGCCAGCGGCGCAGTGCGCGTGCTCTCGCACGGCCGGCTCGATGAATCGCCGAGTTTTGCGCCGAATGGGGCTACACTTATCTACTCGGAGCGCGAAGGGGGCCGGGGTGAACTCGCCACGGTGTCGACCGATGGGCTGACCGGGTTGCGCCTGAAGTCGGGTGAGGGCGGCGAGGTGCAAGAGCCGGCCTGGGGGCCTTTCAGCCCCTGAACGCGCGAATCGTCCGCTGTTGGAGGATCGGAATGCTGGAAAACGTGTCTGTGCGTCGATTGATCACGGTGCTGCTCCTCGGGGTCGCTCTGAGCCTGTCCGCCTGTGCGAGTAAACCGCCCAAGCCCGCGCCCGCCGCGGCGTCCAGCGGCGGTAGCAGTGAGGCTGACAGCAACGGCGCCGGCGGTGCCAATGCCAACGGTGGCGCTGTCGACCAGGAGGCGGCGGGCCCGCAGGCGGGTCTCTTGGCCAAACGCGTGGTGTATTTCGATTTCGATAACAGCGAGATCAAAGGCGAGGCCACGGACATCGTCGCCGCGCACGCCAAGTACCTGGCGGCGAATCCGTCCACGCGCGTGCGGCTCGAGGGTCATACCGACGAGCGCGGCTCGCGCGAGTACAACATCGGTCTGGGCGAGCGACGTGCCCAGGCGGTGCGTCGCGCGCTGCTGCTGCAGGGCGCAGCGGATGCGCAGATTTCCACGGTGAGCTACGGCGAGGAGCGCCCGGCAGTGGCCGGACACGATGAGGCTGCCTGGGCCAAGAACCGCCGGGTTGAGATCGTGTATCTCGCCGCGGCGGCGGCGCCCAAGCCCTGACGCAGGCCACACGGATGTACCCCAAAGGATTGAGTGTGCGAGCGACACGACTACTGATGGGCTGTGCCAGTTCCCTGCTGCTGTTGGCGGCTGGCTGTGCCACCACGCCCGATAAGGACCCGGTGCAGGAGAAGCTGGAAGAACTCGACGGCCGCATGGCGCGCATGGCCGCCAACCAGGTCGACATGTCGCAGCGCCTGGACGACTCGCAGAACACCTTGCGTGAGCTGCGCGGGCGCATTGATGAACTCGAGCACGCCAATGAGGCCCTGAGCAAACAGCAGCGCGACCTGTATGGCGACCTGGACAAGCGCCTGAACGGTGGCGCTGCGCCGGGTGCGGCCGCCGGGGCTGCGGCCGGCGAGGCGGCCGGCACTAATGCTGCGGAGGGGGCCGCGGGCGCAGGCCCGTCATCGACCGAGCAGGCGGTTTACAACCAGGCGTTCGATGCCCTCAAGGCCGGCAGCTATTCGACCGCGATCACCGGCTTCAAGGACTTTCTTGGCACCTATCCGCAGAGTCCGATCGCTGACAATGCGCAGTACTGGCTGGGCGAGGCGTACTACGTCAACCACGATTACGACTCTGCCGCCGGGGCGTTCCGCACGGTGCTGAAGAAATGGCCGGATTCGCGCAAGGCGCCGGACGCGCTGCTCAAGCTCGGCTACACTCAGTTCGAGCAGAAGCAATTACCGGCCGCGCGCACGACCCTGCAGGAAGTGACGCAGAAGTACCCGGGCACGGATTCCGCCAAACTCGCGGCAGATCGCCTGCGGCGCATCCCTGCCCAACCCTCGCAGTAGGACTGGCGGCGCCCGTGACGCGCCTGAAGATCACCGAAATCTTCTACTCGCTGCAGGGCGAGGCGGACACCGCGGGCGTGCCCACGGTGTTCGTGCGGCTCACCGGTTGTCCGTTGCGTTGCCAGTACTGCGACACGGCGTATGCGTTTCACGGCGGTGAGTGGTGGCCGCTCGAGCGCATTCTGGCGCGCGTGGGCGAGTTCGCCACGCGTCACGTCTGCATCACCGGCGGTGAGCCTCTCGCGCAGAAAGGCTGTACGGAACTGCTTACCGCACTCTGTGATGCGGGCTTGCGCGTCTCGCTCGAGACCAGCGGCGCGATGCCGCTGGCTGCGGTCGATCGACGCGTCATCAAGGTCGTCGACGTCAAGACGCCCGGTTCGCGCGAGGAGCAGCGCAATCGCTATGAGGAGCTGGCGCAGCTCTCGCCGCACGACCTCGTCAAGTTCGTGATCTGCGATCGCGCCGACTACGAATGGAGCCGCACGAGAATTGCGCAGCTCAACTTGCCGCAGGACTGCACCGTGCTGTTCTCGCCCAGCCACGAACAGTTGGGCGCGCGCGAGCTGGCCGACTGGATCCTGCAGGATCAGCTACCGGTACGCATGCAGATTCAGCTGCACAAGTACCTGTGGGGAAATGTGCCTGGAAAATAACGCGAGCGTTGTGTGAAGACACCGGCTGTGGTGCTGCTTTCCGGGGGCCTGGACTCTGCGACTACGCTCGCGATGGCGCGCGAGCGCGGCTTTGCCTGTTACGCGCTGTCGGTGCACTACGGGCAGCGCCACGCCGCCGAACTCGATGCGGCGCGCCGTGTTGCGGCGAGTCTCGGGGCGATCGAGCATCGCATCATGGCGGTCGACCTCGCCGGCATCGGCGGCTCGGCACTCACCGATCCAGGCATCGCCGTACCGGAGAATGCGACCACGGGGATCCCGGTCACTTACGTCCCGGCACGTAACACCATCATGCTGGCGCTTGCGCTCGCGTGGGCGGAGGTCCTGGGCGCCAACGACCTCTTTATCGGCGTCAACGTGCTCGATTCGTCCGGCTACCCAGACTGCCGCCCCGAATTCATCGCGGCGTTCGCTGCGCTGGCCGGTGTCGCCACCAAAGCGGGCGTGGAAGGCGCTGCTTGCCGCATCCACGCCCCCCTGATCCGCTGGACCAAAGCGCAGATTATCCGTGAGGGTCGTCGACTGGGCGTGGATTACGCGCAAACCGTCTCCTGCTACCAGGCAGACATGGGCGGACGCGCGTGCGGTCGCTGTGACGCCTGCCGGCTGCGCCGTGCGGGCTTTGAGGCCGCAGGATGGCCCGATCCGACCTGCTATCAGGGGCTGTAGTATCATCCCGCCCCCGCGCACACGGCCTGGCCGCGCACGGGGATCCCAAATCGTTCGGGGCGTTAGCTCAGTCGGTAGAGCATCGGACTTTTAATCCGCTGGTCGACGGTTCGATCCCGTCACGCCCCAAAATAAAACTTGTTAAAACAATAGTTTAATCGGCATCTGGCGCTCTGTTCCCTCCTCTCGAGCCGATTCGGTGGAAATTTCGCGCACCAGAACCCGACCCGTGCCAGGGCGGGAATACTTCCAGCGAATCGTCTGATGAGTGCGTGATTTATCGAGCACCGTGCAGAAATTGCACAGAGCACCCGCTGAAGTCACACCCGATCAATTGGTGGGAGCGTCGATTTCCGGACTAATAGTCCGCGGGTCAATTTCTGGACTGAGAGCAGAAAAACCGGCGCGACCCGCACCTTGAATGGAGGCTAACTCAACCCAGGGGCGAGCTCGCTAGGGGTTGCATCCCTCGGCTATCCACCTGTTGAAGAGGGCGATCCACTCGTCCGGCCACGGTTTACTCGCATCAGCGGGCATTGTTTTGCCGGTAAGGCTCTCGGCGATCTTGGCGCTCCATTTCTTCACATCTTCGTATTTCGCCAAGTCGAAGGCTTTGATCATGCAGTTCCGCTGACCGGATGTGAATAACGGTTGGATGTGCAAAGCGAAGCTTACGGGCCGATTCATATTTCTCTCCTATTTCAAAGGCGCTTGCGTGCAGTTTTTATTCGACCTTTCCCTTGCCGACTGACAGTTCGCTGCTCAAATACGCGTTTCCCCTTTCTCCGCTTACCGCTCGCCCGCGCGAGATCCATGGTGTTGGGCGTTCACTTCGGTACCGAACTCATAGCAACTTGGGATTCTCTCCCAAAGGCTTGATTCTCAGGAAGCGTAGCGGGTGACAATGGTTCTTCCGGCGCGGGTCACGATGAGTGGGAACGTCATTCGTGAGCGGCGCCAGATGCTGAATTCCGCGTGTCCGGCAGGCTGAAGGCCATCACGTAATCGCCGGTGTCAGGAGAATGCGCTGCTCCACCCGCGGAACGGACATTGCATCGCTTGCCGGTCACCGGGAAGACGTCAGAGATATCGGTGTTGCGCTTGAACCGACGGGCAGGGCGTATTGCCAGACAAGTTTGCCGCTCTGCGCAGCGTACGCACGGACGTAATATTTGCCCAATCGTGCCGGTCATCTGTTGGGAGGGGCACCCGGAGAGGCCGTGTGTGGAGCTCGCCATGAAAACACTCGCTGCCGTAGTTTCGAGTTACCTGCTTGTCGGGATGCGAAGAGTGGCATGCGCCGCTGCGAGGGCCAGCATGAAACTTTTGGCCGTTGTAGTCGTGGGATGGCTGCCTCTCGCAACGCCGACCGGTGCGTCCGCAGCAGGCCAGTGGAGCCCGCAGAAGTCCAATACCACCGCAAGCTTGCACGGCTTGAGCATCGTCAATGCAAACGTAGTCTGGGCCAGCGGCACAGAGGGCACATTTGTCCGTACTACCGATCGAGGCGAGACATGGCAGGCGGGAACAGTCCCGGGCGGCGAGAAACTCGACTTCCGCAGCGTATATGCCGTCGACGCGACGACCGCTTACCTGATGTCGATCGGCAACGGGGATGAATCGCGGATTTACAAAACGACAGATGCGGGCAAGACCTGGTCCTTGCAATACAGCGAGCCCAATCCGAAAGCGTTCCTTGACTGCATGGCCTTCTGGAATGCGACGCGCGGCATAGTGGTTGGCGATGCCGTAGACGGCAAGTCCGAGCTACTGACGACCTCCGACGGTGGCGCGCACTGGAGGCCGCTGCGGCCGGAGTCGTTGCCTCCAGCCAAGGCCGGCGAAGGCTCGCCGGCCTCTGGGACATGCATCGCGACCTATTCGGAAAGGAAAGGGGAAAATGAAACCTGGCACGCATGGTTCGTGACCGAGAACGCATCGCGCGTCTTCCACGCCACCAATGCCGGCAAGACTTGGACGGCCTCGCAGGCGCCCCTGGTCACAGGCCTGAACCAGGGCGTTTTCTCGATCGCCGTACTGGACGCCCATCGTCTGGCGATTGTCGGCGGCGACTACGATCACCCGCAGCTGGTGAACCCCAATGCGGCCTATTCAGACGACGGCGGTAGGACGTGGAAGGAGAGCACCCATCGTCCTGCTGGATACCGGTGGTGCGTCACGATCGTGCCCGAGACACCCGGTCCCACTGCGTTTGCGGTTGGGCCAACCGGGATGGATTACTCGACCGATGGTGGTAAGAACTGGGATCGGATGAATGAGGTTAGCGCCAACACCGTAGCGTTCGCCGACGCTCATCACGGCTGGGCCATCGGGCGCGACGGACTGATTCTCAAGTTCGAAGGCGCCGTACCGCGCTAAGCATGACGACCTGGTCTGTCGCATCCTCGGCCGCACGACTGTCCGCTTGCCCGTCCAGGAGTGGCAGCTTCGGAGCTGAGCGTTTGGCAGCTTAGGGTCAAAGGCGGCCACTCGGGGCAGCAATGTCATTTTTCAGAAGCCAGAGCTTCCGAGAAGCTGCCGGCGCGAGCGTGCAACAGTTTGTCAGGCTACGCTGAAGTCTGCCATTGTGCCGTGACCGTCACTGGCTAATACTGACTTAGTGACCTGCGTTGGCGATGTTGTCTACAACCAATGCCGCATGTATCACCGGAAGCCTGTCGCGCCGGACATTGCCTCGGCGATCCAGGACAGCAAGCATTACCTAGAGGACTTCGAACGACTGTAGAAAACCGCGACTTCCGACCGGGGCCTGTGCGATCAGATGACGGCGCTAAGCCGGAGTGGGTAGCGAATCAGTCGTGGTTGCGTTTGGATTCCCAGGGTATAACTCAAATCAACGGCTATCGAATTGAGGTTGCCAATGAGCGTTCAAATCGAACAAAAGAGCTATGAGATGCCCCCGCGAGAGGGGATCAGCATCGCGCAATTCCTCACCGTCGCCGACATCGGCCGATCAGCTCGCTACTACGAAAAGGTCTTCGGCGCTCGCATTCTGAGCCTGGGTGACGGCAACGCGCCTGGGTACCTTCAGCTTGCGAACATCTGGATGATTTTGAACGTTGGGGGCGGCCCGACCCCGGATAAGCCGACGGTAACGCTCAGCACACCCGATCCGAATCACATCAACAGCTTTTTGAACATGCGCGTTGCGGACATTCAGGCGTGCTATGAACTGTGGAAGAGTCGAGGCGCCGAGTTCATCACAAAGCCGATTCCCAAGTACGGCGAGATTCGCTGCTACATCCGAGATCCTGACGGATACATTATCGAGGTCGGACAGAGCACCGATGTGACCTACGGTTGAGGCGCGGCCCGAGGGCATGTCGGATCAAAACCAGCGCTGATTCTCCATCATCAGCCGCGGGTGTTATGGCGAAGCTCTGCGCATGACTGACAAGGGTGATTCTTCACTCGGGGAAATGAAGTGACATGCCTGGGTTTGGCCCCGACTGGCCGGTTGTCGCTGTTCGCCGAAAGTGCAGGTCACCCGATCGTTCGCAACTAGAACGGTAATCGACCCGCAGCTGTCAGTCACCATCGCTTCCAGAGCCAGGCAATGGGAATCCTTGCCTCCGGAGCCCGGCTTTGGTGGATACTCCGGGCATGAGATACCTACTTCTGATTTTGTTGTTGAGTGGCGCGAGCGTCGCCGTCGCGGCAGCCGACCAGAACATGCCTCCACAAGACTGGCCGATGTTTGGAGGCAATGTGGAAAGCACGGGTGCCAACCCGGAGGCGACCGGCATCACGGCCGCCAACGTCAACCAGCTGTCACGGCGGCAAATAAAGCTGGATGGCACGGTCGATGCGAGCGCGATTTATTTGCAAGGCGTCACGGTCCACGGTGACCGCCACAATTCCATTTTCGTCACCACTACCTACGGCAAAACACTGGCGCTGGACGCGGATAGCGGCGCGGTTTTGTGGGAATACACGCCGCCTGCCTATGAAAAGCTGGCAGGGTCACGCCAGATTACCAATTCCACGCCTACAGCCGATAGCGATCGGCAGTCCATTTACGCCGCATCGTCCGACGGCTATGTTCAAAAGCTGGCGGTCAGCGATGGCCGCCCTGTCTGGCGCACCGCCATCACCAAGTTGCCAGAGCGCGAGAAAATCGCATCACCTCTGAAGTTCTTTCGTGGCAACGTAATCGCTGTTACGGCCGGCTATATCGGCGATCGGCCGCCGTATCAGGGCCATCTCGTCGTTCTTGATGGCAACTCCGGCAAGCTCTTACAAGGTTGGAATTCGCTTTGTAGCAACCGTACCGGGCTGCTTGAGCCCGACTCCTGCCCACAAACTCAGTCAGCCATCTGGGGCCGTGCGGGAGCCGTAGTCGATCCAGACAGCGGCGAGATGTTCATCGCCACCGGCAATGGCGAGTGGAATGGCACGAACGCCTGGGGCGATTCGCTTATCGTAATCAACGCCAATGTGACTATGGTCGGCAACTATACGCCCCTAGACACCGCGGAACTGAATAGGCGCGATCTCGACCTCGGCTCGAGCTCGCCGGTGCTTCTCGGCGGCGACCTGATCGCACAGGGTGGTAAGGACGGCAAGGTCCGTCTGCTCAGCCGCAAGGGTATCGCTGGTTCCGCTGCCCACCAGGGCCACGAGCTGCAGATCATTTCGACCCCTAGCGGCCAGGACTTGTTTGCACAGCCCGCTGTCTGGAGACCGGAGGGGCAGATCTGGATGTTCGCTGCCGACAACGGTGGCACGGCCGCATGGCGGCTCGTGAATTCCAAGCTACAGGAGCAATGGAAGAATGCGACTGGGGGCACAAGTCCCTTCGAGGCCGGCGGCCTGCTGTTTGTTTACGCGCGCGCGGGCGGCCTGAACGTCTATGAAGCTGCGTCGGGCAAAGTCGTTGCCACATTGGCCTGTGGTTCCGGCCATTGGAACAGCCCCATTGTGCTGCAGGGCAAGATCATTCTTCCAGAGGGCAACGCGAACGACCATGCCACTAGCGGCGTGCTGGATGTCTGGAGCCTGCCGAGAGGACACTAACCTCAGGCTTTTATCTGGTTGGACCTGGAGGGTCGCTGCGGTCTTGGAGCAGCGGTGGGGAATGGTCCGAAAAGCCAGACGTGTCGCACCGACAGTTGAGCGAGTGGCTTTTAATCCGCTGGGCGACGATTCGACTCCGTCACGCCCCAGTCTACTAATTATGGACCGCGCGGCTCAGTGCATTGGATGCGTTGCGCATCGCCACGCGCCATCGCTTCGATGCAACATATCGTCTCGCCCATAAGCATACCGTTACACAATGGGGCTAGCAGCGTACGCGCACTTGATTCTCGAGCGATCCTGTGGTCAGCGGTGAGTAGTCAAACATAAAGTCAAAGGAACCATGACGACGCGAGGAAAGTTCAGCGCCGAGGCGATGTTTGGGCTAAATGGGCGCCAATAAGCGGCGCACGCGTGGAAAGATGGGGGCTGAGATGAACCCGGCTCTGGAGGCTCTCTGGAACGTCATACCGAGCATTCACGTGGGCAAGTCACCACTTACGGAAATGTCGCACGGATGGCCGGTTTACCCCGGACACGCTCGACAGACGGCCTATACCCTACGCTCCGCCCCGAAGTCATGAATCTACTAGCAGTCAGCGGATGAGAGGCTTGTCAATGAAACTTGACGCACGCACCGCTGTGTGAAGAGAGATGCGCGGCCCCCGGGCATCGAATATGGTTAGCGGTCGCTACCTGAGATTTGCAGCCGCATGGGAACAGATCTGATTTGCTGGCCATGAAATTGTCATGCAAAGTACGAACCCGATCGCGGGGCAGATGTGCCCGAGTGTCATCGACGAGCTAACATAAGAATATTGGGGGCTGCCGGGGGGAAGAGAGCGATGTACAGGCAGGTTGGCTAGGCCACGGTGGGCGCTCGCGCTCGCGTTGCTTGTTTCGCTCTCGGCAACGAGCGGGCATTGCCACACCGCGCCGCAAGTGCCACCAACGGCATCTGGTCTTCTCGCAGAGTTCTGAGCTTCGCTCGCCGGCGTCGCATTGCGTGATGCCGTCCTGCGTAGCCGAGTTAAGTCAGATCTGTGTGCGACACCCGGGACCCGGACTGAGTGCTGCTAAGCTCTGAGTTGCGGCAAGGTTCGGGTTTTTAAGCCGCCTCGGATGCGGCACTACAAGTATTGGCCGGAGCCATGACGGCGGTGTGCGAACTGGGGGGGTTGAATGGCTTACGACGTTCGATCGGCGCGCTTCGGCGCGCTCCTTTTACTCCTATCACCATGCGCTTTGCCGGCTCCCGCGGTAGCGCCGCCAACAGCGGCGATTTTCGGCAGCCTGCCCGCCGAAACACTGGTGGTCCTTAGTCCAGATGGGCACTGGCTTGCGTGGGCGGACCAACGCGAGGCTCCGGCGAAGGTTGCGATCTACGATCTCTCGGCGCACAAGATGCAGCGCGTCCTTTCGCTGCCGGATCAAGGCAGGCTGCGCGTTCTGCGCTGGAATGACTCGGAGACGCTGCTGGTGGTGTTGAGTGAGAACATCGATTCGCCCGGCCGCTACTCGAGTGAACAAACCTGGACTTTAGCTTACGACGCGACTGGCGGCGACGGTCGCGTACTGCCCGGAAGGGGCGGCAATAAGCCGGGCGCCGTTAACGCGCGCAACGCGAGCCTGCTATTCGCGCACGCGGCACACCCTCACGCGGTGCTGATGACTGCGGCCTTGGGAAGAAACCAAGAGAAGTGGCTGATTGAGGTGTCGACGCAAGACGGCAGCTGGCAGCTTGTGAACGAAGGTACGCCGCAGACGGTACGCTGGGTCATCGACATACACGGCGACCCGGTCGCGCGCGAAGATTGGGATTCCCGAGGTCATACATACCGTGTTTCCGTATGGCGCGGAGAAAAGCTTCAGGAGTTGCTACGTCGTGATGACACGGTCGAGCAACCCAATCTCGCCGGCGTTCTGCCGGATGGGTCGGCATTGGTGGTTCTAACGGCAAACGGCCGGCCACACCAAGCGGCCTGGGCTTATCCTGTCGACGGTTCAGCTCCGCACGTCCTCGCAGAGGACCCCGAAACAGACGTCACAGGGGTGTACGAGGATCCGTACAGTGGCGCTATCCTCGGGGTATTCCTCGGCGGTTCGACGATTGCGCCTAAATGGTTGGACGCCACTGCCCAGCACCGATACGACTCGGTGCAGCACGCCTTTCCGTCAAAAATGGTCCAGCTCTACGGCTGGACGTATGACGGCACCAAAACGCTTGCCATGGCACAAGCATCCAACGCCCCGCCGGTCTACTATTTGATTGATTTCACGTCACATCGCGCCGACATCGCGGCGGAGCCTTTTCCGAACTTGACCGGTGTACCGCTCGGTGAGACGAAACAGATCAGCTACACAGCGCGAGATGGAACTCAAATACCCGCCTACCTGACACTGCCGCCCGGCGCTCCCGCAGGGGCTCTGCCGCTCGTCGTGCTGCCGCACGGTAACGCAAACTCCCGTGACTATCCGGTGTTCAACAGTGACGTGCAGTTCGTCGCCACGCGTGGTTACGCGGTGCTGCAGCCGCAGTTCCGCGGCTCGAGTGGCTTCGGTGAAGCTTTCCGTGAGGCTGGCTATCGGCAGTGGGGTGGGCTGATGCAGGACGACGTAACCGACGGGGTGCGCGCGATGATCGATCAGCACATCGCTGACCCACATCGAATATGCATCGTCGGCTTCAGCTACGGCGGCTATGTGGCACTCGCAGGCGCCGCGTTCACGCCGCAACTTTATGCGTGTGCGATCGGCGTCAACGGAATTTTCGACGTTCCCGCGTGGCTGCACGCAGTGGTTCCTCGCTCGCCAGTCTTCGGAGCAAAGACATTTTCCACAGCTGCAGATACGCTGGAGAAGCGCGTGGGCTCAGAGCATGATTCGAGACTCGTCGCCAAGTCACCCATCAATGCGGCTGGGTCCATCACTATCCCGGTGCTCCTCATCTACGGCGCGGACGGACCGATCATGGACGAGCAGTCTGAGCGCATGGGCCATGCACTCCAAACGGCCGGCAAGCCCGTAACTCTGGTGAAGCTCGCAGCGGAAGATCACTGGCAATGGCACACTGAAGCCCGCGTGCAGGTGCTGACCAGTATCGAGGCCTTCTTGCAAGAGCACTTGAAGTCGGCGCCGCCCGAACAGTAGATGCTATGGGCGGCTTGGTGCTGAATACCGCCTATCGCTACCTGCGCTCGATCCGCTCATCGCGCTGTTCATAGCCAGCAAAGAGCCCGAATAGCGATGTGCGCCCTAGCACGACAAGACTCTCGAACTCTGGATCGAGACGCCTGGCCATGCGCTGAGCGCCGCCCGGATTGAACGACCGCAATCGAGGAGGTTGGGCCGGCGGCGTAAATGGCCGAAGTTAGACCGGAAGCACACACTGCTGAGCGGAGCAGGTGCACCCGCCAAATGAGTCTTCTCGCGTCCATCGGCGGCGACCCAGGATAGGCAGGTGGGGCAACCTTGCGTCAGGTGTTTTGGAACGACGACGAATCGGGCTCTTACAAGCGTTTCGCTTCCGTCACGCTCCCCTGAGACCGCAAGCAGGGAGGTAGCCACCAGTGTTAGCCGCCGATCTTTCCAAGGTGCGCGTCTGAATCATTGGCGGACGTCCTCTGGTCGGAACGAGTCGAATGCCGTGCGGGCTTGAGCCGGGATTCCATTGAATGGCTCGCGGGATCCAACTAAGAACTGACAGAATTGTTCGCCGAGCATAAATGACTGACCGGCGAAATAAGTACCTTTCGGATCAATGCCGCTGTATTCCGTGCCAACGAGTGCGCCATTCTTGAATGGTGCTGATGCGAATTGATGCGACAAGCCGGCAATCGCGGTTACCACCTGATGAACGGTATCGGCAGAGATTCTGTGGTTCCTGTCCTTGGTACAACCGACGACAAAGTTCATCGTACTGGTTCGGGCGCTGAGGTTATTTTGCTCGATAGAAGCGCCATTGCCGCCGCGGATGTAATGGGTCTCGTCCGTGATGGGCGCGGGGAAACGCACGGAGAACCCGTCCTTCGCGGACTTCACCAGAAACCATCCGTCGGCATCCTTGGTGCCAGCGTCGCGCTGATTCAGGGTGATTTTCGTGTTTCCGCTGAAGACGGATTGTCCGGGCTCAAGTTTCGCCGCCTTATCGACCGATTCCGGTCCCAGCTGCGCAGATGCGCCGCTCATGCCGCAGATCATCGAGAAGAACAAAGCTACGCGCCGCGCGTTCATAGTCACCATTTCACTCAGTGATTACCGCCACCGGTTTGACCAGCGAACTCTAGCAGTTGCCTGATCTGTGGCGCTATTTGAGTCTCGCATCTCCGCTGAGCCGCGGCGCGTGCGAATCGAACGCGCCGCATGACGTTCCCGTCGGCCGCTCGGCGATGGCGCCTTCTGCAGTGGGAATACGTATTCTCAATTGAGGAACATAGATCCTCGATATGAGCAGGAACCGGGAGGTTCAAGATGGCTACGTGGAACACAATCACACAGACCGGCGGACCGCAGCGTTGGACAGTCTGGGGCGGCAACATCACCAATCATGAAGCCTTCGCATTCACACTGCAAAGCTCTGAAAACAACGTTGGTGCGCTAATTTCAGACGTTACGGTGTATGTGGATCAGGGCGGTGCCGGTGGTGAGCCCAGCTACAACATTACACTGAGTGCGGTAGATCAGTTCGCTAACTCAGTGGATCAGGGCATCACTGGGAACTTTGAAAGCAACGGTGTTTAGGAGAAGATCCATGAAGATCAATGTCGTCAAAGATGAACGCGGCAAGGTCGTTGCAACGTTCGAAGATGCCGCCGCAGGCGCCCCTTCATTAAAGCCCGTGTTGAAACCCGGACATACGGTGCAAAAGGTGGAAACCCAGGAGAATTATAAGAAGGATCTCCAAGGTTTCTACAGGCAGCACAGCCGGTAAGTCCATCCGAACGTCATAGATTTTGAAGCGAAACCAGCGTAGGGCTGGGCCGCGGCACCGCGACCGCGGGGCGCACCGAGGGACTAGTATGTCGCCCTCGGTGCGCTTCATTGGCCACTGAATGATTGTGCCTTCGAGCCCGGACCGATGCCTACGCTCCGCAGCGAGCAGAGCTTTGCTAGGCAAGGTCGAGGTCGAGCTTTCGCCGCAGCAGGATATTAGTGATGTGGCGTGTCAGCTGAAGCGGTAATGTGAGGGTGTACGTCGTGCTGGAACGAACTTGCCTTGGCCAAAGGCACGCTGTTGTGATCATGCGAGAACTCTGATCTAAGGTATCTCCCTATATGAACACCAATGAAGTCGGCGGCGAAGAAACAATACGCGGGCAGGGGCCGAACGCCCTGCACGGCGCGCATCTTAGAGCGCTGGAAGCTCTGTTTCGGCATCCGACCGCCCATAATCTGGAATGGATGGACGTGGTCGGGCTGATCGAGAGAATAGGCACGGTGCACCGCGACGGCGATAAGTTCGCTTTCAGTGTCGGTTCCGAGCGTTATCAGATGCACAAGCCCCACACCAAGGATCTCACCAGTTCTGAGGTGGTCGACGTGCGCCACTTTCTACAGCGCGCGGGTTGGACGCCTGACGCCCCGTCGCAGGCGCCGGCGCATCCCTCACCAGCGGCACCCAGCCTGATGGTGGTGGTGGACCACCACGGCGCGAAGATCTACCGCATCGATCAGGCATCCGGCGATGGATCGAAGCAGGAAATCAGGCCCTACGACCCCCATCACTTTTTGCATCACCTCACGCATAAGGGGCAATCACGGGAGGAGGGCCAGCGGGCTCCGGAGGACGCCGACTTCTACCAGCGAATTGGCGCTGCTCTGGCCGCCGGAGGCCGGATCGTCGTCGTCGGCCATGGCACGGGAAAGAGTAATGCGGCCCAGCATCTGAGCGAGTACCTGCGCACGCATCACCGCGAGACCTATCAGCGCGTCGTGCGTGAGATCGGCGCGGATCTCTCCGCGGTTACGACACCGCAACTGCTGGAACTGGCCGAGCAAGCCTTGGGTCGACCGTCCTGAGCGTTTGTGGCGCCCCAAGCGCCAGCGGCGCGTCAAGCAAGCGCGATACGGCATGCAATGGGCTCGCGGCCGGCCCTGCTAGCGCGGACAGCGAAAGGCACACTGAGCGGCCCGAAGCGGCACCTTTGCCCTTGGTAACGCTGAATCACTGATGAGCATCGTCGCCGGAGTAAACCTGACGATTCCCAAGACATTTCGCATGGCGGCTCGCGAGACTCTGGCATCTATGCGCGCGAGCCGATTCAAGGCAGTCGTCTCATGAAATACCGGAAGCTTGGAAGCAGCGACCTGGTGCTTTCGGAGATCGGCTTCGGCTCGTGGCTGACCTTCACCGACCCGCTGCGAAAGCAGCTCGCTATCGCCTGCGTGCATCGCGCGCTCGATCTCGGGATCAATTTCCTGGATACCGCGAACGTCTATGGCCGGGGGGCCGCCGAGATGGTGCTTGGCGAGGCGCTGGCAGGCGTCAAGCGTGAGAGCTACGTGCTTGCGACCAAGCTGTTCTTTCCGATGAGCGACACCGACCGTGGCTTGTCACGGGAGCAAATCCGAAAGCAGCTGGAGGCGTCACTCAAGCGACTGCAGGTCGACTATGTGGACCTGTACCAATGCCATCGATACGACTTCGACACTCCGCTGGAAGAGACCATGGAGGCCCTGACTCAGGCGGTGACGTCCGGAAAGGTGCGTTACGTCGGCTTCTCCGAATGGCCTCTGGAGCGGATTGAGGCAGCTTTGGCGCTGAAGAACGTTGTCCGCTTTGTCTCCAGTCAACCGCAATATTCGCTGTTGCATCGCGAACCGGAGAACGGCCTGCTGGCTCTGTCGGCGAAATCCGGGATCTCGCAGGTCGTCTGGTCGCCGCTCGCACAGGGAGTCCTCACCGGAAAGTATCTGCCGAATTCGCCGCTTCCGGCGAACAGTCGTGCGGCGGATCCCGCAATGGGAGCGTTCCTAGATCCCGGCTGGCTGACGCCGGCGACCCTGCAAGCGGTGCAACAGGTGAAGCGGCTGGCAGCCCAGGCAAACCTGACTTTGGCCCAATTCGCGCTGGCGTGGGTCTTAAGGCAACCAAACGTCAGTTCCGCGATCGTCGGGGCATCGCGTCCCGAGCAGGTCAACGACAACGCGGCCGCTTCGGGCGCGCTGGTGGACCCCTCGCTGTTCACGGAAGCAGAACGGCTCCTTCCCAGCCAATGATCCGATGCGGATCGGCTCTCGCGACGGGTGCTCCGGGTCCGACAATTGCCGCGGAGCGCTCCGGGTTTCCATGCCAGGTCCGTGTCCCGCCACGGAGTCGGAGCACGCAGAGATGGAGGACTCACTGCGCGCCGCCGCCGTGGTCTTCGCGGATCACTTGGCCCGATGCCGTGCAAAATACAATGCAGTTCACAAGCCGTTACCGGTGGCCGATGACCACGATCTCCGGCAACGGTGCGGCGGACGTTTCGCTCGCCGGCGAAGCCGCGCTGGGTGGCTCCGGCGCGCTGAGCGGGGCGCTGCTGGAAAGCCATGCCAGCTCAGTGGCGGTGATGACCACAGCAGCGGCCATACTAATGACACGACTGACTCTCATGACGATTCTCCTCTTGCTAAGCGTGCGTGGACGCTAGGTCCGAGTGAGATGGTGCGCGCTCTCGGGACGGGCGCTCTCAGAAAAGCTGAATGGTCATGCAGGGCGGCTGAACGGTGCGCAAACCCTTAGAAATACGGGCTTTTGCCTCATCTGAAGTTACTCTCCGCACGGCGTATGATTGGCGGCAAGCGATACAGGCAATTGGGCCATCGGATGCGCATACGAGAGAACAATCGTCGGGCGGCTGCGGTCAAGAGTGCGCGCGCGGCGCCCGTGGTCAGGCGCAACCAGCGTCGCGCAAACCCGATCACAACGCCGCGCAACGCCTTTCGGCGCGCACCGCTCGCGAGCCTGCGGGTGTTCGTGGCGGTCGCTCAACATCGGAGTTTCACCCGTGGCGCCGACGCCCTCGGCGTCACCGTCAGTGCGGCCAGCATGCAGGTGCAGGCGCTCGAGGATTACCTGCGTGTCCCCGTCTTTCGGCGCGACGGTCGCCGGGTTGAGCTGACCGCGCAGGGCAAGGCGCTGCTGCCGAAGGTCGAGCAGGCGCTTGCCGATCTCGAGCGGGCGATTAACGAGGCTCGGGCAGATCGGGGCTCGGGGCCACTGTGGGTCACGATGCTCGCATCCTTTCTCGCGCAGTGGCTGCTGCCGCGGCTGCCGAACTTCACGGCGCGCCATCCTGGTATCGACGTGCAGATCCACACTTCAACTGAGCTGGTCGATTTCGTGAAAATCGGCATGGACGCTGGGATTCGCTTCGGCGCTGGTGGCTGGCCGCGGTTGCATTCACAGAAGCTTCTGGAGGAATGGCTGGTGCCGGTCTGTATCCCCGCGCTGCTGCAGCGGTTCGGCACGGTTGCCGAAGCCAGCGATCTCAAGCGATACAAATTGTTGCACAGCACTTACGAACCCTGGACAGCCTGGTTGCTGGAGGCCGGCCCGGACGAAGTGTGGCCGAGTTCCGGCGCCGCATTCGACGATGCGGTCGCAATTGTGCGTGCGGCTGAGGCGGGCCAGGGGCTGGCCTTGTCACGGTGGACGATGGTGGCTGACGCAGTCGCAGCGGGGCGGCTCGCGCTCGCCGGTCGCGCGGTTCGCTCTCCACATGCCTACCACTTTGTCTGCCCACCGGCGCATCTCTCGCTCGAGAAGGTCGCGGCCTTTCGCGAATGGCTCGCGAATGAGTCCGCCCGCTTTCCCGCGCCATTGCTGTTGAGCGCAGCCAAAGACCCCTGACACGGCGTGGATACGTGCCCACCCAGCATCATCGGAAGCGTTCCAGCTGCCGCCGCTGATACCGCAGGAGGAGCGCGTGTATTCTTAATGCCTGAGCTGGATATCAGGGAGTAATCGGCGGCATCGGGTTGGCGCGCAGAGACGCATGTGGGCGCGCGGAATCGCAAGCTCAGGACTACGTGCCGCTGCCAAACCTCGAGCGGGGTGATACCCAGACAGGTTCGTGACCGTCGTAATGACCCAGCTGATCTTCGCCGTCGCCATGAGTGGTGTATCCAAGAAGGCGCCGGACGCTTTGGTTGTATTGTGCCGCGATCGAAGGCGGCACCTCCAGCATGTGGTTACTCTCGGAGCGGAGCCATCCCAAGCTGTAGGTGTTGATCAGGCCGGTACGCGCCGAACTGCTGCGGTTTTCCCCGCTTCCATGCCAGGTCGACCCCAGATAAAAGACGGCGGAGCCCTGGGGCATCACTGCCTGTTCGCAGTGCGAAACCTCTGGTATGTGCCAGCTCCTGAGCAGTCGATGACTGCCGATGGCAATCCGGGTCGCGCCGTTCTGCGACGTGAAGTCGGATAGTGCCCACATCACGCCGATCTGCAGTTCAAGTCCTGCCAATTGGATCGGGTACGGCGTATCGTCCCGATGTAGTGGCTGATTGCCTTGTCCGGGCAGTATTTCAATGCCCGTCGTGCTTCCCAGCTGATAATCGGCGCAGGCCGGCAATAGCACGGCGTCCGCCACCTCAAGAACCATGCGATGTGCGATCAGTTGAGAGCTGCTCGGCGAGAAACGCAGCACACCGTAGCAACGCAGGGTTTTCCGGCCGCTGAATCCGGTAGGGTAACTGGCCTGATGATCGGCACCCGATTCGTCCAACTTGGCGCGCAACTCCGCGCAGACCGACTGAACTAAGCTCGGTGGTGCGAGGTTGCGGACGATGGCAGCGCCATCGCGCCGTAGAGCATCGACGACTACCGCAGACGACACCTCTGCATCGAACGAGCTTAGTGGCATGGGACGCGCTCCGAATGTGTCGAGATGTGCACAACCCGCAAGTCGGCCCCGGCTCGCCAAGACGCCGTGCCGGAGCGGCGGTGTGACTCAGATTGCCGTTCGACTTGTCGATTAAGCATTTGTCGGTTAGAAACTGAGTCTAACCTGACTGGGAAGCAGACGATCTGCCAGTGCAGCATAAGACAGCCTCAAACTTCTTCGCAAGCTACGCGCCGTTGGCAGTGGCGGTGTTGCTCATCGCGGCCTGCGGGGAAAGATCCGGGGACTCAAAAGTGGCGGCGACGTCGCGGATTCTTTACATCGCGAATTACGAGGGCTACATCGGCAAGAGCACCGTGGCGAATTTTGAGCAACGCACCGGCATTCAGGTCAAGTACGGTACCTATGACTCGGCCAATACCCTCGAGGGTTGGGTTTGGGCCGGCGATCTTCGTTACGATGTGGTCAGTACCTCGACGGACTTCTTCAGTCGTGAAATCAAGGCGGGGGCGTTTCGTCCACTGGACCGGGCGAAACTCCCGAACTGGGACAACCTCGACCCGGTCGCTTTGAGTGCCATGGCGCGCGCAGATCCGGGTAACCGCCACGCGGTACCCTATCTGCATTCAATCAATGGCTTCGCCTACAACGTCGACATGATCCGTGCGCGCATGCCGGACGCACCGGTTGACAGTCTCGACATGCTCTTCAAGCCGGAAGTCGTGAAGCGGTTCGCCGATTGTGGTGTCACGCTGCTCGACTCTCCCTCTGACGTACTGCCGCTGGTACTCAACTACCTGCACCTCGATCCGAATACCGCGAGTGCACAGGACTACAAGGAGGCGGAGAGACTGCTGCTGGCGATACGGCCGTACATCCGCGCCTTCGACTCTCTTGAGTATCTGAGTGATCTGGCAAACGGAGAAACGTGCCTCGCGATGGGTTACTCGAGCGACGCCGCTGCAACCCGGGCCCAGTTGCGTGCGACCGGCGTGCACGTCCGGATCGCTTTTACCGTGCCCAAGGAGGGCGCGTGCATCAGCTACGACGCGTTCCTGATACCCGTCGCCGCGCCCGATGCCGACGCCGCGTATCGCTTCATAGATTTTCTCTTGGAGCCGCAAGTGATCGCGGCGATTACCAACGAAATACACTACGGCAACAACAATCGCGCGGCGGATCGGTACGTCGAGGCCGCAATCCGTCAGGATCCGTCAATTTATCCAGGGCAGCAGATGCGCTCGCGCCTGTACCAGCAAGCGGAAGCCGGACCGGACACTGAGCGTATTCGAACGCGCACCTGGACCGCCGTGAAGACCGGCACGTAGACCGGGCAGGCAGTGAGGTTCGAGGCACTTCGCTGAAGGAGTCGAATGGGAGACTTGTACATGCGACCCGAGCTGCTGCGACGTGTGCCCTTGGGTGGCACCGAGCTGTCGGTATCCGTCATGGGCCTCGGTTGCATGGGGATGAGCGAATGTTACGGGCCGAGCGATGCGCGGGAGAACCTCGCCACTCTCGAGCGTGCCCTCGACCTCGGCGTCAATTTCCTGGACACCGCGGATTCATACGGCCCCCATCATAACGAGGAACTGATCGGGCGGTTCGCTGTCGGACGCCGCAATCGCTTGGTCATTGCCAGCAAGTTCGGCTTTGTACGGGACCGAATTCTGAGCGCGGCTTTGATCGACAATAGTCCGGCGTACATTCGGCAATCCTGCGAGGGATCGCTGCGCCGTCTTAGAACCGAGACGATCGACCTGTATTACGTGCATCGCTACGACCCGACGTACCCGATCGAAGAGACGGTGGGCGTTCTCGCAGATCTGCTGCGGCAGGGGAAGATACGCGCCATCGGGCTCTCAGAGGTCTCCTCGGCAACGTTACGACGCGCTGCCGCCGTACATCCCATCAGCGCGCTCCAAAGTGAGTACTCTCTTTGGGCGCGTAATGCCGAAGTTGACATGATTCCGGTTTGCAAAGAACTCGGAACGAGCTTCGTCGCATTCGCTCCGCTCGGTCGCGGCTTTCTGACGGACACCATCGCGGAGGTGGCGAGCCTGGCGCCCGATGATTACCGCCGCCAGCAGCCAAGATTCACCGGTGCGGCCGCCGGAGCCAATGCTCACTTGGTGGCGCAGCTGCGGGAGCTCGCGCTGCAACAGGGCTGCACGCCCGCACAGCTGGCGCTAGCGTGGCTACTCACGGCGCAACCGCAAGTAATTCCGATTCCCGGTGTACGCCGGACTCGGCATCTGGAGGAAAACGTGGCCGCGGCGCAAGCGTCGCTGACTCCGGAATTGACGGCCTCGTTGAAGCGGATCTTTCCTATCGGCGCAGCCGTCGGCGCGCGATATGACGAAGACGGCATGCGGCTCATCGGCAGGTGAGCGCCGCGCGAGGAACGCGGTGGGTCTTGTCTAAACTGCATCCAGGCGCCCGCGAGTCTCGCGGCATATCCGAGTCCGGCAATCTGGTATGGCAGCTCCGATGCTGGTTTCTGGACGCTACGGCCCCAAGACCAGCCGCACGCCGTGGGTCTTGCCGTCGTCGACGAGCGGAATGCGCGTTTGCAAACCCGTCGCAAGTGTCGTGCCGTCGAGCTCAGCGTGCGCGATTCCGCGACTGACGCCGTGCGGGTTTTCTACCAGTATTTCGTAGCGTGCCGAGCGGTGCTTGAACACGATCTCAAAGCGCGGCCACTTCTCGGGGATACAGGGAGTCAGCAGGAGGCTCGCCCCGCGTAAGCGAAATCCCAGGATGCTCTCAAGACCGGCCCGATACATCCAGCCAGCCGCGCCTGTGTACCACGTCCAGCCGCCGCGCCCGATGTGCGGCGCGACGGAGTAGACGTCTGCGGCAATGACGTATGGCTCCACCTTGTAGCGCTGCACACCGGTGCGGCTGCTCGAGTGATTGATGGGATTGAGGAGTGCGAACAGTGCACCGGCATTGTTGCCCTGGCCTAGCCGGGCGTAGGCGATCACTGACCAGGTGGCAGCGTGCGTGTACTGGCCGCCGTTTTCGCGAATGCCGGGTGGATAGCCCTTGATATAGCCCGGATCAAGGGTCGTGTGATCAAAGGGCGGTGTGAACAGCAACGCCAGCCCGGGGTCCGCTCGAATGAGATCATTGCCGACGGCGGCCATCGCCATCGCAGCACGGTCCGGGTCGGCGCCACCGGAGATCGCGGCCCACGACTGAGCGATCGAGTCGATGCGGCACTCGGTGCTCGCGGCTGATCCGAGTGGAGTACCGTCGTCGAAATAGCCGCGGCGATACCAGCCGCCGTCCCAGGCGCTGCGCTCCAGTGAATCGCGTAATGCACTCGCGTGGTCTGACCATTGCGCCGCGCGCTGCGGCTGCTGGCGCTCGCGCGCCAGAGCCGCGAACGCCAGGAGCGTGGTGTACAGGAACCACCCGAGCCAGACGCTCTCACCGCGCCCTTGCTCGCCCACGCGGTTCATGCCGTCGTTCCAGTCGCCAGTACCGAACAGGGGCAGACCATGCTCCCCAACCGCGAGGCTCTGTTCGAGCGCGCGGGCACAATGTTCGAACAGCGTCGCGCTATCGTCGGAAATCACCGGCTGGAAATATGCGTCGTGCTCACCCGGACGCAGTGCGGGCCCCTCAAGAAACGCCACTCTCTCATCCAGGACCGCAATGTCCGCGGTTGCCTCGATGTATTGCGCCGTGGCGTACGCCAGCCACGTCCGGTCGTCGGAAATGCGCGTACGCACGCCCGCGCCTGCAGATCCCTGCACAGTTGACGGCAGCCACCAGTGCTGTACGTCGCCCTCGATGAATTGTCGGCCCGCTGCGCGCAGCAAATGCTCGCGTGTCAGGCTGGGTGTGGTGAGCGCCAGCGCCATGCCATCCTGCAGCTGGTCGCGGAATCCATAGGCTCCGCTGGCCTGGTAAAACGCCGATCGCGCCCATAGGCGACAAACCAGCGTCTGATAGAGCATCCAGCGGTTGAGGATGATGTCCAGGGAGCGGTCCGGCGTTTTCACCTGGACCTTACCGAGCACCTCGTCCCAGTACCGAACCACCGTGTCCAGCCGCGCATCCAGATCGGCGGCGCGGTAGCGGCGCAAGAGTTCTTGTGCATCGGTCGAATTCGCGGCCTGACCCAGAAAAAAAGCAATCTCGACAGTCTCGTTCAGTTCGAGCTCGACGAAGCTCTGCAGGGCGCAGCACGGGTCGAGGCCAGCACCCACCCGCTGGGACAGCGGCGTACGAGCGGCGAGGGCGGCCGGCCGGTCGAGCCCGCCATAGCGTCCGAGAAACTCGCGACGGTCGGCGGTCCAGTGCGTTTGGCGACCGGCGAGATCCGCGAATGCCACTCCAGCGAACATCGCGTTCCACGGATTTGTGGCGAACATCGCACCCGTGGCAGGATCGATCGAGGTCACGATGAAGGGCGCTGTGGCGGCGCGCGAAGTACCCAGCACCCACTCGACGTACGCCGTGACCGAGAGCCTGCGCGCCTTGGCCGAGACATTGCGGATCCTGAGGCGTGACACCTTGATCGGATCGTCCATCGGCACATACATTGCGAGCTCGAGTTCAATACCGTGGGAGGCATGCGCGAAGCGGCTATAGCCCTGCCCGTGGCGGGCGCTGAAGTGCGCGCCGGCATCCCGGATGGGTGCAGCCGTCGGGCCCCAAAACTCGCCGGTCTCCTCGTCGCGCACATACAGGGCTTCGCCCGGGCGATCTGTGATCGGATCGTTCGACCAGGCGGTGAGCTGGTTCTCGCGACTGTTCTGTGCCCAGGTGAATCCGCTGCCCTCAGTGGCGACCTGAAAGCCAAAGCTGCGATTGGCAATAATATTGATCCATGGAGCCGGGGTTGTCTGACCCGGGCCCAGTTGCGTGACGTATTCGCGACCGTCGGCCGCGAATCCTCCCAGTCCGTTGAAAAATTCCAGCTCCAGTGACCCGGGAGCGCTCGGCGGCGCGTACGGTTGCTGGCCCATGTTGGGGCGCCGCTTGACTGCCGGGGCGGCAGTCCGCAAACGGTCGAGTTGCTCTGCCAGACTGCCACGCTGCGCGACCAGAACGGCCCGCGCCACGGCGAACAACCGCGCCCGGGTCTGTTCCGAGAGCAGATCCGTGCGCAGCAGGAATACCGAGCCACGCGCGCTGTCCGCGCCGAGCTGCGGACGTGACTGGCTCATGCGCAGCTGGGTCTCGAGCGCGATCTGCAGGTCCTGAAGATAGGAACTCGTTCGCTCATTGAGGATGACGAGGTCGACCGCCAGCTGTTTCATGCGCCAATACTCATGGGCGCGCAGCAGCTGACGCGCGATGACCACATCTTCGACATCATCGATGCGCAACAGCACGATCGGCAGATCACCGGAAATGCTCTGGGTCCAGAGGGCGTCCGGACCGCCGGCGCCTCGGCCGATAGTGTCCGAGGAAGGTCTCGCCGCTGAATCAGCATAGAGCAGATAGCCGGCCAGGCGCTGGAAGAGTGCGGCCTCCGCGGCGTCGATGCCGAGGTGCCGAAGTTGTATCTGCGCGTGCGTCCAGGCGAGCGTCGCGGCGCGCACAAAGGCGTTCGCGCTCTGGTGCTTATCGACGAGGTCGAGCGCGGCTTCGCGGGAGGCAGCTATCCCCGTCCAGAAGGCCAGCCGTGCGGTAGCGCCCGGCGGTATGCGCACGCGCTGGCGCAGTGCGAACACCGGATCAAGGACCGCGCCGACGACACTGGACAGACGCCGTCCCTCGACCATCGCGAGCGGTGCCTGGATGTTGCGTCCGCGGCCAAGGAACCGCGCCCGATCGGTTTCGAATTCTGGTTTTCCCAGCGCCTCGCCTTCGATGACCACGTGATGAGCCACCCAGACCTCCGGATCGGTGTCGGAGCGGCGGCGACGTGTCGCCAGGAGCGCGCCCAGC
Source organism: Steroidobacteraceae bacterium (assembly GCA_035487135.1). Taxonomy (GTDB): domain Bacteria; phylum Pseudomonadota; class Gammaproteobacteria; order Steroidobacterales; family Steroidobacteraceae; genus 13-2-20CM-66-19. Next base: position 1,874 of record DATHMN010000156.1, on the reverse strand, counting down.
TTGGCGAGATGCTCGGTCTGCACGAACAGTTTCGAGAATGCTGGATGTGCCGCGTCGGCGGCAGGTGGCGCCAGTACGAGTTCGCAGTAGGAGGTCACTTCCATCTCGCGTGCCGTGCTGCCCGAGTTCACCAGCGATACGCGGCGAACCTCGGCGTCGTCTTCCGGGGAAACCAGTACCTCCAGGACCGTGGTGATCGTGCCGTCGGTTCGGTGGATTTCCGCCCGATCCTCGGAGAGATTGACCTCGTAGCCATCCGGCTCGATGCGGCTTGGCTGATAGCCGGCCGACCACTGTGCACCGCTTGCGAGGTCACGGACAAAAAAGTAGCTGCCGGTGTCCTCGCATGTCGGATCCGCGCGCCAGCGTGTGACTGCCAGATCGCGCCAGCGACTGAAGCCGGAACCGGCGGCCGTGAGCATCACCGAGTAACGTCCGTTGGAGAGCAGATGCGTCTGCGGCGTTGAGTCGTGCGCGGTACTGAGGCGCCGTCCTTCCGGAGCTTGAACTTCTTGGATCCGCGCTGCCGTGCCGACCTCCTCGGCGCGCGGATGCGCCACCGAGACGTCCCGGGGGGCGCGCTCTTGCAGGAGCAGTTCGGTCGCCTGAATGCTGCGCTGCGCGTGAAACCGTTCGCGCATTCTGCCGTCGAAAAGCACGTTGGCGATGGCGACTATGCTCATGCCCTGATGATGGGCCATGAAGGCCCGGACGATGGCGAACTGGCATCCCTCCGGTAACCGGCTGCGTGTGTAATCGAACGCTTCGTACAGGCCGTAACGACCGCGGCCACCGAGCGCAACCAGCGTGGCGAAGTTGCGCGCGGCACGTTGCGGATCGACCATGGCCGCCAACGCTGTCGCATACGGGGCGATCACCGCGTTCTCGCTCAGGCCTCGCTTGAGTCCCAGGCCAGGCACGCCGAAATTGGAGTACTGATAGGTGAGTTCCAGGTCGCGTGCGTTGTAAGCGGACTCCGAAACGCCCCAAGGCACGCCGAGCTGCGCGCCGTACTGGATTTGCCGTTTGACGATCAAGCGATTGGTTTGCTCCAGCAGGCTGCCCGAGGGCGCACGCATGACCAGCGACGGCATCAGGTATTCGAACATCGAGCCGGACCAGGAGATCAGCGCCGCACCATGGCCGACCGCGGTAACCGCACGTCCCAGCCGGAACCAGTGCCGGGAAGGGACATCGTTCTTGGCGATGGCGATAAAGCTCGCCAGTCGTGCCTCCGAGGCGAGCAGGTCGTAGCAGCTGGGATCCAGTGTGCCCTCGGCGGTGCTGTAGCCGATCGAGAGGAGTCGCCGCTCCGGGTCGAGCAGAAAGCCGAACTGCATGGCTTCGGACATGTCCTCCGCGATGCATTCGATACGTGCCAAGCGTTGTCGCAGCGTCGCGGCCTCTGCAACCGACAGACTCAAATCGCGTTGCCAGCTCTCGACTGACCTGGTGGCCGCTTCAGCCCAAAACCGTATCTCGCCGCCTGCCTCATCGCCCAGCTCACCGGCCAAGGCGCGCGCAGCGTCGGCGAGCGTGGTGGCCAGCGGCGCCAAGGCCGCCGGTTCCGGCATCGCTCCGCCGGCAGGAAATACGGCGGCGAGCGTGTCGAGAGCGTGTTCCAGCTGCGCAACGAGTGCCGTGTGTGCCCGCAGCCCTTCGGGAAGCTCCCGCAGGGCCTCGTGCAGCAGCCCGAGGGCGTCTGTAATTCCGCCACGTGGCAGATCACCGGTCGTAGGCAGCGCGCTCCATTCGCGACACGCGCTGGCGAGTGCGATGAGATGCCCCGCCAGGTTGCCGCTGTCCACCGTAGAGACGTAGCGCGGATCCAGGGGGCGCAGATCAAGAGTGTCGTACCAGTTGTAGAAGTGACC
>DATHMN010000155.1:0-2496 GCA_035487135.1 Steroidobacteraceae bacterium | reverse complement strand
GCCGCGCGGCCCTGCAAGAACTCCGCGCGATTACGCCACTCGGAGTCCTCCGTGTAAGCGAGCGACACGCGTTGCGGATCGCGGTTATTCCACGCGTCCTCCGCCATACGCACCTTGGCGATGGCGCTGCTGAGGGTGAAGGGCGGCGTGATCGGGGCCGGTGGGGTTGGTGTGGGGCCTTGTGCCATGGTGTGTCTCCTTATGCGGCCGTGTGCCTCAGGCGCACCAAGCTCACGAGCGCAGCGGTAAGCGCCAGTGCCGTGGCGAAGTACAGCGCCGCGGTGGATCCGGCCGCCGCGTAGGCCCGGAACAGGATCGCCACGGTGGCGGCACCGAGCGTCTGTCCGAGCAGCCGCGCCGCGCTCAGCATGCCGCCGGCTGCGCCACTGCGCGCACGCGGAGCGGCCGCCATGATAGTGCGATTGTTGGGGGCTTGGAAAAACCCAAATCCCAGCCCGCACAACGCCATGCGCCATATCAGACCCAGGCCGCTACCGGTGCTCGGAAACAGCGCGAGCAGTAGCAGTCCCGTGGCCATCACGGCGAGCCCGAGTCCCCCGAGGATGCCGGCGGGATAACGGTCCGCGAGGCGCCCGGCGATGGGCGCGGCGAGCGCGAGCGCGAGCGGCCAGGGCGTCATGAACAGACCGGTTTCGACCGCGCTGTGTCCCAGGCGCTGGATTTCAAACGGCAGCGAGACCAGGGCGCTCATCTGGGCCGTGAAGCTGCACACCGACGTGGCGAGGGAGAGGGTAAAGATCGGGCGGCGCAGCAGATCAAACGGCACCAGCGGCGCAGCCCGCGGCAGCTCGTGCCGTGTGAGAAGCCAGCCGAGGAGCGCGCCTAAGGCAATCTGTGCCAGCGCGAGCGTGGTGGCTGCGTGGTGCGATAACGCCTGCAGCCCGCTCAGGATGAGGCCGAGGCAGCCCGCATACAGCAGCGCGCCACCGTAGTTGAGGGCCCGGGCCGTGCGCTCAGACTCGGGCAGCGACTTGAGCGAGATGATGATGGTTACCAGGCCGATCGGGACATTGATGCCGAACAGCCAGCGCCAGTGCGCAACCGCGAGTACCGCCGAGGCGATCGTCGGCCCCACCGCTGCGGAACTCGCCACTACGAAGGCGTTGATGCCGATGGCACGGCCGAGCGAGCGGTGCGGATAGGTGAAACGTACCAGCGCCGCGTTCACGCTCATGATGCCGGCGGCGCCCACGCCCTGGATCACCCGCGCGATGCTCAAGGTGAGCAGCGTCGGGGCGAGCGCACAGGCGAATGAGGCGAGTGTGAAGATGACGATGCCCGCCTGCGAGACGCGGCGGTAGCCGACGATCTCGCCGAGGGAGGCGAGCGGCAGCAGCAGCATGAGTATCGCCAGCTGGTAGGCGTTGACGACCCAGATCGAGGCGGCGGCGCTGACCTTGAATTCGCGTGCGATCGAGGGCAGCGCGATGTTGACGATCGTGCTGTCCAGCACGGACATGACGATCGCCAGGATGATCGCCGCGATCGCCCAGTAGCGGCGCGGCAGCGGCAGTCCGTCGGGGAACGGGGAGCTCGGCGGGCTGGCGCGGGCGACGGACATCCGCCGCGGATCATATAGAGGAGTGGCCGGAAGATGTCATAAGTCGAACCCCGCGCCTGCAGCGTGGCCAATGTGAGCTGCGTCACGTTTCTGGCTGCGCCCGGCCGGGCACAGGATCGCTAGAATGCAGGAGCCCGATCGCTACGCCTGCTGCCAGAAGAAGAACACGGTGTCCATGCACGTGAAAGACCGCAAGCCCTTACATCCGCGAGCGGGTCTGGCCGAGCGCCGGCGCGGAGAGCGCCGCTCGCAGGTGTTGCGCGCGCTTCTCTACGGCAGCTTCCGGCCGCGGCGCCGCGGCCCACGGCGCACGGATGAGCGCACCCTCGGTGCTGTCGACTGGCACCACCCACAGTGGCTCGCCGTAGGGATGCTGATCGTGATCGGCTCCTCTGCCGATGCGCTTCTGACGCTCGTGCTGGTGGAGCGGGGTCTGGCGGTGGAAGCCAATCCCCTCATGGCGCCGCTCATTGGTCATTCCGCCCTGGCTTTTGCCCTGGTGAAGGTGGCGCTCACGGCCGGCGGCGTCCTGCTGCTCACGCAATTGGCCCGTATCCGTGCCTTCGGGAACATCCCGGTCGGGTTCTTCCTGTACCTGGTACTCGCCATCTACGGCGCCCTGATCTTGTACGAGTGCAGCCTCCTTAACCTGCTCTAAGTCCCCGCGCCGGGGGCGTTTTTCCGCCGCCGCCTGTTTTTCGCTAAACTATTGGCCTGCCGGCGCTTTTCCCCCTAATGCTCGAACCCACTGCCCTTTACGGCGGCAACGCCGAGTTTCTTGACTCGCTCTACGAGCAGTACCTGCGTGAGCCTGCGAGCGTTGAGCCGCAGTGGCGTAACTACTTCGCGAGCCTGGGTCCGGCGGCGGGCGGGGAGCGCGCGCATGCGCCGGTGCGCGCCGCGCTCGCCGCGCG
>DATHMN010000154.1:0-25739 GCA_035487135.1 Steroidobacteraceae bacterium | reverse complement strand
CCAACGATGCGATCATCCAGGTGCAGGAGGGCATCGTCACCGACGCCAACCCCGCCTGGCACGAGCTCTATGGCGTCGAGGACGGCATCTCCGGGCAGCCGGTGATGGACCTGTTCGAGGAGTCGACGCACGCCGCGCTGCGCGGAGCGCTGGCCGCCTGCCAGCAGGGCCGCTGGAGCGATCACGTGCTGCGCGCCAACGCGCTGCTCACCGATGGCACCGTCCTGCCACTCGAGATCACGCTCGCCTTGGGCGAGCACGAAGGCGAGCCGTGCGTGCGCCTGGTGGTGCCGGCACGTCCGCGCGCCGAGGAATACGTGTTCCAGGCGCCGGCCGCGGTGGCGGCCGTGGCGGTGACCCGGCCAGAGCCCGCCGCCGGACTCATGCGCCGCCCGGAACTGCTGGAGGCGCTCGCCGAGCGGCTGGCCACACCGGCGGCCGGCGGCATGCGCTGCGTCGCGTTGGTACGGATCGACAAGTTCGCAGCGCTCGAGCGCGTCATCGGCATCACCGCGAGCGAGGACGTGCTGGCCGAAGTGGCGCGGCTGCTGAAGGACACGCTGCATCCCAAAGAAGTCGCCGGCCGTTTCGGCGGCGTGCGCTTCCTCGCGCTGCTCGAGCGCGGCAACGAACACGACATCAGTGCCTGGAGCGAGCGGGTGGTGAGCCGGGTGCAGCGCCACGTCATGAACGTCAACGACAAGTCGGTCTCGGTCACCTGCACCATTGGTCTGTCGGTCGTCTCGCCCGCCCATCCGAGCCTCGACGCCGTGGTGCAGGACGCGATCGAATGTGCGCGCCGTGGCGCAGCCCGCGGCGGCAACCAGAGCGTCTCCTCCGACCGCGCCGACACCGACAGTCGTGTCATGTCCTACGACAAGGTGTGGGTCAAGCACATCAAGGCGGCGCTGATGGAGAACCGCTTCCGCCTGGTGCAGCAGCCGATCGCCAGCCTGCAGGGCGAGGACCCGGGCATGTTCGACGTGCTGGTGCGCATGATCGACCACCAGGGCAAGGAAGTGCTGCCCTCGGAGTTCATGGCCGCGGCCAGCCGCAACGACCTGATGAAGAACATCGATCGCTGGGTGGTCGGGGCCTCACTGTCGTTCGCGGCGCAGAAGAAGCCTGAGTGCCTGTTCGTGCGCCTGTCGCGCGAGAGCGCGCGTGACAGCGCCTTCCTCGAGTGGCTCGACAACCACCTGCGTAACAGCCGCGCCGAGCCCCGGCGGCTGTGCTTCCAGATCACCGAGGAGAGCGCCGCCAGCCACGTCAGCGAGGTGCAGGCACTCGCTGGCGCGTTGCGCGAGCGCAAGTTCCGCTTCGCGCTCGATGGCTTTGGCTCGGGGCGCAACAGCACCGGTATGCTCGAGTCGGTGCCGCTCGACTTCGTCAAGATTGACGGCACCCTGGTACAGGGACTCGCCGCCGATCACCAGCTGCAGCAGCGCGTGCGTCTGTTGGTGGAGGCGGCGCGCAAGCACGGCGTGCAGACCGTCGCCGAGCGCGTCGAGGACGCCAACACCATGGCGGTGCTGTGGCAGGTCGGCGTGCAGTACATCCAGGGCTACTTCGTCAACGAGCCTGAGGAAGTCGTGCTGCGCGCCGAGCGCTAGTAGGCGATTCCCAGCCCCAGATCGAAGCGCTTGAAGTTCACGTTTTCCTGGAACCACTGGTAGTCGGTCTTCAGCACCAGGTGCGGGCCGATGTAGAAGTTCGCGCCCACCGTCCATACTCGATCGTGGTTCTGCGGCCACAGGCCGTAGTCGCCCGGCGCCGCCGACAGCGGCACCTCGCCTGCCGGCACCACCGGACCGGGCGAGCCCTCGTAGCTTGCGCCCAGGTTGTAGCGCTCGAAGCGCACGAACGGATTGAGCTTGTACTCGTTGTGGCTCCACAACTGGTACGCGCCCTGGAAGTAATAGCCGTAGAACGAGGAGGGAATCGGATTGGGCGAGCCGGGGTTGGCGGCGTTCGCGAGCGTGGTGTTGCTGATGCTGCCACGCGCGTACAGCGCCGACAGCTCCCAGCGCTCTGGCGCCCAGCGCGCATGCGCCTCCCACAGCGTCACCCGCTGGTTGCCGGGAATCGGCGCATTGGGGGGGGCCGGCACCGGCACCGCATCGCCAGTGCTGATGGCCGCGCCGAGCGTCAGTCCGGGCACGCCGTAGTAGCCGAGCGCGATGTACTGCGACAGGTGGCGCGCATTGGCGAGCGCGAGCTCCTGATGCGTCGCCTGCAACGGGGCGACATCGTTGTCCTCGAGCGCGAGCGCATTGGTGTACAGCGGGAACTCCGGCGCGTAATTCCACTTCGACAGGTCGAAGCCGGTGGTGAGGCCAGCGTTCCAGCTGAAGCCGAGCGGGGTGTCGCCATGGAAGCTGAGACCGCCCTCACGCCAGGTGCTGGGGATGATCAGCGTCTCGACGAAGTTGCGCTGCACGCCGTAAAAGTTGGTTGGCTCATGGTGCTCGTTGAGCAGGCCGAACGGCATGAGGAATAGACCGGCGCGCGCATTCACATAGTCGTTCAGGCTGCGGTCGACGTAGAACTGCTCGACCTCGAACTCACCCACGTCGTCCGCGGACGCCACCGCGTGCTCCACTTCGTATTCAGAGTTGAACTCGGTGCGCGCATCGAACTGATAGCCGATGCCGAACACGGCGCGCGCCAGGTCGAACTGTGCTGAACGCCGATCGCTGGTCGGATCGGTGTAGTAGACCTCGCCATAACCCCACAGCCGCAGTCCGGTGCCGAACAGCCCGCTCCCGGTGGTGCCGGGTTGGACGGTCGCGGTCGGCGACAGCGCCGCCGTGGCCGGCAGCGCCGAGGCGTCGGGCAGCGCCGAACTATTCGGCAGTGCCGAGGCGTTGGCCGCCGCTGCGGCGGCTGTGGCCGGTGTGGCCTGAACGACGGCCGCCGGCGGCGCGGCGCCGCCGGCACCGAGCTCGGAGAGTTTGCGGTCCACCTGCGCTTGGTGCTCCCGCAGTGCCCGGTTCTCATCAACGAGTTGCTGCAGCGCCGCCTGCACCTGCTGCAGCTGCTGCTGCAGCGCGCTCAGCTGCGCCGCCTGCGCGGTGTCATCCGCGGCAGCGCCGGCGCTGGCGCCGCAGGCGCTGAGCAGCAGTAGGACGGTGAGCGCCTTGCGAGCGCGCGGCGTGATGGTGGCGATGCGATTCATGGCGGTCTCTTCCAGAGTTTTCAGCAAGGGTGTAGCGCGGGTCATTCGGCGCCCGGCTGGCATTGCGCCGGCACGTTGTAGGCCGCGGGGCTCTGCGGGTCGTAGCCGTCGGTGAGCGTGCACAGAAACGCGACCACCTGATCGATTTCGGCCGTGGTCAGCGTCGGCGCCTGGCCGCCAGCAAAGGTGGGCGGCGTGTAGGGGACCTCGCCGATGTTGACATTGGCGTCGAATTCGACCGGCAGATCGTTGTACTGGTACAGGTCCGGGGTGCCGCTCGCAGTCACGTACGAGGTGCCGACCGGGAAGTACGCATTGCCGCCGGGACCGGCCGGCACCGGGGTGGGGTTGTTGCCGGTGTTGTTGTTGATATCGCGCGTGACATACCACTGCACCACTTTGTGCAGCGTCGCGAACTCACCATTGTGGAAGTAGGGAGAGGTGATGGCGATGTTGCGCAGCGTCGGTACCTTGAACAGGCCGCACATCGAGGTGATCTGGGTGAACAGCGGCCGCGGGTTGGGGTCGCTCGGCGCCGGGGCGAACGGGCCGCATAGTCCCATGTCGTAGTAGCGGTACTCGGCGTCCGCCGGCACGTTCTGCTGTAGCGGTACATAGTCGAGCGGCACGCCGCTGATGGGGCTGAGCGGCTCGGGCAGGTTCGCTGCAATCTGCCAGTTGCGCGGCACGCCGATGTTGTCGTACGTGAAGTCGGTGAAAAGCGGGTGATCGCTGTAACCCTGGCGCTGACTCGGGTGGCAGGCGGTGCAGTTGCCCTTGGCCGGGTTGTTGAACAGCGCGAGTCCGGCGGCTTCGTCCGCGGTCAGCTGCGCGTTGCCAGCGACCCAGGCGTCGTACTTGCTGCTGAAGGGTTGGAACTCAGCGGTGGCCTCGGTCTCATAGGCGGCGAGCGCCTGCCCCATCTTGGTGAGCGTCGTCTGCGGGTCGGACAACACCGCCTCGCCGTAGGCGGCGACGAACAGCTGCAGCGTCGCGCTCGAGGCCTGCAGGCGTGTGACGACCTCCGCGGCGTTGGCATTTGCCATCTCGAACTCGGTCACGAACGGCTGCACTGCCTGGGTGGCCAGTGAGGAGGCGCGTCCGTCGCGGAAGAAACCTCCGGTCGGGCCGTCGGTGACCGAGAACGGCGGCGTCAGCGCTGCGTAGCGCAGCGAGGGCGCGTTCCGAAATCCCTGCAGATCCATGTGGCGACCGCCGAGCGGAGTCGGCCGCCCGCCATCGGTCGCGGGATTGCCGGCGAAGGCGTATGCAGGGACGTGACAGGTGCCGCAGGCCTGCTTGCCCGAGGCCGAGAGGCTGGTATCGAAAAAGATCGCCTTACCCGCGGTCGCGGCCGCCGACAGCGCCGGCGGCGCAGGCGCTGCACCCCCGCCACCGTCCGAGCCGCCGCCGCACGCGGCCAGCAGCCCGCTGAGCAGCGCCCCGGCCGCTGCCACGCGACTCCCCCTGAACATCCCTCGCCCCCGCTGTCGCCCAAGCTATACGCGAATCTTAATGCGAATCATTCTTATTCGCAAAGGGGACGAGCGCGACCAGCACCGAGCAGGCCACTGTCACATCAGCTAGGGGGCAGTGGGTGGCAGGCGCGCTTCCATGCGCTCGATGTTGCGCGGCCAACCGCGCTTGAGTACCGCGCCGCGCTGGGCACGCTCGCCGCGATACTCCTGCAGGTCCTTCCAGTCGATGACCTTGTGCTGCTCGCCCGACCACAGCACGAGACTCGCCTGTGGCGGCACTACCGCGACCGCGGTCATGAGCTCGCTGCGTGCTTTGGCCTTCTTGCCGGGGATGTCGTACAGCTTGTTGCCCTTGCCGCGCGGCATCTCGGGCACCTCGCTCACCGCGAAAGCGAGCAGCTTCCCCTCGCTGCTGATCGCCGCCACCAGCGCATCGGCGCCCGGCACCGGTGCCGGCGCCAGCACGTGGGCATTCTCGGGCAGCGACAGCACCGTCTTGCCCGCGCGCCGGTCGCTGATCAGGTCCTTGAGACGCGCCGTGAAGCCATAGCCGGCATCGCTCGCGAGCAGCCACAGGTCCTCGGGCTCGCCGATCATGACACCGGCGAACTTGGCGCCATCCGGCGGATCGAGACGGCCGGAAAGCGGCTCGCCCTGCCCGCGCGCCGAAGGCAACGTATGTGCCGGCAGCGCGTAAGTGCGCCCGGTGCTGTCGATGAACACCGCCGGCTGCAGACTGCGTCCGCGCGCCTGGGCCTGGAACGCATCCCCGCTCTTGTAGGAGAGCGCGCGCGGATCGATGTCGTGTCCCTTGGCGGCGCGCGCCCAGCCGCCGGTCGAGAGCACCACGGTCACCGGCTCGTTGGGAATGAGACTGGTCTCATCGATCGCCTGCGCCGCCTCGCGCTCGATGATGCGAGTGCGGCGCGCGTCACCGAACTTCTCGGCATCGGCGCGGATCTCTGTCGTGATCAGTTTCTTCAACTTCGCCTTGCTCTTCAGCAGCGCCTCGAGCTCCTCGCGTTCGGCCGCGAGGGTCTTTTGCTCCTCGCGGATCTTCAGCTCCTCGAGCTTGGCGAGATGCCGCAGGCGCGTGTTGAGGATCTCCTCGGCCTGCTCGTCGGAGAGCTTGAAGCGCTTGATCAGCACCGGCTTCGGCTCGTCCTCGCGGCGGATGATGCGGATCACCTCATCGAGGTTGAGGAAGGCGATCAACAGGCCGTCGAGGATATGCAGGCGCTTGGCCACCTTCTCCAGGCGGTACTGCAGGCGGCGCGTGACCGTATGGGTGCGGAACTCCAGCCAGCCCGACAGCACCTCTTTCAGGCTCATCACCTGCGGGCGGCCATCCAGACCGATGATGTTGAGGTTGACGCGGTAGTTGCGTTCCAGGTCGGTGGTGGCGAACAGGTGATTCATCAGCTCGGTGAGATCGACGCGGTTGGAGCGCGGCACGATCACCAGTCGCGTCGGGTTCTCATGGTCCGACTCATCGCGCAGGTCATCCACCATCGGCAGTTTCTTGGCGCGCATCTGCTCGGCGATCTGCTCCATCACGCGCGTCGGCGACACCTGATAGGGGAACGCCGTGATCACCACGTTGCCGTCCTCGGTCTCCCAAGTGGCGCGCGCCTTGTAGGCCCCGACACCCTTGTCGTAGAACTCCTTGAGGTCGGCGCGTGGCGAGATGATCTCGGCGCCGGTCGGCAGATCCGGTCCCTTGACGTACTTCATAAGCGCGGCGCTGGTGGCCTCCGGCTCCTCCAGCAGATGGACACAGGCCTCCGCCACCTCGCGCAGGTTGTGCGGCGGGATGTCGGTCGCCATGCCGACGGCGATGCCGGTGGTGCCGTTCAGCAGCAGGTTGGGCAGGCGCGCCGGCAGGATGACCGGCTCCTCCAGCGTGCCATCGAAATTCGGCGTCCAATCAACCGTGCCGTCGGACAGTTCACCCAGCAGCACATCGGCGTAACGGGTGAGCTTGGCCTCGGTATAGCGCATGGCCGCGAAGGACTTGGGATCGTCCTGCGAGCCCCAGTTGCCCTGACCGTCGACCAGCGGGTAGCGGTAGGCGAACGGCTGCGCCATCAGCACCATGGCCTCATAGCAGGCGCTGTCGCCGTGCGGGTGGAACTTGCCGATGACATCACCGACGGTGCGCGCTGACTTCTTATGCTTGGAGACCGCCGACAATCCCAGCTCGCTCATCGCGTAGACGATGCGCCGCTGTACCGGCTTCAGTCCGTCACCGAGCGCGGGCAGGGCGCGATCGAGAATGACGTACATCGAGTAGTCGAGATAGGCCTTCTCGGTGAAGGTGCGCAGCGGCTGGCGCTCGACGCCCTCGAAATTCAGCTCCTGGTTCTGCGGCGGCCCGCTCACAGCTGCACCTCGGCGAGGTTGCCCTTCCGCTCGAGCCATTCGCGCCGGTCGGCGGCGCGCTTCTTGGCGAGCAGCATGTCCATCAGCTGGTCGGTGTTGTCCTTGCCTTCGATGGTGAGCTGCACCAGGCGGCGCGTGCGCGGGTCGATGGTGGTCTCGCGCAGCTGCGTGGGGTTCATCTCACCCAGACCCTTGAAGCGGGTCACGGTGAGCTTGGCGCGCGCCGCCTCTTTCTCCAGGCGCTTCAGCAGCTGGTCGCGCTCGGCATCATCGAGCGCGTAGAACACCTGTTTGCCGGCATCGACGCGGTATAGCGGCGGCATCGCCACGTACACGTGCCCGTGCGCGACCAGCGGACGGAAGTGGCGCAGGAACAGCGCGCACAGCAGCGTCGCGATGTGCTGGCCGTCGGAATCAGCGTCCGCGAGGATGCACACCTTGTGATAGCGCAACTGGCTCAGATCCGGAGAGCCCGGCTCGATGCCGAGCGCGACGCTGATGTCGTGTACTTCGGCGCTGCCGGCGATCTCGCCGGCATCGAGCTCCCAGGTGTTCAGAATCTTGCCGCGCAGCGGCATGATCGCCTGGAATTCCTTCTCGCGCGCCTGCTTGGCCGAACCGCCGGCGGAATCACCCTCCACCAGAAACAGCTCCGAGCGACGCGGATCCTGACTGGTGCAGTCGGCCAGTTTCCCGGGTAGCGCTGGCCCCGCGGTGAGGCGCTTGCGCACCACTTTCTGGGCCGCCTTGGCGCGCTCCTGCGCATTGGCGATCGCGAACTGCGCGATGCGCTCGCCGGCATCCGGATGGCGGTTGAGCCACAGCGCCATGGAGTCGCGCGCGAACGCTTCCACCAGCGGGGCGGCGTCGCGCGAACCCAGACGCTCCTTCATTTGTCCGGCGAACTGCGGCTCCTGGATCTTCACCGACAGGACGTAGTTGGCCTTGTCCCAGATGTCCTCGGGCGTGAGCTTGATGCCGCGCGGGATGAGGTTGCGGAACTCGCAGAATTCGCGCACCGCCTGGGCGACACCGGCGCGCAGTCCATTCACGTGGGTGCCGCCTTCGGGGGTCGGGATCAGGTTGACGTAGCTCTCGCCGATGACGTTTTCAGCGTCCGGGGCCCAGCAGAGCGCATAGTCGACCGCATCGTTGTCGCCCGCCCGCGTGCCGGTGATGGGTTCGGGCGGCAGCCGCTCGTGCTTGTCGAGCTCTTCGACCAGGTAGGCGCCGAGATCGCCGGTGTAGAACCACTCGTCCTTCTCGCCGCTCGCCTCATTCTTGAATGTGACCCGCAGGCCCGGGCACAGCACCGCTTTGGCCTTGAGCGTGTGTTTCAGCTGCGGTACCGAGAACTTGTCGGAGTCGAAGAACTTCGGGTCCGGCCAGAAACGGATGGTGGTGCCGGTGTTGCGCTGGCCGACGCTGCCGGTTTCCTCCAGCTTGGAGGCGATCTTGCCGTCCTTGAAGCTGATGTTGTATTCCTTGCCACCGCGCTTGATCCAGCATTCCAGATGCTTGCAGAGCGCGTTGACCACCGACACGCCGACCCCGTGCAGGCCACCGGAGAACTTGTAGGTCTTGTCGGAGAACTTGCCGCCGGCGTGCAGCCGCGTGAGGATCAGTTCCGCGCCACTCACCTTCTCTTTCGGATGAATGTCGACCGGCATGCCGCGACCGTCGTCGGCCACCTGCAGCGAACCGTCCTTGTAGAGCACCACGTCGATCTGCTTGCAGTGACCGGCGATCGCCTCGTCGACGCTGTTGTCGATGACCTCGTGCGCGAGGTGATTGGGGCGCTGCGTGTGGGTGTACATGCCCGGCCGGCGGCGGACGGGCTCGAGGCCGGTGAGGACCTCGATGTCGGAGGCGGTATAGGACTGACTCATCCGGCGTGTCGCGATTTCCGTGCTGAACGCGCCGCGCTGCGGCGGCGGCGGCGCGATCTTAGCAGACGCGGCTGCTAGTGCAGATCGGCGCTGAGCGAGCGCCGCAGCGCCTCGGGCAGCGGCTCGACGCTGTGACGGTAGTGCGCGTGATCGATGCCGGCGGCGAGCGCAGCTCCGGCGTGCACGTGCTGGATCATCGGCGCGCTCAGCTCGAAGCGCAGAAAGTGCACCGCAGAGGTCTTGTCGGCGTTCTCGCGCTCGAGATCCTCGTCGGCGATCGCCCACACTTTGTCATGGCCTGCCACCTGCACCCAGCAGCGGTCCTCGACACCCTTCAGCTGGGCGAGTGCGTGCGCGCGCGCGGCCGGGTCGTACTCCAGCAGCAGCGTCACCTTCCAATTGCCGCCGTCGGGGATGAGCGGGTTGTAGGCGTCGAGCTCAGCGGCGATCCCCTGCGACTCAAAAATGCGCTCCACCCGCAGCATCTCCTGCACCTGGTACTGCACCGTCAGGCGGTCCTCGAAGCTCCAGGTCGCGTTCGGCCCCACAGCCAGTTGCCGCGCGCCCTTGTGTGCCAGCACGCGCGCCCGGAACGCCGCGCGCTCGCGCGCATACTGCTCGAGCGACATGAGATCGCCGGCCACGAGCTTTGCCACCGCGCCCCCCGCCCTACAGTCCGTAAGCCAGGCGCAGCAACCGCAGTGGGTGCTCGCTCGCGCGCGGCTGCTCGAGGCCACTTTCGATCTGGTGCCCGGCCATCGGGCAGTCGCTGCTGTAGTGATTGCACTGTGACGCCTCGACCCGCTGCATGACCGGGCGGCCGATCTTCATGGAGGCCGCGCGGAAGCGCGTCTTCAGTCCGTAGGTGCCGTTGTGGCCGGAGCAGCGCTCGATCGGCTCAACCTGCGTGTCGGGCACGAGCTTCAGCACATCGCGCGTCTTCAGACCGAGATTCTGCACGCGCAGGTGACAGGGCACGTGATAGCTCACCTTGCCGAGGGACACCTTGAAGTCGGTGCGCAGCAGTCCCGCAGCGTGGCGCAGCATCAGGTACTCGAACGGGTCAAAGATGCGGCGCGCGACCCGTTGCACGGCGGCGTCCTCGGGAAACATCAGCGGCAGTTCCTGCTTGAACATGAGCACGCAGGAGGGAATCGGCGCCACCACGTCGTAACCGGCCTCGATGGCCGTCAGCAGCTGCGGAATGTTGTATTCCTTCAGCCGGGCGACGCCTTCCAAATCGCCGAGCTCGAGGCGCGGCATGCCGCAGCAGTGCTCCGCCTCCACCAGCACCATCTCGATGCCGTTGTGCGCGAACACCGCTGCCAGATCCTCACCGAGCTGCGGCTCGTTGCGGTTGCCGTAGCAGGTGGTGAACAGCGCCACCCGGCCGCTGGTCGCGCTGCTCGCCTGCGCGTGCTGCGCCGGCGCCGGCCGCGCGACTGTGCCGAGTTCTGCCAGCCGCTGGCGTGCACTGCGCGCGTAGTACTTGGGCAGCGGCGCCGAGCGGTCTACGCCCAGGGTCTTCTCCAGCAGCGCGCGCCCGGCTGCCGAGCCGTTGACCGCATTCACCACTTCGGCGACCAGCGGAATGCCGACGAAGCTGCCCACGGCGTCGGTGGCCGCCAGCACGCGCTCGGGGAATTTGAGGCCGGCGCGGCGCACGCGCGTCGCCTTGGCGCGCAGCATCAGGTGCGGGAAGTCGACGTTCCACGGATGCGGCGGCACGTACGGGCACTTCGTCATGAAGCACATGTCGCACAGGTAGCAGTTGTCCACCACCTGCCAGAACACCTGTTTGTCGACCCCGCCGACCTCGCCCTCAGCGCTGGCATCGACAGCGTCGAACAGCGTGGGGAAAGCGTTGCACAGGCTGAAGCAGCGGCGGCAGCCGTGACAGATGTCGAACACGCGCTCGAGCTCCTTCTCAAGCGCAGCGTGGTCATAGAACTCAGGGGTCCGCCAGGCGAGCGGGTGGCGCGTGGGCGCCTCCAGGCTGCCCTCGCGCCCCCGCGCGGCTCCCGGCGGAACGGGCGTGGTCAGATGCCGTCCAGCGCCTTCTGGAACCGATTGGCGTGCGAGCGTTCGGCCTTGGCCAGCGTCTCAAACCAGTCGGCGATTTCGCTGAAGCCTTCGTCGCGTGCCGCCTTCGCCATGCCGGGATACATGTCGGTGTACTCGTGCGTCTCACCGGCGATGGCCGCCTTGAGGTTCAGCTTGGTTTCGCCGATCGGCAGTCCGGTCGCCGGATCGCCCACCGCCTCAAGGTACTCAAGGTGCCCGTGTGCATGACCCGTTTCACCCTCGGCAGTCGAGCGGAACACTGCCGATACGTCGTTCAGCCCCTCGACATCCGCCTTGGCGGCGAAGTAGAGATAGCGGCGATTAGCCTGCGACTCACCCGCGAACGCGTCCTTCAGATTCTTCTCGGTCTTGCTGCCTTTGAGATTCATGACACTCCTCACTTAGACTGGGTCTAACTCGGAGGCGGACTCTATCGCCGCCACGCGCGGCACGTCAACCGTGCGTTGACCCTCGGCGCCGGCGCTGTGTAACGTTGCGCGCCCGCCGAGCGGTACCGGCGGCATGAACCAGAGGCAGACGGCGTGTCACGCAGCGGCAAGGCCCCGGAATTCGAACAGGCGCTCGAGGAACTCGAAGGCCTCGTGGAGCGGCTCGAGCGCGGCGATCTGCCGCTCGATGAGGCCCTGAAGGCGTTCGAGCGCGGCGTGGCCCTCACGCGCCACTGCCAGGCCAGCCTCCAGGCGGCGCAGCAGAAGGTCGAGATCCTGCTCAAGCGCAGCGGCCAGCCCGAGGTCAGCCCCTTTGAGGATCCCGCCACCGCTGCCGAGAGCGAACGCGCGGACGGGGAATGAAAACGCAGACGCGCCAGCGGCGCGCAGCGCCGACGCCCGGCTCCTGTGGCTGCGCCGCGACGTTTGTGCGCCGGTGCATCGATGAAGGGCGCAATGCGCGTGTATACTCCTGCCGATGACTGTTGCGCTGGACAAGTATCCGCTGCTCGCGGAGATCGCCTCCCCCGCCGACCTGCGGCGCCTGCCACTCGGCCAGCTGCCCGCCCTGTGCCACGAGTTGCGTGATTTCCTGATTCACAGCGTGAGCACGCGCGGCGGCCATTTCGCCGCCGGCCTGGGCACGGTCGAGCTGACCGTCGCCCTGCACTACGTCTACGATACCCCGAGCGACCGCCTGGTCTGGGACGTCGGCCACCAGGCCTACCCGCACAAAGTGCTCACCGGCCGGCGCGACCGCCTGCATACCATCAAGCAGGACGGCGGACTCGCCCCGTTCCCCTCGCGCGCCGAGAGCGAGTACGACACCTTCGGGGTCGGGCACTCCAGCACTTCCATCAGTGCCGCGCTCGGCATGGCGGTGGCCGCGGCCCGCAGCGGTGCCAACCGGCGCGCGGTGGCGATCATCGGCGACGGCGCAATGACCGCCGGCATGGCCTTCGAGGCGCTGAACCATGCCGGCTCGCTGCCGAATGACCTGCTGGTGATCCTGAACGATAACGACATGTCGATCTCCGAGAATGTCGGTGCGCTGTCCAATCAGTTCGCGCGCGCGCTCTCCGGGCGCGTGTACGCGCACCTGCGCGAGAGCGGCAAGAAGGTGCTGCGGCCGATGCCCACGGTGTGGGAGCTGGCGCGCCGCTCGGAGGAGCATCTCAAGGGCATGGTGCTGCCCGGGACACTGTTCGAGGAGTTCGGTTTCAACTACATCGGCCCGATGGACGGCCACGACGTCAAGGCGTTGGTGAGCACGCTGCGTAACATCAAGAAGCTGCACGGCCCGCAGCTGCTGCACGTGGTGACCAAAAAGGGTAAGGGCTACGCGCCCGCCGAGGCCGATCCGATCAAGTGGCACGGACCCGGCCCCTTCGACCCGGCGAGCGGCACGATCTTCAAGGAGAAGAGCACTGGGCCGACGTTCTCGCAGATTTTCGGTCAGTGGCTGTGCGATATGGCCGCGGCAGATCCGCTCGTCGTCGGCATCACCCCAGCGATGCGCGAGGGCTCGGGGCTGGTGGAGTTCTCCAAGCGCTTCCCCGAGCGCTACTTCGATGTGGCGATCGCCGAGCAGCACGCGGTCACCTTCGCTGCCGGGTTGGCCGCTGAGGGACTGAAGCCGGTGGTGGCGATCTACTCGACCTTCCTGCAGCGTGCCTACGACCAGCTGGTGCACGACGTGGCACTGCAGAACCTGCCAGTGGTGTTTGCACTCGACCGCGCCGGCCTGGTCGGCAGCGACGGCGCCACCCACCAGGGCAGTTACGACCTGTCGTTCGTGCGCTGCATTCCCAACACGGTGATCATGGCGCCGGCGGACGAGAATGAGTGCCGGCAGATGCTGTACACCGCGAGTGTGCTCGGCTGCCCGGCGCTGGTGCGCTATCCGCGCGGCAGCGGACCGGGCGTACCGATCGTCGCGGAAATGAGCGCGCTGCCGCTCGGCAAGGCGCAGCTGCGGCGCGAGGGCAAGAGCGGGCTCGCGCTGCTGGTGTTCGGCACGCTGCTGTCGAGTGCCGCGCAGATCGCCGAGCGCCTGGACGCCACCCTCATCAACATGCGTTTCATCAAGCCACTCGACGAAGAGCTGGTCATCGCAACTGCCGCACGCCACCGCGCGCTGGTGACCATCGAGGAGAACGCCACCCTGGGCGGTGCCGGCTCAGCGGTGGGAGAGCTG
The DNA here is from genome assembly GCA_035487135.1 of Steroidobacteraceae bacterium. Taxonomy (GTDB): domain Bacteria; phylum Pseudomonadota; class Gammaproteobacteria; order Steroidobacterales; family Steroidobacteraceae; genus 13-2-20CM-66-19. Next base: position 12,102 of record DATHMN010000154.1, on the reverse strand, counting down.
CTGACCTCCGAGGGACTCGCGGTGCCGCTGCTGCAGCTCGGCATTCCCGATCGCTTCATCGAGCACGGCTCACGCGAGGGCTGCCTGGCCGCCGCGGGACTGGACGCGGCCGGCCTGGCTGCGAGCGTCGAGCGCTGGTGGGCGCTGCAGGCGCCGGAACGGCTGCGCTCGGCGGGCGGCGGCTGAAGTCGCCCGGCCGCGTTCCCAACACGGCGGAACGCGCCGCTTCTACTTAATTGGAGGTATTCCCGCGCCGTTGCCGCGCTGGCGTAATGGGCATTACGGATTTTCGCTGCTTTGCTGTAGGCTTTCCCCCATGAATCCCCCCGCCAACATCGCCAAGATTGCCCGCAGCGCGGTCACCGAAGTGGAGGACGTGCAGGCGCACGCCGACACGCGCCGGCTGCCGATCAATCGCGTCGGCGTCAAGGACATCAGTCACCCGGTGCGCGTCAAGGACCGTTCGGCGGGCGAGCAGCACACCATCGCCAGTTTCAACATGTACGTCAGCCTGCCGCACAACTTCAAGGGCACGCACATGTCGCGTTTCGTGGAGATCCTGCACGCCGAGCGTGAGATTTCCGTAGAGTCGTTCCGCAGCATGCTGGCGACCATGACGGCACGGCTCGAGGCCGATACCGGCCACATCGAAATGAGCTTCCCGTTCTTCGTGACGAAGCGGGCGCCGGTCTCGGGAGTCGAGAGCTTGATGGATTACCGCGCCAGCCTGATCGGCGAGCACCGTCACGGTCAAAACGAGCTGTGGGTCAAGGTGGCCGTGCCAGTCACAAGCCTGTGCCCGTGCTCGAAGAAGATCTCCGATTACGGCGCACACAACCAGCGCTCGCACGTGACCATCAGCGCGAAGCTGCGCAGCCACATGTGGATCGAGGAGCTGATCGAGATCGCCGAAAGCGAAGCCTCATGTGAGTTGTATGGGATCCTCAAGCGCCCCGACGAGAAGTACGTGACCGAGCGTGCTTATGACAACCCCAAGTTCGTCGAGGATATGGTGCGGGACGTCGCAACCCGGCTGAATGACGATGCGCGTGTGGCCGCCTACGTGGTGGAGTCGGAAAACTTCGAAAGCATCCACAACCACTCAGCCTACGCACGTATCGAGCGCGACAAGGACGCCTGAAGGCGGCACGCTCACCCCGCGGCACGCGCGCATGACGATTTCTTAATGCGGCCGTCATGGTCACTTAAGGCCGGCCCCTCTAACTTGCGAGGTTTGGCAACACCGCACTGAGGAGTGAGGGCATGAGAATCGTCACCGCGCTGGCTGCTGCCGCGCTGATCGGCTGCGGCGCCACGCTGGCCGCCGAACCGCCCGCGGCGCCCTCGGCAACACCGGTGAAACATCCCTCGCTCAAGGTGTGCAACAAACAGGCCGACGGCAAACAGCTCACCGGTGCGGCGCGCGCCCAGTTCGTCAAGGACTGTCGCGCCGGCAAGACCGACTAGCGTCTCAGCCGGGCAGGTCCAGCACCACCTTCAGTCCGGGTTCGTTGCTCTCGAGCGCGAGCCGCCCACGGTGCAGCCGGGCAATCGCGGCCACCAGACTCAAACCCAGACCACTCCCCTCCCCCTGGCCGCCGGTGGCGAACCGCATGAACGGCTGGGTGGCACGCGCGCGGTCGGCGGCGGCGATTCCCGGACCATTGTCGCTGACCGTCAGACGCACACCGTCGGTCAGCCGACGCACCGCGACCTCGATACGGCCTCCGGCGGGCACGTACTTGAGTCCGTTCTCGATGAGATTGGTGATCAGCTGCGCCAGCAACTGGCGGTTGCCCTGCACAACCGCCGCGCCTTCCTGACGGCAGTCGATCGCCAGCCCGCCGGTGGCGGCCACCGGCTCGAACAACTCGACCAGTTCCGCGGCCAGCGCGCCGACATCGACCGCCGCCGGTGCTGCCAGCGGCGCGCCGGACTCGGCGAGCGCGATCTGCAGCAGCGTCGCCAGGGTGCGCTGCAGGTGATCCACCTCACGCAGCGCCGACTCGATCGACTCGTGTACCTGCGGCTCGAGCGCCGGTGACCGCAACAACAACGCGTCCATGCGCGCGCGCAGCCGCTGCAGCGGCGCGCGCAGATCGTGCGCGGTGCTGTCGAAGGTCGCACGCAGCGTACCCGCCTGGTCCTCGAGGCGATCGAGCACGCGGTTGACCGATGCGGCGAGCGCATCGAACTCGTCCTTGCTGCCTGCGACCGGCAGCCGCCGCCCCAACTCGCCGGCGAGTATCTGCTGACAGGTGCGCGTCACCGCGCCGACGCGCCGCGCCAGGCGGTAGCTGAACCAGAACCCAGCCAGCGCCGCCGCCAGGGTCGAAAGTCCAATACCCCAGAGCGTCGCGACGCGGAACTTCTCGGCAAAGCGTCGTCCCTGGGAGATGTCGGTGCCCACCAGCAGCAGGTCGCCGTCCGGTAGTGTGCGTACGGCTGCGCGCACCGGATGTACCGCGCGCCGGCCGGGTTCAATGGTGGCGATCTCGAACTCCGGCCAGGCTTCCGTCGGCATGCCGTCGAACGGCCAGTGGGTGACGTTGCCGGCGATGCGCTCGTAGTTGGCATCCGCAAGCATGTACACCGCACCGATGCGGCCCCAGCTGTCGATGCGCAGGTTGATCTCATCGGTCACGCCGGGCACGCCGCTGCGCGCAAACTTCTCCTGCAGACTCTTCAGCTCGGTGTCGATAATCAGATCAACTTCATCCGTGATCAGACTCTCGGTGAGCAGGTAGGCACTGCCAAGCGTCACCGCCACCGCCAGCGTCACCAACAGCGTATAGCCCACCGACAGGCGGAAGGCGGTGGTGTTGAAGAGATCGAGGCGCAAGCGCGCTTCAGCTGTTTTCGCTGCGCAGCACGTAACCCGAGCCGCGCACGGTGTGAATCAGCGGGTGCTCGGTGCCGCGATCGATCGCCTGCCGCAGCCGGCTGATGTGCACGTCGATCAGATTGCTCTGCGGGTCGAAGTGCAGGTCCCAGACACCTTCCAGCAGCATGGTGCGCGTAACCACCTGACCGGCGCGGCGCATCAGGAACTCGAGCAGCTTGAGCTCGCGTGCGGTGAGTTCCAGTTCGCGTCCGCCCCGCGTGACACGCCGCGACAGCAGATCAAACTCCAGGTCCTCCACCTTGAGTCGGGTCGTGTGTGGCGCGTTCGGGCGGCGCAGCAGCGCCTCGATGCGCGCCGCCAGCTCGGCGAAGGCGAACGGCTTGGTCAGGTAGTCATCACCGCCGGCCTTGAGACCGCGGATGCGGTCATCCACGCTGCCGAGCGCCGACAACACCAGCACCGGGGTGCCGATGCCCGCCGCGCGCATGCGCTCGATGATGGCAAGCCCGTCGACGTGCGGCAGCATGCGGTCGGTCACGATCAGGTCGAAGCGCCCCTCGGTGGCGCGGAACAGCCCGTCGCGCCCGTCGGCGACGTGTTCGACGGTGTAGCCGCTCTCACGCAGTCCCTTCAGCAGAAAGCGCGCGGCCTCAGTGTCATCCTCGATGAGCAGTACGTGCACGGGACGAGAGAGTAGGAGCCGGCGCCATCGGCGCGCAAGGGCTCGGCGGCAGGCCGCTCTAGGAGGCGTTCGGCACGCGCTCGGCGCTCTGCAGGCGGGCGATCAGTGAGCTGAGGAAGACGCGATTGAAACGCAGCTGGCAGGAAGCCGATACCTGCTCCAGCAGCGTCGAACTCACCTTGAGTACCGTGACCGCGCCGGCGGCGCGGATCGTGGCGGTGCGCTTGGCGCCGGGCACGTAGCTCGCCTCGCCGAAACAGTCGCCGGTATCAAGTACGCCGACGCGCTGGCCGTGGCGCTCCACCGCACAGCCGCCCGAGACCAGGATGTAGAAACGATCGCCCATCTCGCCTTCCTTGACGATCTCCTCACCGCCGGCATAGTCCTGCCAGCTGCTGGCACGCAGCACTTCCCAGATCTCCGCGTGCGAGAACTCATGGAAGAACTTCAGCCGCCGCAGTACCCCGAACTGCTCCTGGCGGTCAATGCGCGCGTTGGCCTCGCGCAGGCGCTGGTGAACGCGCGTGAGTTCGGCAGCGAAATCGAGCCCACTGGCGCAGCGCTTCTGCGGATCCTTCTGCAGCGCGGTCGCCACCACGGCCTCGAGTTCCTCGGGCACCTCCTTGCGCAGGGTGTGGATCGGCGGCGGGGTGGCGTAGACGATCTGGTGCAACAGCTTCTGCAGGTTGCCGGCGCGGAACGGCCGCGAGCCGGTCAAGAGTTCGTACATCACCGCGCCGAGCGAATACAGATCCGAGCGGTTGGTGAGCTCCAGGCTCTGCACCTGCTCGGGCGACATGTAGGACGGGCTGCCGGCGATGCCCTCGATGCGCGAGATGTCCGAGTCCGACACCAGCGCGATGCCGAAATCGATGATGCGCACGTCGCTGTCCTGCGTGAGCATGATGTTCGAGGGCTTGATGTCGCGGTGGATGACGCCGCGCGAGTGCGCGTAGTGCAGCGCCTTGGCGCACTTGAACATGATCTCCACGGTGTCATCGATGCGCAGCAGGTTGTCCGGGCGGCAGTAAGCAGCGAGCGTGCGCGCGCCATGGACGTGCTCAGTGACGATGTAGCAGTGACCGTTTTCCTCGCCGGCGTCGTAGATCGGCAGGATGTGCGGATGCTGCAGCATGCCCACCAGGTGCGCCTCGGACAGGAACATCTTGCGAGCGATGCGCGCGCGCTCCTCGTCGCCGCCGGTGTCCATGTTGTAGACCTTGATGGCGACGTCGCGACCGTAGTAAGCGTCGTGCGACAGGTAGACGATACCGGTGCTGCCGCGCCCCACCTCGCGAATGACCACGTACTTGCCGATCTTGTCCGGCATGTGGCCCTTGGGCTTGGCGGGTGGAACAGGTTTGGTAGCCGATAATGACATGGGCGCGCGGCACGACTCGAACGGCGCCTCAGGATAAGGTCTGGGCTGCCGCAGCGACTGTGATGCAACCCTCACGCGCCCGGCGGCGCGCGCGCCGGCGCGTCGCCGACGCGACGCGCACTGTTCAAGAACGCTTAAGCGAAATGCTGATAGCCGGAATGCGAGAACTCCATCACAGTACCGGCGCGCGTAACCAAACTGCCGGCGCTGGCGCGCAACTCGCCGATGCGGCTGTAGCTCCAGTGCTCCGGCGGCAGATCGGCGAGCAGCGCCGCCACTTTGTGCGCCGGCACGGCGAAGCACAGCTCGTAGTCATCGCCGCCGCTCAGCGCCTGGATGCCGGCCGCTTCGTCCCCTAACGCCTCACGCAGCGCCGGCGACAACGGCAGCCGCTCGAACTCCAGCTGCGCGCCAACCTGACTGGCGCGTGCCAGCTTGCCGACATCGCCCAGCAGTCCGTCTGACACATCGATGCAGGCGCTGGCATGCGCGCGCAGCCGCTCGCCGAGCGCCACCCGCGGCGTCGGCAGCAGAAAGCGCTCACGCAGATAACTGCGCGCGGCGGGCGCCGCCACCAGACGCCCCTGCTCGATGGCCAGGCCGGCAGCCGCGTCCCCGGGGGTGCCGGAGACAAACAGTACATCGCCCGCGCGGCCGCCAGCGCGGCGCAGCGCCGTACCCGCGGGCACATGCCCGAGCAGCTGCACGCTCACGGTGAGCGGTCCCTGGGTGGTATCGCCGCCGACCAGGGCGACTTCATGCGCGCGCGCCAGCGCGCCCAGGCCAGCGGCGAACTCGGCCAGCCAGCGCTCCTCGCAACGCGGCAGCGTGAGGGCCAGCAGCGCCCAGGCGGGGCGCGCGCCCATGGCGGCGAGATCGCTGAGATTGACCGCCAGCGCGCGGTGACCAATGGAGGCCGGCGGTGAGCCGGGCGGAAAGTGCACGCTCTCCACCAGCGTATCGGTGGCGACGACCAGCTCGCGCCCGGGCGGCGGCTGCAGCAGTGCCGCATCGTCGCCGATGCCGAGGGTGACATCGGCGCGCTGCGCACCGCAGCTGCGGAAGTAGCGTTCGATGAGCTCGAATTCGGACAGCGCCATGGACGGCCGCCCGTTCAGTGCTCCGCCGGGCGCAACTCGCGCGCCGCGCGGTCAAGCACCGCGTTGACGAACTTGTGTCCGTCGGTGGCGCCGAAGCGCTTGGCGAGGGTCACCGCTTCGCTGATGGCGACGCGGTAGGGAACCTCCGGGCGGGCGCTGAGCTCATACAGGCCGATGAGCAGGATGGCGTGCTCGATCGGATCGAGCAGCTGCGGGCCGCGATCGCTGAGCAGGGCGAGCCGCGCATCGAGCAGCGTGCGCTCGTGCCACACGCCTTCTACCAGGGTGCGGAAATAATCCTGGTCGGCACGCGGCATATCCTCCGCCTCGCCAAACTCCTGCACCAGGTCCTGCCACGGGCAGGCGTTCAACTGCCAGCGGTACAGGGCCTGCAGTGCCAGCTTGCGGGCGACACTGCGCGTGCCGCTGAACTCGCGCGTGCCGCTCACAGCCGCGCCATCACGGCGGCCATCTCGAGCGCGCACTCCATGGCCTCCGCGCCCTTGTTACCCTGATGGGTCGCGGCACGCTCGAGTGCCTGCTCCGCCGACTCGACCGTGAGTACCCCGAAGATGACCGGCACGCCGGTCTCAAGACCTACGAGCTGCAGCCCACGGGCGCATTCGCCCGCGACGTAGTCGAAGTGCGGCGTGTCGCCGCGGATCACGCAGCCTAAGGCCACCACCGCATCGTAACGACCGCTAGCTGCGAGCTTGCGCGCCACCACCGGCAGCTCGAAGGCTCCGGGCACGCGCACCACCGTAAGCTCCGCCGGCTCACCGCCGTGCTCGAGCCAGGCGGCCTGCGCGCCCTTGAGGAGGCTGGCAACGATGAAATCATTGAAGCGTGCGGCGGCAATCGCGAGCTTGCGTCCGCGGGCGCTCACGGCGCCTTCGATGACCTCGCTCGCGCTCACCCCTCTTCCCCGACATAGGTCTCGACCTCGAGCCCGAAGGCGGAGATGCCGTGCATCTGCTTCGGCGCCGACAGCACGCGCATGCGGCGCACACCCAGATCCTTGAGGATCTGTGCGCCGACACCGAACGTGCGCAGCACCGCGCCCTCGGCGGCGGCAGGCTCAGTCAGTGTCGCAGCGGCGGCGAAGCTGCGGACCGCTTCGGCAAGCTCGCGCGCCGACTCCTGCCGACGCAGCACGATCACCACGCCGTTACCGGCTTCGACGATGCGCTGCATCGCGCCGCGCAGCGACCAGGCGCGCTGCATGCTCTGCACGCCAATCAGATCGCGCAGGGTGTCGGCGAGATGCACCCGCACCAGTGGCGCGTCAGGCCCGTCCAGGCGGCCATGAGCAAGCACGATATGCAGTTCCTGGCTGAGCTCGTCCTGGTAGGCATACAGGCGGAACTCGCCGAGCTCGGTCTGCACGACCTGCTCGGAGATGCGCACCACGGTGCGCTCGTTGCGCAGGCGATGGCGGATCAGATCGGCAATCGTGCCGATCTTCAGCTGGTGACGGCGCGCAAACTCCTGTAACTGCGGGCGGCGCGCCATCGTGCCATCGTCATTCATGACCTCGCACAGCACACCGACCGGCGCGAGCCCCGCCAGACGACACAGATCCACCGCCGCTTCGGTGTGGCCGGCGCGCACCAGCACGCCGCCGCGACGCGAGCGCAGTGGAAAAATGTGTCCCGGACGGGCGAAGTCGCCGGGTGCCGAGGCCGGATCCGCCAGCGCGCGGATGGTGGCGGCGCGGTCGGTCGAGGAGACCCCGGTGCTGGTGCCGGCGCGCACATCCACTGAAACCGTGAAGGCCGTGCGGTGCGACTCGCTGTTGACCGGCACCATCTGCGGCAGCTCGAGCCGCGCAAGTCCAGCCTCCTCCATGGGAACGCAGATGATGCCGCTGGTGTGGCGGATCATGAAAGCGACGGCCTCGGGACTCGCCCGCTCGGCCGCCATGATGAGGTCACCCTCGTTCTCGCGGTCCTCGTCATCCATGACGATGACCATGCGGCCGGCGCGCAGCTCGGCCAGCAGCTCGGTGACGGTGTCGAGTGACGGCGGCTCCGCGGGGCTCGCGGGCTTGCCGCCTATGGGCAGGACTTTTGACATGTGGCGGTGCTCAGCTGCGGCAGATCAGTATACCCGAGCGGCGCCGCGCTGCCGGTGGCGGCGCTTCAGCGTGTAGCGGTAGGTAACAGCGGCACTACCTGCTGTTCCAGTGACTGCTCGGTCACGCTGTTCCCGGCCAGCAGGCGCACGCGGATGGCACCGCGAGCATCGATGATCCAGGTCATGGGCACCGCAACCGGAGGGCCGAAGCCGTTGCTGCGTGCATTGGCGGCAAGCCCCGCGGGGTAGCTGAAGCTCTTCATCACCTTCGCTACCGCCGGCGCATCGTCCTTGTCGTCGACGCTGACGCCGACGAGCTCCACACCGCGTGCGTGGTAGCGGCGGTAGAAAGCATCCAGGCGCGGCATCTCCGCCCGGCACGGTGCGCACCAAGTTGCCCAGAAGTTGACGATCACGACATGACCGCGCAGCGCGTGGAGATCGAACACCTGGCCGTCCAGCTGCGGCAGTACCAGCGCGGGCGCGGGCGATCCAACGGCAACGGGCGCGTCGGCCCGCACAGCGCGCGGCCCGGCGAGAGCCGCGAGCGCGGCCAGCAGCAGCGGCAGTGCGCTGCGTACACGCACAGCGGAATCACTCATGAAGCTTCCTTTGAGAAATGCGCTCCGGCAGCCATTCTAGTCCGGTTGACCTCAGTAGCCGAAGCGGTAGCGCAGCTCCGCATAGATCTGGCGCGGATAGTTCCAGTGATAGCCGTCGAACGTCAGACTGTTGTCGATCAGCAAGTGTTTGTCGGCGAGGTTGAGCACGGTCAGCGAGCCGCTGAAACTGCGGCTGAAGCTCTTGGCGAGGCGCACATCGACGCTGGCGTTGCTCGGCAGGTGGCTGGGTGGTGCAGCGCCGTTGGAGAAGCCGGAACCGTAGTAGAGGTTGAGTGATGCATTCATGCGCCAGGGAAGCTGGGCGTCGAGCCCCGCATTCAGGGTGTTGCGCTGGTCGTGATCGAGCGCGTAGTACCCGCTCGGCGGGGAGAAGTCGGTCAATCCGCCCGTGATCGTACCGGTACCGTCGGCCGTCTGGTTCGAGTAAGCCAGGTGCACCTGCTCGCCGGCCCAGAAGCGCGGTGAGCGCAACGTCACCTCGTTGGCTTTGATCAGCGCCCCAGTGATGGTGATCGGCAGAAACACGTTGGAGTTGCCGATCGGATTGTGGTCAAAAAAGTTCTGCGCCTGGGTACGCGAGTGGTCAAGATCGAGAATCCAGCCCGCAAGCGGCACCGTGATACCGAACTGGTACTCGGTGTCGCGCTCGCCGTGCAGCGGCAGGAATGCCAGATCGCTGTCAGCGGCGTACTCCAGCAAGGGGCCGGAAAGGGTCTCGAGCGGGGGCGCCTGGTAGTACTTGCCCCAGAAGCCGCGCAGCACCCAATGCAGCTGCGGGATTTTCACGGTCAGCCCGAGGCGTGGGTCGGTGGCGTTCTCCGTGACCAGCCCGTCAAAGTGCGTCTGCCTGAGTCCACCCGAGAGGGTGAGCCAGGAAGTCAGCCGGTAGGTGTCCTGCACATAAGCCGCCTCGAGATTGCCGCCCGGCTGCAGGCTCTGCCGTACCGGCGCGTTGCTGCCGTCGTTGAACAACACGTTGAAGAACTGATCGTCATGCTGCGCGAATCCCAGCAGCCCGGCCTGCAGCGTGTTACGGCCACTCTGCAGACGCAGACTTTCCTGACCGCCGTAATAACTGGATGAATGCTGGTAGGTGGTGCTGATGGGATAGTCGTCCGCGGCGCCATCGAGATCCGCGCGGTTGTAGTGATAGAAGAGCGAACTGGTGAGGACTAGCTGACTGCTGAAGGTGTGCGCCCAGGAAAGGATGCTGAAAGCGTCCGCCTCGCGCTGCACGTCGTCGGCGATCTCGCCCGGTGAATTGGGGATCTGGTAATCGTCACGACGCGCCGAGCTGATCAAGCGCAGCTGGTCGTCCGCGTTGACGTTGTAGATCAGCGTCGCAAACAGCCCATAGCCGTCTGCGGCGTCGTGAATGATTTGCGCCACCGGCGTCATCAGCCCGAGATCACTGCGGTTACCGTTGGCACTGACGTAATAGGCAAAGTCGTCGGTGTGACTGCCGATGCTCAATGCATCGTTGGTCTGCCCGTAATTGCCGCCGCTTAGCACCAGTTCCCCCTCGCTGTCGCGCTCGAAGCCGGTACGCGGCACGACGTTGAACACCCCGTAGGTGCGGTCGCCCTCGTCGGCGCCATAGCTGCCGCGCTCCACTTCCAGATAGTCGATGTCCTTGGGATCGATCTGCGGACCGAGATTGCTGGCAATGTTGGTGTTGGGGATCTCGACACCGTCGACCTGCCAGCTGGTCTGATGACCGCCACGCACATGCAGTTGATCGTGCACCTCGTAGGCACCGGGCACGAAATCCGTGATCATCGCCACGCTGTTGCTGCGGTCGGCTCCCGGGGTCTGCTCAATATCGCTGCGACTTACCAGCGTTGTCGGCGTGAAGGAATCGGCGGTCGGCGGCGCGGCATTGGCGCGCACCGTCACCGTCGCAGTGCCGGATGCAGCCGTCAGCTGCACGTGGGTCGAGGGCGTCGCCCCCGCCACCACGGTGAGATGCAGTTCGGCGGTCACGAAGCTGCTCTCGCTCGCGCGCAGCAAGTAGTCACCGAGCGGCACGTTGGGGAAACTGAAGGTGCCGGCCTCATCGGAGCGGCCGTCGGCACTCCAGGCGGAATTGACGGCACGCAGCTGCAGTTCGACGCCGCTCACGGGCCGATGTTCGGCGTCGTGCACGATGCCGTGCACCGTGCCGAAGCCGGCGGCGCACACCCAATACGGCAGAAACAACCCAGTCAGCGCGGATCCGACAGACCGCGCCCAGCAATATGGCTTGCACATGTGCAGGCTCCTCGCGCATACACTCCGACCGCCCGCCACAGGGACGGACGGCAGACGGCGCGCCCCGCTTTCGATCGGGACGCACGCCGCGACGCTTGTGGACGCTTACGAGTGGAGGAGCGGCGGCCCGCGCGGGGATTGCGCGCGTACGATCGCCGGTACGCGAACCCCGGCGGCTGCCGTTGCGGGAACGTCGCCCGCGGCAAGCTGCTGTGCCGCGAGCTGGGGAACCTGCGGTACGCCGGCGGCGGTTGCGCTCTGGGCAAACGGACAGGGCGCGGCGTGTCCGCCACCCTGCGCGCCCATGCCCTCGCCATGGTGCGCATGCCCGCTGTGCCCAGGCATCGCCATGCCGGCGGGCATCGCGACCGCCCCCGGACACAACCCGATGAAGCCCTCGGCCGCGGCCACCGGCATGAAGCCCGCAGGAATGATCCCGCGCAGCAACAAAAACGGCGCCAGCAGTAGCAGCCAGCGGCGCTGGCGTCTCAATCGGGCAAGCGGTGCACTCACGGGCAGATGATAGCGTACCGCGCGAGCGTGGAGTCGTTAAGGTGTGCAGCGCACCGGATACGCGCCAGTCCTACCCCCGGACTCACGCCGCCAGCGCGTCGTGAACTACCTAGTAATCAAGTCGACATGGGAACAGAGTTGGCTCGTTCAGGTTCGCAGGCAAAGTGCGGCCAAGGCCCACGCGAGTCCCGCAAGAGCGTAGATGACGCTTTGCCGCATGAGTTGTCTTCTCTGTTCGGGTGAGCGCCGCGCCGCGCCCAGTTTGGCTGCGGCCGCGCACAGAAACAGCGGAGCGACACCGAAGGCCAACAGGTATTTGATTGCATTCATAGGATGCATTTCGTTGCCAGTGCCGCCAGGCGAATCGGTGCGTCTGAGCAGACGGCGACCCACGCTCTTTAGACAACGAGTTCAGAGCCCTCCTGACTTAGTGAATCCCGGCAGCAGCGAACCGTTTCGGGCCGACGGTACGAACGAGAGTGTCGTCCACGGCGAAGTGTACGATTGACTTGCTCATAGCGATACTCGGGCCGTCTGACGGCAAAGCTGAGAGGCCGCGTACCCGGTTCGATGGGCGACGTGAGCGCAAGTTAACTCAGCGCACTTGTGGCGTTGCTTACTTAACATCAGGG
>DATHMN010000153.1:0-20735 GCA_035487135.1 Steroidobacteraceae bacterium | reverse complement strand
TGGCACCGCTGCTGCTGGCGGCCCCGGTCATGTAGGGTTGGTCCCACTCGAGGATGAGGCCGATGAACTCACCAGGGAACATCGCCGGGATCTGCACGGCGAGTTCGGTCGCACCCGCACCGCCGTAGGTGAGCAGCATCTCGCCGTTGTTGGGCGTGCTGTCAGACTGCACACCGAAGCTCGGCGCAGTGGTCTCGTAGGACTCAGTCGAATTGTTACCGGCTGCCGAGAAGTAGGCGACGCCGTTGGCCGCCACCGAATCGATCGCCTGCGCAACGATGCCGTCCTGGAAAAACGGCTCATCAAAGTAACCTACATCGTCCGCGATTACCTTGGCACCGGCGGCGGCAAGCTTGCTGATGCCGGTCGCGAAGTCCGCTTCGCTGTTCGCGGCCGTGTAGAAGGCGAGCGCTGCCTGCGGGGCGACCACGTGCACCACCTGCAGCATCGCACGGCCCTCATCGCCGAACGGTGTCTGCTCGGGCGCCCCGTAGTCCAGACAGGTGGCGTCCTCCAACACGTTGACGCTCGCGGGCAGATAACCCTGGGCTTCATCGTAGGACGCATTGTCGTTAGGAAAGCCGTTCGCGTAACCCTGGTTGCCGCTGACCGGCACGCCGTAACTCGGGTTCTCGTAGGTCGCATAGCAGTCGAAACTGTCGGACAGCACTCCGACTGTGACGCCAGTGCCGGTCAGGCTCGGAAAGGCAGCGCGCAGCGCGTAGCTCGCCTGTGCGAAGTCACCCTGGGTCGCCAGCGGCGCGCTGGCGCGGGTGCGCGCGAGCGCAGCACGGATCGAGGTGACCTCGGCGCGCGCTGCGGCTGCGCTGATCTGGCTGACTGGCAACCAGCCGCCCACATCGTTGGCATAGACAGCCGGGTGCTGCAGTCCCAGAGCCACGAGGGCGGTTTGCAGTTTGCGCGGATCACCGCGAGTGACGGCGTCGATCGAAATCAGCGGCTCGGCGGTGACACCGCCGGCAGCGAAGCGTGCCGCGGGACTGAGCGCATGCAGGTCCTCGAGTGCGTGCTGCGTCCGCACGCTGCCGGCGTGGCGCACCAGGTCGGCGAGCGTCGGGTCGAGCTTGCGCGCCGTGGGACTGTTGGCCTGGGCCGCGCTGCGGCCGCCGAATGCCATGAGCGGGTGCCCACTCACCGCTAGGGCAGTGTGCGGAGGAGTGATCGCCGCGGCGCCGATGGCAGCCGGCAGGGCGAGCAGGGCAAGGGCAGCCAGTGCGGCCCTGCCGGAACCGACGAAGTTCATCCGCTCCATTTAGTCCCCCGAAACTCATGCCTGCGGCCGACGTAAGCGATATTAGAGGGCCGCGCACCGCCACCGTTCGTCACAGTCGTGACTGATTGCGCAGTTTTCAAAGAATTGGCCGCCCGGCGCCGGTGTTTGCGCCGCGCGCCCTCACGGCGCGATTCCACGCTGCGCCGCGTGGCTGGCAACCTCCGGCCAGTCGGCCGTAGCCGCGGCGATGTCTGCCTGGCCGTCGGCGCTGAGCCCCTTTCGCAGTTTTGCGACACCCCGACCGTAACGAGCCCAGGCATTCTTCGGGTGCTCAGTCAGCACGCGATCGTAGTCGGCGATGGCCCGGTCGTATTCACGCTGGCGCAGATACACCATGGCGCGGCTGGCGAGGACCGCCGTCGCCTCCGGTTTGAGTTTCAGGGCGGCCTCGCAATCCAGCAGTGCCTGATTGAGCTCCTGTCCCCAGAGCGCACGGGTCCAGCAGCGCATATTGAGGGCGCGCACCTTCTGCACGTCATCGTGCGAGTGAACTTCGATCCAGTCGCCGTATTGGGCGATCGCCGCCGGAAACTGCTCTGCCTGCAGGTAAAGGTCACCCAGATTGAGGCTGTACGCACTGCCCCTGGGGACCGCGCGCGCGGCGGCATCGAGATCCGCTACCGCCGCAGCGCTGTTGTGCTGTTGCTCCTGCAAGGTGGCGCGCGCGATGAGCGTCGACACCTCATCGGGTTTCAGCTTCAGCGCCTGATCGAAGTCTGCCAAAGCCAGCGCGGTCTCCCGGCTGGCCCAATTTGCCATACCGCGCTGCATGAAGTAGCTGGGCTCGCTCGGGGCGAGTTCGCAGGCGCGGTTGAAATCGGCAATGGCGCGCGCGTAATCGTGGCGCGCGGCAAAGGCGGCTCCCCGTCGACTGAAGCCTGCAGCATCGGCCGGCTGCTCGGCGGGTTCGGCGGCGGCCGCGGGGGACGGGGCAGCGTCCGCATCGTGCGCTGGTGCAGTGCCGGTCTCAGCGGGTGCGGCGCCGGCCACGGCCGTGGCGGGGCTCGGTGCCGCAACCGGAGCGGGTGGCAGTGCGAAAACCGGGCCGCCGTTGTAAGTGAAATAGAGCTTGCCCTGACTGATCGCGACGTAGACGCGATGCGACAGAAAGAAATCAGCGCCGATCAACATATCGACGTCCGGCATCAGGCTGGTACTGATATAGAGACGGGTGTTGCGCACTTCCTCGGCGCCGATCTTGATGCTGGCGAAGGGCGCGACCCAACTGCGCACCAGATCGTGCCCGATACCTGCGGAGGTGCCCGTGGCAACGGCGCCGGAGCTCTCCGGTGTGACCCCGGCGCGCCTGGCGGCCTCCAGTGTCACGAGGGAGGTCGCGGCGCCGGTGTCGAAGATGGCGCGGATCGCGACGCCATTCAGGTAGGCGACGCCACGGGTGTGCGATACGAGCGCAGTCGCCTGCTCGATTGGAAGGACGTTGACCGGCTGCCCTTTTGCCCAGTACGCGAGCGGCGTGTCACCGCAATCCTTGGCGCGCATGAGGCGGATGAAACCGTTGGCGAGGTCGTATTCGACGTCGCCCGCACGGAAGATGTTCTGGCCGACGAGTCCGGCCACGCCACCGCCGAGATCGTTGCCGCCGACCAGAAAGTCGACGTTATGCAACTGCACGTTCACTAAGGTCAGGGTGTTGACGCGGGCAACGGAGGTCTGCGTGGTGCCGCCGACGCCGCCGACCGTAAAGCCGAATGGAAGGGATTTGAGATGCAGGTTGAACTGCGCGGCGGCTGCCGGGGTCAGCATGCTGTACAAGGCGCCGCTATCGGCGATGAACCATGCGTCTGCGCCATTGACTCCGGCGTGGATGATGGGGCGCAGCCCGCTCATGGTGACCGGAAACTCGGCAAACTGTTGCAGCTGACAGGCGGCCCAGGAGCGCGCCACTGCACACCCGAGAACGATCAGCGCAAGGGCGTGCAGCCGTGGGCGAGACGCCATAGCCCGATATTAGCTCAGCCGTTGTCACGGCCTGTCACGAGCGGGCCGTGGGATCTCACGACGCCGGCTGCACAGAACGAGCGTGCGCCTCAACCGGGGTTGGGGCGCACGCGGCGCCGCTGCCGCAGCGCGTAGACGCCGATGCCGATCCAGATGAGGTTCATGGCCGCAGACGGCAGGGCACCATTCCAGCCGCTGTTTATCACGAAACCGGCTGCGCCCAGCATGTTCATGAGGTGGTACGTCAGGGAGTCGGAGCTGAGGCGGTTACTCGAGAGCAAAGCGTAGGCGCCCAGGATCAGCGCTGCGCCGACCCAGCCGATCACCTCGATGGCGAGCTGCACGCGGTCAGAAGCCTGCGCGTCAGGCGGGTGCGGCCGCGACCGTGTTCGTCTTGGGGCGGGCGTGCAGTGCCATGAAGACCAGCGCCCAGCCGCCGAACAGCATGTTGATGCCGATGAGCAGCCCCAGCGCCCACAGTGCCGTACCCGGCAACCCGAGGAACAGGAAGATACCGAGCGCGACGTCGAGAATGCCGCTGGCCAGCATCCAGCCCCAGCGTCCGGAGAGCGCGCTGCGATGCTCGAGCGCGTACATGATCGACACCACGCCCTCGACGACCAGGAAGGCGATCAGGACCGCGGTCAGTGAAAGAGTCCCCTGCAACGGGTAGAACAGCAGCAGGCCGCCGGCGATGATGCCGAGCAGCGCCGAGACCAGCGACCAGCCGAAACCCGGGGCCCCGCGCGCGCGCAGCGTCGCGATCAGGCCGACCACGCCACTCACCAACAGCAGCCAGCCGAAGAACACGGTTGCGGCGACCGATGCGATCACCGGGGCGAGGACTGCGAGCGTGCCGAGGATGAGCAGCACGATGCCCTCGAACAGAAACATCTTCCAGTGGCGGCTCACCGCACCCGAGACGCGCTCACGGACCTGTTGAATCTCATCGGCCTGAGTTGTCATGGTTGTTGTTCCCGAAGTGGCAGGCAGGACAAGCGACGCCGGCGATTATACGCCGTCGCGGCCACAGTGCGCTGCCGCGACGCTCAGCCTGCGGTCACTTCCGTACGGTGGCGGCTGACGGCGCTGCCATCGGTGCTGCGCAGCCCGGCGAACACCACGGTCGAGAGGATGGTCACGACCCCGAGCACCAGAAAAGCCTCGTGCACACCGCCGATCATCTCGGCCGCCGTGGTGTGGAAACGGTCCGGCACGAACACCGCTGCCACCAGCGATGCAACGGCAACGCCAAAGCTCATGGACAATTGCTGCGCGGTGCTCGCGATGGTGCTGGCGCTACCGGCGTCCGCGCCGCTGACATCGGCGTACACCAGTGTGTTCATGCTGGTGAACTGCAGTGACTGGAAGAACCCGTAGGCCAGGGCCTGCAGCACGATCAGCCACACCGGCGTGCGCGCGCCGATGGTCGCGAACAGCATAATGAGCACACCCAGCATCGCGGTATTGGCCACCAGCACGCCGCGGTAGCCGAAGCGCGCGAGGATCGCCGGCATGGTCATCTTCAGGCTCATGGCGGCGATGGCCTGCGGCATCATCAGCAGGCCCGACTGAATGGGCGAGTAGCCGAGCCCCACCTGATAGAGCAGTGGAAACAGAAAGGGGATGCCGCCGATGGCAATGCGGGTGAAGAAGCTGCCGGAGACCGCGGCGCGGAAGGTACGCACGCCGAACAGCGACAACAACAGCAGCGGATGGGCGACGCGCGCCGCGCGCAGTCCGTAGCCGGTGAGCAGCAGAGCGGACAGTGCCAGCAATGCGGCAATCGCGGGGATACCCAGGCGGTGCTCGCCGAACACTTCGAGCACGTACGACAGCAGTGCGATTCCGGAGCTGAACAGCAACAGGCCGGCCACATCGAGTGGCGGCGAATCGGGGTCGCGGAAATCCGGCAGATAGCGGTACACGAGGTACAGCCCGGCGAGCCCGATCGGCACGTTGATAAAGAAGATGACGCTCCAGTGCAGGTAGCCGGTGATGAGGCCGCCGGCGATCGGGCCGAGCATCGGCCCGATCAATCCGGGGATGGCCACGAAGCTCATGGCACGGATCAGCTCTGATTTGGCGAACGCGCGCACCAGCGTGAGGCGGCCGACCGGCACCATCATGGCGCCGCCGAAGCCCTGCAGTATGCGGAAGGCGACCAGCAAGTGAATGTTGCGCGCCAGCCCGCACAGCAGCGAGCCGAATGCAAACACCCCGATGGCGCCGGCGAACACGCGCCGCGTGCCGAAGCGGTTCGCCATCCAGCCGCTGATGGGAATGAACACCGCCAGACTCAACGTGTAGCTCGAGAGCACCGACTTCATGCTGAGCGGCGCCACGTCGAGCGCGCGCGCAATACTGGGCACCGCGGTGTTGAGAATGGTGGTATCGAGCGACTGCATGAAGAACGCCACGGCGATCAGCCAGGGGAGCAGGGCGCCCGGTACCGGCTGCTCCGCGGGCCGCTGTGCGCTGGGATTGCTGGCGTTCCGGTCCAAGTTCGTCCGTGTCCAGGCGGCTCAGCCGGTGGGAGCCATCCATGTAAGTATATGCGGCGCGCGCGTCGCGCCCGCGACGCGGCGCTGAAGTCTGAGGGGATAGCATCGATGGCGTTTCAGTTGCTGCCGCACGCTGCCGCTGTGCGGCTTCGTTGGCGGTGCCCATGAGGCTGTATCTGCGGCTGACGCTGATCGCCGCACTCCTGCTGCTGGAAAAGGCGGTCCTCAACCTGTTCGTCGATTTCGATGCGGCCCAGCAGGCGCAAGGGCTCGGCGCCCTGCTGCGCGGCGCGCAGCACTGGGGGTTTCGCTTCGCCGTCTCGTTCGTCATTGCGACGCTGCTGTTCGGCTACCTGCGCGCCGGCAGTGCACTTGCGGCCGCGGATCAGGCCGCACGCGCGGCGCCCGTGCGGCTGCGCTGGCTGGCGCTGCATTTCGCACTGCTGCTGCCACTGGTGCCGCTGTCGATGTCCCTGTACGGGCGTGAGAGCGCGCTGCCGCTCGCCGCCGTCGTCGTGCTCTGGGTGCTGCTCGCGGCCCTTGCCACGCTGGCGCTGTTCGCAGCGCTCGCACCCTGGACCTACTGGCGGCGCGGCGCGCTGGCACTGGGCGCTCTGTGGGGATATGCGGCGCTCGCGGCGGCCGGTTCGGTGGTCGCGATGGGCTGGAGTCAGCGGCTGTGGTTGCCGACGGCGAATCTGACCTTCCAGGTGGTTTATCGCCTGCTGCGCTGGTTCATCCCCGACCTGCAGCTGGATCCGGTGTATCGGGTGATCGACACCGGACGCTTCGCAGTCTCAATCGATCCGGTGTGCTCCGGGCTCGAGGGTCTGGGCCTGATGCTGGCGTTCTGCGTGGCGCTGCTGCTGCTGTTCCGCCAGGAGTACCGCTTTCCGCGCGCGCTGCTGCTCATTCCCGCCGGCCTGTTGCTGAGCTTTGCTTTGAACGTTTTACGGATCGCCGCGTTGGTATTGATCGGCGACCGCGGGCACCCGGACGTCGCCATCTACGGCTTTCACTCCCAGGCAGGCTGGATCGCCTTCAACGCGGCGGCAGCGGGCGTCGCGCTGGTGAGCCTGCGCAGCAAGTGGCTGACCCGCGCGGCAGGTACCGGCGCTGCCGCCGAGAATCCGACCGCAGTGTATCTATTGCCCTATCTGGCGCTGCTGCTCGCGGGCATGCTGAGCCGGGCAGCCTCCAACGGCCTTGAGACCTTCTACTGGCCGAGCGTGATCGCGTTTGCCGCCGCGTTCTGCTACTCCGGGCCGCGACTGCGCGGTCTCGCCTGGCGCTGCAGCTGGCGCGGTGCGCTCGCAGGTCTGGTGGCGTTCGCGCTCTTTGAAGTTGCGAGCAAAATCCTGGGGCAGGCCACGGCTGTGCCCGGAGCGTTGGGTCCGTTGCCCAGGCAGGGAATGGGCCTTCACCTGATCGCCTGGGCAGCGCTGGGCGTCCTCGCCGTCCCCGTGGCACAGGAGCTGGCGCTGCGCGGCTTCCTGCTGCGTCGTCTACGGGCCGTCGAATTTGAGCTGCTGCGGCCCACTCAGGCGGGTCTGTGGCCATGGCTGGTGAGTTCGCTCGTTGCAGGGCTCCTGCAGGGCCCTCAGTGGCTTCCCGGCCTTTTGGCGGCCCTCGTGTTCGGGCTGGTTTTCGTGCGCACCGAGCGGCTCGGTGAGGCGGTTTTGGCCCATGTCGTGGTCAATGCCCTCATTTCCGTCTCTGTGGTGGGGGCATGACGCAGTCCTCTGGATGAGCTGCGGCTGAAAGTGTGAAGCAACGCACAGAGCAGGAATTTCCTTGACATATCAGGCTATTTTGTCGCAGGAAACCCTCTCGCGGAGGCATCGGCGTGCTATTGTTGCAGCGCATTCGGGCCACGCCGTTTTCGTGGCTAATAACTATAGGTCGAACCAGATGAAGACCAGCAAAGCCAAGATGATTCTGATTGCGCTCGCCGCCACTGTGGGTGGCTCCGCCGCACTGGCCCGGCCGCCGATCCAGCTGCCCTTCCTGCCGCCACCGCCGCCGAGCAACCACTGCTTCGGTCGTCAGTGCACGTCGGCTCCTGAGATTGATCCGGGTTCCGCCATGGGTGGGCTGGCATTGCTCGCCGGAACCATCGCGATCGTTCGCGGCCGCCGCGGCAAAAAGTAACCGCCTTTTTCGGGCCTGCCCGGCGCGCGCGCGCCGGGCAGCGTCTCGGCCTCGGGACACGCACCGCGCGCAGTCGCGCCGTTCACGATTTCCTCCGCCCCATCGGCAAGCCCGCCGCGGCTTGCTTAAAGAGATAACGCTTCGCCGCAGCCGCACGGCGCGCTGTCTTGAATCGCATTGCCGCGCGCGTCCGCTCGGGTAGTCTCCGCGAAAACAACACGGAGCGTTCCCGCATGTCCATG
This sequence comes from Steroidobacteraceae bacterium, assembly GCA_035487135.1. Taxonomy (GTDB): domain Bacteria; phylum Pseudomonadota; class Gammaproteobacteria; order Steroidobacterales; family Steroidobacteraceae; genus 13-2-20CM-66-19. Next base: position 12,585 of record DATHMN010000153.1, on the reverse strand, counting down.
TGTCTACGAACCTGCGCCGCGCTCGGCGCGCTGTTGCTGTCGTGCGCTGCGCACGCGGCACGCGCCGAACAGCCCGGCTGTGCGGAACTGTCGCCGCGTGAGTGCGTCGCCCAGGCGCTCGCGGCTATCGGTGGTCAGGAGCGTGTGGCGGCCATTCACAGCGTGCGCCTCGATGTGATCGCGCACAGCGCGCTCATGGAGCAGTCCTACCGGCAGGCGCCGTTCATCACCTCGTACGAGCGCGACAAGACCACCATCGATCTGGCCGGCGGGCGCACGCGCACCGAGGCGCACCTCGTGTGGCCGGAGTCGGATCTGCAGCAGGCGGACTCCGACAACACACTGATCACGCTGCCCGCGGGCGGCGCTTATCACGGCGCGCATGGCGACACGCCCTGTTCGCTGGCCGACCTCGACAGCGCGCGCGAGATTTTCGCGCTCGGCCCGCTGCGGCTGTTGTCCAGCGCACTCAAGGCTTCTGACCTGCACTACGAGCCGGCCGCGATGTTGCGCGCCAGCGCGCACGCCGTGGTTGCCTTCAGCTGGGAGCACGTGCCGGTGCGCGTGCTGCTCAATGGCTACAACCACCTGCCGGACGCGCTCGAGAGCACACAGCAATTTCGCGACTTCTGGTACCACTGGGGCGACGTGCAACAGCGCGTCTACTGGGACAATTGGAAATACCTGCAGGGCATCAGCTATCCGACCAATGTGGTCATCGAGCGCAACGGTGCGCTGTGGAGCTCGCAGCAGGCGCTCGATGTGCAGTTCAACGTCGTCATCGACGACAAGGACTTCGGGGCCGATCCCAAGGTGGTGCAGCAGAGCGCCGCAGGCAAGGGCTGGGAGAAGCCGTTCAATAGCGCGCACGCCACACAGCTCGCGCCCGGGGTCGATCTCTACAGCGGTTCGTGGAACACCACCATCGTGCACCAGGGAAATGGCGTCGTGATTCTCGAGACGCCGATCTCCGCGACCTTCGCGCGCGGTATCTTCGCGGAGGCGGCGCGCAAGTACCCGGGTGAGAAGGTCACCGCGGTGCTCACCACCTCCGATTCCTGGCCGCACGTCGGCGGCGTGCGCGCCGCGGTGGCCGAGGGACTGCCGGTCTATGCACTCGATATGAACGTGCCGCTGCTGCGGCGCCTGCTGGCCGCGCCGCACACGCTCCACCCTGATCCCCTGCAGAGCACCCCGCGCAAGCCCCGCTGGAACATCGTCGCGGGCAAACAGGTGGTGGGTTCGGGGTCCAACCGCATGGAGCTCTATCCGCTGCGCGGCGCTGCGACCGAGCGCCAGTACCTGGTCTACTTTCCAGAGCACCGGCTGCTATATGCGAGCGACACCCTGGTCCTGAACGCGGACCACACGCTGTATGATCCGCAGCTCATGCACGAAGTCCGCCAGGCCGTGGAGCGCGAACATCTGGCGGTCGATACCGTTTATGCGATGCACGAAAGCCCCACCCCGTGGAAGGACGTCGTGGCGCTGCTGGATGCGAGCGCCTGAGCAAGCGTGCGGGCGCAGCGGGTGAGTGCCTTTGCGCTCACCAGCGCCGGGCTCGAGGTGCATGCGGGCCGCGTGCAGATCGCGCGCCATCGTCATGAGCACGCCTACGCAGCGCTGATTCTCCAGGGCGGCTACGAGGAGAGCGGCAGCCAGGGCCGCTACCGGGTGCGCGCCGGCGAGGTGCTGCTGCATCGCTGTTTCGATGCGCATCTCGACCGCTTCACTGCCGCCGGCGCGCGCATCCTGAACCTGCTGCTGCCGGCCGACCCGCCGCTCGCCTACGGCTGCGTCGCCGATCCGGACACGATCGCACGCCTCGCCGAGCGTGATCCGGTGGCGGCGAGCGGGGCACTCATGCAGCAGTTGCGGGCGCTACCGGCTGCGGGCGCGGACTGGCCGGATCTGCTGGCGCAGGAACTGCGCCGTGAACCCCAGCTGCGCCTGAGCGAGTGGGCACAGCGCCATGGACTGGCGGCCGCGACGCTGTCGCGCGGCTTTCGCAAGGTGTTCGCCATCGGGCCGGCGCAATTCCGCGCCGAAGCGCGCGTGCAGCGCGCGCTGGCACTGGTGCGGCACAGCGCGGTGCCGCTGGCGCGCATCGCGGCGGAGGCCGGCTTCGCCGATCAGGCGCACATGACGCGTGCCCTCGGCGCCCTCACCGGCCGTTGCCCGGGCCACTGGCGCCGGTCAAATAAGTTCAAGACCGCAGGCGCGCGCGACTGAGAACTTAGCTCGGGTGACCGCCGCCAACACCGCTGCGCCGGGCCTGCGCCTGAAGATCGGCCCACTGATCGTGGTCGCAGCCCTCGGCCTCGGGCTGCCGTATCTTGCGGCCTACCTCGCCGTGCTCTCCAGCCGCGCGTTCGGCACCCCCTCCCCACACGGACCGATTCTGAACTGGCTGTACATGCAGCACGCCATGCAGTTGCTGCTGGCGCTCCTGGCGATCGCGCTGCTGAAGCGTCTAGTGCCGGCCGACTACGGCCTGCACTGGCCGCGGGGCAAGACCTACATCCTGCCGGCGATCCTCGGCGGTGCCTTGTTTGGGGTGCTGATGCTGCTGGTGGACTACGCTCCGCAGCTGCTGACGCACGTCAAACCCGATCCGGGCTACCCGCTCACGCGCGCGCACGTCACCGGCTGGCTGTTCTTCGAGAGCGTGTACGTCGGCCCGACCGAGGAGGTGCCTTTTCGGGCGCTGCTGGTGACGTATCTGGCGACCACCATGCCGGGGCGGCTGCGGCTCGGGCGCTTTGAGATGAACTGGGCTGGCGTCATCGTGGCGCTCATCTTTGCGCTGCTGCATGCCACCAACTTCAACCTGCGCGCCTGGCCGATCGCCCTCGGTCAGCAGATCTACGCATTCCTGCTCGGCGTGCTGTATGCGTACTGGCTGGAGAAGTCCGGCAGCGTGGTCGCACCGATCGTAGGTCACAACGTCAGCGACGGCGTTGAATACGCGCTGCTCTATGCCTGGATCCTGTTCTTCTAGAGCCGCCGCCGGGACTGCCTTGAGGGGTGGGTCAGGGCAGTCCCGGGAGAGCGTGCAGACGTGCGCGCCGGGCCGCAGGGCGACGGCGCGGGTGCGCCTAGCGGGACAGCTCCGCTGCGACCTCCGTCAGCGCGGCCGTGCCCTCGAGCCGCACCGCATCGAGCGCCGTCGGATTGAGACCCAGCGCCTGCACGATGGTGGGCGCGACCTGCGCGGTGGTCGTGGTGTTGGAAATGGTGTGCGCCGCAAAGCGCGGATTGGCCACCAGCAGCAGGACATTGGTGTCATCGTGCCCGAAGCCACCGTGATCACCGATCATGGTCGTGCTGCCGGAATAGGTCACACCGATGTTGGGGGTGACGATGATGTCGGGCGCACGCGGATCCTCGCCCGGATCCCAGCCGCCGAGCGCGTAATTCACCGCCAGCGAGGGGCCGTAGAAGATCTCGCCCATGCCGATGGCCGCGGCGTTGCTCTCGAGCAGTTGCACGGCGTCGTGCACGCTCGCGCCCTGCTTGAGCCACAGCACCGACACGTCGTCCTCGGTCGCGCCGATGCCGCTGGTGTTCAGCGGTGACTCCGAGAACGGGATCGCCGAACCGAGCAGTGTGGCCGGCGTGTTGCTGCCGTCGGCGACGTAACGGGTCGGGTCAATGGGCGAGTCGCCGTGCTTGGCGGTGATGATGAGCAGCGTGGTCTCATAGAGACCGGCGCGCTGCAGCGCAGCGACGATCTCGCCGACGGAGGCGTCCACGAACTCGATCTCGTTCAGCAGGCGTCCAGTCGGCAGCGCCGCCGCGTTCTGGTAACCGCCGCCGCCCACGCCCGGCTCCACCACGCTCTGCCCGATATAAACGGACTGGAAGTTCATGCCGAAGAGGGCGGGGATGGCGGCCGGTGTGCCGCTATGCGTTTTGCCGGCGATCTCATTCAGCAGCGCGTGCACCTTGAGGGCGTCGTAGCACTGGATGTTGGCGAAGCTCGCGTTCCAGGCCTGCGGCGCGTTGGCCTCATCGCGCACCTTGTCGCACGGGATGCCTGTTGCCGTGCGGATGCCGGGGAGGGGAATCGCGTTCGAGCTCACCTCGGGCGAATAGAAGTCGTCCAGACCGCGGCCGCCGGGTCCGGCCGCCATCGAGTAGGACGGATGCTTGTCGATCCAGGCGGTGTAACCCCCGGCAGCGTGCACCACACTGAAGATCGTGTTGGTGCGCACGAAATTCCACGGATACACCGGCGCGCAGCCCTTGGCCGGATCGCGCACCAGTTTGCGCGGATCGATCGAGGCAATGCCGCCCTCGGTGGCGGCAGCACCGGGCGCGCCGCCATTCAACTGAGTGTCATCCAGGTCGATTCCCTGATCGTAGTCGGTGGTCGTCCCGGTCGGGATGCCGTAGGGAGTGCAGGATCCGCCGGCGAGCCCGGTGCCGGTGGTGATGGCGGGTGCCGCGAGCGAGCGATCGTAGGCGACGTCATAGTAGAGGCCGGTCGACTGGGGCGTGCCGCCGGTCACCAGCGCTGCGAGCCCGGGGAAGGAGTCCGAGGGCTTCGATGAGGACGTGTTCACGTAGTTGAGTGCGCGCTGCGTGAGCGCGGCCAGGTTCGGGCAGTACCCTGCGCCCGAATTGGCGCCGGCGATCCCATGCGTGCAGTTGTAGAGATCGACCGCATGCATGCCATCGATGCTGAGCAGCAGCACGTGCTTCACCTCAGCGGCAGCGGCGCCGCCGGCGGCGGCCAGCCAGCTGAGCGCTGCAACCCGCGCGCACGTCTTCAGGTTTGTTTTCATGGACGATCTCTCCCCCAGGTTTGTTGCGCTGCAGACTGCTTTGCGCAGCAGAGCGCACCGTAGTGCATCTTTCTTACAGTGGCATGAACGCCGCACGCCGACGGGAACCTGATCCCGTGAGCTCGGGCTTCGCCGCGTGAACCCACACCGCGTCCCCGACCACCTACGCCGGACGATTCATCGCAGGGAGGGCGGGCATGCGGGTATGGCAGGAATTGAAACGCAGAGGTGTGTGCATCTGGGCGGCAGCCGTGGTCGCGCTGCTGCCGAGTGCGCCGGCCTGGTCGGTACCGGCGTTCGCCCGCGAGACCGGTGTGCCCTGTGCCGTGTGTCACACGCTGGCGTTCGGACCGGCGCTCACGCCCTACGGGCGCAATTTCAAGCTGCACGCCTACGCTCTGGGCACCCGCAGCACAATACCGCTGTCGGCCGATCTCATCGCCTCGTTGACGCACACCTCGCAGGCGCAGCCCGCGGTGCCGCATTACTCCACCAACGACAACTTCGCGCTCGATGACATCGACGGTTATTTCGCTGGTCGGATTGCCGACCACCTGGGCGCGTTCGCGCAGGTCAGTTACGACGGCATCGCGCGCCATACCTCCTGGGGCGTGCTGGATGCGCGCTACGCGCGCGACTTCACCTGGGGCAGCACCACGACGCTGTTCGGCGTCACGCTCAACAATTTCCCGACCGTGCAGGATCCGTGGAATTCGACCTATGCCTGGGCGTTCCCGTTTCCCGCGACGCGGCTCGCCAATGAACCGGCGCCATTTCTGCAGATCCAGGGCGCGTTTGCCACGCAGACCCTGGGGGCCACTGCTTACACCATGATCGACAACCTGCTGTATCTGGAGGCCGGCGGCTACCGCAAGCTCTCCGACCGGCTGCAGGACGATCTCGGCGTGCCGAGTCCGGCGGAGGAGCACGGCATCGACGGCACGGCACCGTACTGGCGCGCGGCACTGCAGCAGGGCAAGGGCTCACACTACGTTTCCCTGGGCGTCATTGGTTTTGCGCCCCACGCGCAGTCACCGCAGGAACCGGGCACCGACAATTACACCGACCTGGGGCTGGATGCCACGTATCAGTTCGCCGACGGCGGCGCGCACACCTTCAATGCCAACGTGAGTTACATCCAGGAGCGACAACGCCTGTTCGGCACGACGGCGCAGGGCGGCTCCAGCACCATCGCCAACCACCTCAACACATTCAACATCAACGCGCAGTACGCCTACCGCCAGACCTATTCGCTGACCGCCGCGTATTTCGACACCGTCGGCAACAGCAACGCCGCGCTGTACGCTCCCGGCCCCTGGTTTGGCAGCGCCAACGGCAGCCCGGACAGCCGTGGTTACGTGCTGCAACTCGAATGCATCCCCTTCGGCAAGTTCGACTCGCTCGCCAAACCGTTTCTCAACGTGCGCGTGGGCGTCCAGTACACCGGTTACCTGCGTTTCAACGGCGGCGACGCCAACTACGACGGCTTCGGACATTCGGCCGCGGACAACAACACGCTGTTTGTGTTCGTCTGGACGGCGATCTGAGGCGCGCGCGCTCGCTGACCCTCCAGGCCCATCCCGCGCGCTGATCGGGGGGGCGAATGCGGCGGCCGCTGTTGGCAGCGGCCGCATCAACGAGTGCGCGCCATCGCACCTGCGGCAGTTGCGCACTGCCGCGCCCGGCGGATCTCTGCCAAACTGTGACAGCAGACACGGCGGGGATCACCCGGGTAGCCTCTGATGCGCCAGCGACGCCCGCGGCGAGGATTATCCTGGCAGTTGATCGCGGCCGCGAGTCTCACGATGGTGCGTTGAACCATGATTCCGCTTAACACGCCACGGCCCTTTGCTCCGAACGCGCTCTGGTACATGCTGCTGCGCGCCCTGGTGGTCGTGTTGTTGCTCGGCCTCATCGCCAGCGTGTTCCGGTTCGCCGCGGACTCGCCGGGAAGCTGCAGCGGCGCGCTGTGCGGCAAGTTTTCCGGTAACCGGGTCGCAGCCTTCCTCTACCTATATGGCGCCGTGCTGCTGGTGGGCGCGGCGGTCAAGTTCACTTCATCGACGTTCGTGCTCACGGACAAGAGCATCAATATCCGCAGCGGAGTCTTCTTCCAGAACTCAGCGACGATCCGCTTCGACCGCATCCAGGACGTCGTGACGCGGCGCGACCCGCTGCTCATGATGTTGGGTCTCACCTCGGTCGCGATCTGGACCGCCTCTCCCGATCAGCGTGTCGGCAAGACGAAGCGCCCCGACGGACTGGTCCTGCTGAGCAGCGCCGATGCCGAATGGCTGAAGAGCTATTTATCGGAACCGGCCTCGACGGATGCCACCGTGGCGGCTGCGGCGCGGCCTATCGGAGCGGCCCTGGTCGCGGATCGTCTGCCGGTTGCCGGGATGATCTTCGCGCTCATCGTCGCGGGGATCCTGGTCGTGTGCGGCATCATGCTGTGGGGTAAGGGCTCTGTGAGGACGCCGGCCGTTGCGAACGCTGTCGCTGCTCCAGCTGCTCCCCCGGCCGACAACACCGCGCCGGGGCGGCATTCGAAACGTCACGTGGTGGCGAGCGTGGCGACTGCGCAGTCGGTCCCGTCTCCCTACGGTCTTGCCTGCGCCATTCGCGGCGCCGGCAGCAACGGGACGCCGCCCTGTGCCGAGCTGAGCGAAGCGCAGCGCTGTGGGCACGAGAGCGATTTCCGCTCCGAGCCGACCGCGGAGCCTGCGGAGCTGACGGTGGTGAATCGCAGCGACGAGCAGCTCAAGTTCTACTGGCTGGATCGCAGCGGCGGCCGCTCGCTCTACGCGGCTCTGCCGCCCGGGGGCCAGGTCAAGCAGCAGAGCCATGTCGGTGCCCACTGGCTGGTGTCGACCGACGACGGTCGCTGCATCGGCATCTTCAACGCCACGACCACGACGATCGGGGTGTTCTGAACCGCCAGCGGCGCGCACCGGCCCTGGTCTACCGGTGAGTGCGGATCCAGGTCGCGAGTGCCTGCAGGGTTTCATCCGGCGCTACCTCGTTGATGACGAGGGGAACGTCCGGGATCACGCCGCGCTTGCAGCCCTGGCCGGACGGGCGCGTATAGGCGGTTACTGGCACCGCTGCCGCAAGGCCGGTTTTGGGAAGGTCGATGAACTTGACTTGACCGGTCTGACAGGACAGAGCGGCAGTCTCCTCTCCGGCGATCGCGGCGAGGCCGAAGTCCTGTGCGGCCACGATGAACTGGATCGTCGCGGAATAGCTGTAAGGCCCGTCGAGGATATAGACCGGTCCGTTGAAGCGGACGGGGTCGACGGCGGGCGGCCTGAAGCGCTTGGTGTAATCCGCGTTCTGCAGAGAACCGATGACATCGCCCGGATCGGCGTGCTCTTTGGTAATGCGGGTCACATAGTGCGACAGCTGGGCGTAGGGCCGTGTGGTGAAGTGGTCGACCAGTTCCTGCTGCCAGAGGGGATCGTCGCCGCCGCCATTCTCGCGCACATCGATGATGAGTGCCCGCACCTGACGCTTTTTGAAGGCTGCGAAGGCGGCCTGAGTCAACTTGGCCAGAGCCTCCTTGTGCTCGCCAGCGAAACTGTCCACCCGCAGGTAGCCGATGTCGCCCGCGAGGATGCGCCAGTCGAACGCCTCGGCTGCGCTCGGCTGCGATTGCAGCTCTTCGGGCAGGGTTGTTCCGCCCGCAGTCCGGATCTGCAGCGGACAGCGGGTGGCCGCGGATAGCACGGCGACGTCGTACTGGCCGGTGTCGCCATAGAGATATCGGTAGAGCATCGCGAACCGACGCTCGAGCCAGGCATGCTGACCCCGCGGCGTGTCGCCGATGGTCAGCGGCAGCATCGTAGCGACCATCTCTGCGGCGCTGTGGCCGTTGATCGACGCGAGCCGGTCGCCCGGCTTGATCGCCTCTGCGCCTGGGGCCACGGTGAACACGCGCAGCGAACCATCTGCAGCGAAGCGTACCTCCAGCGGCACGATGTGGCCGCCGGCTTTCAGGTGCGCCTCCAGCGCCCCGCGGTAGTCGGGCATCTGCACGCCGCTGTGAGCGTCTCGCAGGTAGGGATTGAGCTGAGCAAAGTGCAGCCAGGCCTGGCGGCGCGTCATAGGCCCGGGGAGCTGCGCGCGGATGCGGTGCGCCTGCTCGCTCACCTGCTGCAGGTCTGAGCGGATGGATGGGTCCGGGTTGAAGGCGCGTATGGCGCCCATCCAGGCGTCGAAGTCGGCGAGCAGATCCGGCTGCGCAATCGTCGGGCCCTCCTCGAACTGCGCCGCGGGCAATGCGGGCGTGCCCGGAACAATCGCGGCGCAGGCGCCCTGGGTGGCAGCGACCGTCTGCGCTGCGGCCGTCAAAATCCACAAGCCGAGGAACACACGAGCGACGAATCGCCCCGTCGTCCGCCTGAGCACGCTGGGTCTCCCAATTCGATGGCCAAGGGCTGCGGACCGCGCGGTCCGCGGCAGGTCTTAGCCGTGAATGCATCCAGGGGAGTTGGATGCGCACGGGTGCGCGCCGGTTTAAAACTCGGTCGTGCCGACTCCGGTGGTTCTCGCCGGAGACAGGGAGAAGCGGCGCTCCGACCGTAACCCACGCCCGCAGCGGCCGATCCGGGCTCACCTCAAATGGGACCGTGCGCCTGGAGTGCTGGCGGGGGGCGTCAAGAGGCCCGGCGGCCGCGGTCGCAACATCTGCGCGGCAGGACCTTCAACTGAGAGGGTGTCTGCTTCGCGAGCTCAGCCCGGGCGCGGCTACTCGAACCGCATCGTCTGCGGACAAATGTAGTTCAGGGTCACCGTGGCCCGATCACTGCCGACCGCGTAAATACAGGTCCAGACCCGATGCCCGGTCGCCGACTTCCGCGACTCCAGGTGCACCAGAGTTCCTATAGAGTCGGCCCGGGCAATGGCGGCGACGCCGAGGGCACCCAGTACCACGATTCTCAAATTCCTGGCCATGGCCATCGCGCGAACTCCGCGGTCGCTATCTCACCGCTAACCTAGACCTGCGAGGGCCACCCGGGCGTGTAAGCCGTCGCAAACGGCGCTGGCGGCGCTGGCGTTTGGGGTCAGCACACGCGATTCGCGACACGCATCGCAGCCGGGTGCTGCTGGGCATTATGTGCAATGACGATCGTCCCGAATGCGCAGCCCGCGGGGAGTGTTATCGATGTCACGTCTCTCAGCGCGCTCGCTCGCGCACGGCGAGGCTGTGCACTTCCGGGACCAGGTCCGCGAAAGGGTGAGTTCCGTCAGCGCCGTCTTCGGCGCATCGGTGTGACGACGCTCGGCGGCGCTTCGACATTCGGATGCTCACTGCCATTGGCGTTCCACTGTGCCGGATTCAGAAACATCACAGAGCATTGCGAGCACGCATGGAAGCTCGTCTCATAGCGCGTGCCGTTCTTGCGCAAGACGCTGACGCGGTGGTACCTCTCGAAGTTGCAGATCCGGCATCGCCATTGACTGCTGGCTGGCGTCATGGGCGGATCGTAGAAATCTCGCCGGCGGCCGTCCATCCAGTGGCCGGTTCTGGCCACGCATGTATAAGCGGTCTGCGGTTGTGCAATAGTTCCGCGCGGCACCCGTGCCTACGGAAACGTGGTCGTCCTCGGAGCCCACTTCGCGTGACTTTCTGAAAATGCCCGGTCACCAGCAGCTGCCTCAGCATGTCGACGTGACCGATGAATTCTGCCGGCCGGGCATGACGGTGACTGGCGCCGCGATTTAAATCACTGCAGCTCTCATTCTTAGGTGTCCGACGCTATGAAGAAGATCGATCTTTCTCTCGTGACTGCCGAGCCAGGCGGTACCTATCCCCGACCCTTCGACGAGCCTTGCAGGGGTCAATCCTGCCAACGGCTGGCACGGTCTGCGGGGCTGACTCAATTTGGTGTGAACCTGACGGTCATCGAAGCGGGGTCTTGGTCCAGCCAGCGCCACTGGCACAGCCACGAGGACGAATTCGTCTGGGTGCTCGACGGTGAGCTAACGCTGATTACGGACGCAGGCGAAGAGATATTGCGCGCGGGGGACTGCGCGGCGTTCAGGAGTGGTGATCCGGACGGGCATCATCTGGTGAACAAGTCCGGCCGCCCGGCGCGAGTACTCGAAATTGGCACAACGGCCCGGCAAGATCGTTGCACCTACCCTGACATCGACATGATTGCTGATGCCAGGGGGTACAGCCACCGTGATGGAACGATGTATCCGACGAACAAGTGAGGGGTGGCCGAGGAGCGCGAGTCTGGGTGTTCGACGACCTGAGTGTTGAGCCAGTGCGGCCAGTGCCTGTCCGACGTGAGGAAGCGCTCGCGGTCGGTCACCCGCAGGGCGACGATGCGGTGAGCCGGCGGGCGACAATCTGCAGTGCCGCCCGCCTATTTACTCACTGACGCATAAACACGAGCGTGTCGTCGTAAGCCTTGCCATCGACGTGCGTGCCTTTATTGTGAACCGTCAGCGTCTTGCCGTCCGTTGACACAACACGATGCACGGTCCCCACAGCCTTACCATTTTTCATCAACCTAAAGTTCCATATCCGGGCGTTGACCGACTTTGCTTCCAAAGTGTCTGCGTCCGGGTTGCCGGTAATGGAGTTATTGCTGCCCACCTTGTAAGTCGTATGCAGAGATGTTTCCTTGCCGTCTGTGCCAATCGACTTTGCATCAAGCGTCACACCGTCGGCGGACTCCGAGTACACGCGAGTGCCGCTCTGCGGAGCAGGTCCAGGGCTGAATTTCGACTTCTGAACGTCCAGCTGCCAGGTGCCGGCAACGGGATCTGCGGCCATCGCTACGCTACTTAAAAGCGCCGCGGCCAAAAAAACCATCGCAACAGATTTACGCATCGGATTCTCCCCTCGTTGTTTTCTTCTGTGTCAGTCCGGCTAACTCTTCCGGTTGGAGCATGCTCTGACTTGCCAGCACACTCAATCAGGAGTACAGCTCCGGGCATGTTGCGGCGCATCTAGGCCTTGGCTGAGTGACCTCCCTTCAGGGTGATGGCTGGCGGGAGAGGTCACGCACCTCTGCGCGTTGCCGAGGTCATTTAGCGCGGCGGAAACGGGGTGGCACTTAGCGCCGGACTTTAGCTCGGCGCAGCGGCGGATTGGATCAGGGCCTATAGTCCATGTCGGAGTAATCGGGGAACGGCTAACTACTAAGGAGAACAGCCGATGCTTACATTGCACGTCGCCTTTTGCTTCATCGCCTTGTTGGCCGGCGCGTTTGTGCTGATCGCCTTGTGCGGCGGCCGACGCCAACCGACCTGGGAATGGGTGCTGATCTCGAGCACTGTGCTCCTCAACCTCACCGGCTTCCCGCTGGCCAGTCCACCTGGAACGCCTACGCCCGACCCGGCGCGGATCGTGGGCGTGATTGACCTTGTGGTTGTCCTGATCGCAGCGCTCGCGCTCTACGTTTACCATCTCGCGCGCGCCTGGCGCGGCGTCTACGTCGTGACCATTGTGGTCGCCGTGTACCTCAACGCCTTTGTGGGGGTCGTACAGGCATTTCAGAAGATCGGCTTCCTGCACGCATTGGCGCCCACGGGAAAGGAGCCGCCGTTTCTGGTTGCCCAGCTGCTGACGCTGGCGCTCTTTGTCGCGATCGGGGTGATGGCGTTCAAACGACTTCCCGCTGCACGGCCGCCGGGGTGATCTGATGCACACCCCCGCTGCGTGAGTCTCGAATCTTGGCGACGGCGCTCCAAGTGCCCGCCGATTGTCATTTTCCGTCTTTCTTCAGCCTTTGATCAGCTCCTGGTGGAGGGGCAAACCAAAAACGAGAGGGACGGCTCC
>DATHMN010000152.1:0-22607 GCA_035487135.1 Steroidobacteraceae bacterium | reverse complement strand
TGTACTCGCGATCGAGCGCCTGCTCGGCATCGAACCGCCGGAGCGCGCGCAGTACATCCGCGTAATGTTCGATGAGATCACGCGCATACTGAACCACCTCATGTGGCTCGGCTCTCACGGCCTCGACATCGGCGCCATGACGGTGTTCCTGCTGTGTTTCAAGGAGCGCGAGGAGCTGATGGACGTCTACGAGGCGGTTTCGGGTACGCGCATGCACGCGACCTACTACCGCCCGGGCGGCGTTTATCGCGACCTGCCGCAGAGCATGCCCAAGTACCAGGCTTCCAAGTGGCGCTCGGCCAAGGACGCCGCGCGCATGAACGAAGCGCGCTCGGGCACGATGCTCGATTACATCAGAGACTTCACCGAGCGTTTCCCGGCGGCCGTGGACGACTATGAGACGCTGCTGACGGATAACCGCATCTGGAAGCAGCGCACCGTCAACATCGGCGTGGTGAGCCCGGAGCGCGCCCAGCAGCTCGGTTTTTCGGGACCGATGTTGCGCGGCTCGGGAATCGCCTGGGACCTGCGCAAGAAGCAACCGTACGAGGTGTACGAGCGCATGGACTTCGACATCCCGGTGGGCGTGCGCGGCGACTGCTACGACCGTTATCTGGTGCGGGTGGAGGAGATGCGCCAGGCGAACCGCATCGTGCGCCAGTGCGTCGACTGGCTTGCGGCGCACCCGGGCGAGGTGATGGTCGATGATCGCAAAGTGCGGCCACCGTCGCGCGAGCATATGAAGGAGGACATGGAGTCGCTGATCCACCACTTCAAATTCTTCAGCGAGGGCTACGAGGTGCCGGTGGGGGAAACCTACGCGGCCGTGGAGGCGCCCAAGGGCGAGTTCGGCGTGTATCTGGTCTCGGACGGCGCTAACAAGCCTTACCGGCTGAAGTGCCGTGCGCCGGGGTTTGCGCACCTGGCGGCGCTCGATGAGATGGTGCGCGGTCACATGCTGGCGGACGTGGTCGCGGTGATCGGCTCGCAGGATGTGGTGTTCGGGGAGATCGACCGTTGAGCAACGAGCGTAGCAACGTCGGCGTCGGTGGCACCGCTCTGGTGAGTAAGCTGCAGCTGCTGTCGGAGGAGACCGCGCGCGAGATCGATCACTGGGTGGCCAAGTTCCCGCCCGGGCGGCAGCGCTCCGCCTGCATCGCGGCGCTGCGCGCCGCGCAGGAACAGAACCACGGGCATCTGAGCGCGGATCTGATGGATGCGGTCGCCGAGTACCTGAAGCTGCCGCCCATTCAGGTTTACGAGGTGGCCAAGTTCTACTCGATGTTCGAGACGCATCCGTGCGGACGCCACCACGTCAGCATCTGCACCAACATCTCCTGCATGCTGAACGGCGCCGAGGAGCTGGTGACGTACGCCGAGAAAAAACTCGGCATCCGCCTGAACGAGAGCACGCCCGACGGGCGCATTTTCTTGAAGCGCGAGGAGGAGTGTCTCGCCGCCTGTACCGGCGCACCGATGATGATGGTCGATCACGTGTTTCACGAGCAGCTCACGCCGGAGAAGCTCGCCGCCATCCTGGATGAGCTCAAGTGAGCGACATCGAGCAGCAATACGCTGACAAGATGAACCTCACGGTGTTCGAGCCGCTCAAGCTCGAGCGCTCGTGGACGCTCGCCACTTATCGCAGCATCGGCGGCTACGAGGTGTGGGAGCGGATCATCAAAGACAAGCCGCCGCGCGAGCAGATCATCGATCAGGTGAAGGCTTCGGGGCTGCGCGGCCGCGGCGGGGCGGGCTTTCCGACCGGCACCAAGTGGAGCTTCATGCCGCGCAATTCGCCGGTGCAGAAGTACCTGGTGTGCAACTCCGACGAGAGTGAGCCGGGCACCTGTCACGACCGCGACATTCTGCGCTTCAACCCGCACGCGCTCATCGAGGGGCTGGCGATCGGTGGCTACGCCACCAATTCCACCGTCGCCTACAACTACATCCGCGGCGAGTTCCTCGGTGAGCCGGTGCCGCGTTTCGAGGCGGCGCTGGCCGAGGCGTACGCTGCCGGCCTGCTCGGCAAAAACATCCTGGGCTCGGGTGTGGATTTCGACCTGCACACCTTCGTGGGCGCCGGCGCCTACATCTGCGGCGAGGAGACCGGACTGCTCGAATCGCTCGAGGGCAAGCCGGGCAAGCCGCGCTTCAAGCCGCCGTTCCCGGCCAACTTCGGCGTCTACGGCGCGCCCACCACCATCAACAACACGCTGAGCTTCGCCTCCGTGCCGACGATTCTGCGCAAGGGTCCGGCCTGGTTCAGCGCACTCGGGCCGCCGAATTCCGCCGGCACGCTCATCTACTCGGTCTCCGGCCACGTGCAGAAGCCGCGCAATATCGAGCTGCCGCTCGGCATTCCCTTCGCCGACCTGCTGGCGCTGTGCGGCGGGGTACGCGGCGGACGCAAGCTGAAGGCGGTCATCCCCGGTGGTGTCTCGGTGCCGGTCGTGCCCGGCGAGATCATGCTCAAGACCAACATGGATTACGACGCGGTCAAAGCGGCCGGCTCGGCGCTCGGCACCGGTGCGGCGATCGTGATGGACGAAACCACCTGCATGGTGCGCACCCTGGAGCGCATCTCACGCTTCTATATGTCGGAGTCCTGCGGCCAGTGTACGCCGTGCCGCGAAGGTACCGGCTGGATGAACCGCTTGCTCAAGCGCATGCTCGCCGGCCAGGCGCGCCGCGAGGAGCTTGCACTGCTGCTGGACGTCGCCAACCGTATCGAGGGCCACACCATCTGCGCCTTCGGCGATGCTTCGGCCTGGCCGGTGCAGAGCTTCCTCAAGCACTACCGGCACGAGTTCGAATACATGATCGACCACGGCGGTCGCAGTCTGGTGAGCGACGCTCAGGGAGCGCAGGCCGCCTGAGGCGGCCGCGGCACGCAATAGTTGTATGGCGGACGATCTGGTCAACATCGAAATCGACGGCATCCCGCTGCAGGCGAAGAAGGGCGAGATGATCATTCGCGCCACCGATCGCAGCGGTGTCTACGTCCCGCGCTTCTGCTACCACGAGAAGCTCACGGTGGCCGCCAACTGCCGCATGTGTCTGGTGGAGGTGGAGAAGGCGCCCAAGCCCCTGCCGGCGTGCGCAACCCCGGTGACGGAAGGCATGAAGGTGTTCACCAAGTCGCCGCGTGCCATTGGCGCGCAGCGTGCGGTGATGGAATTCCTTCTCATCAACCATCCGCTCGACTGTCCGATCTGCGATCAGGGCGGCGAGTGCGAGCTGCAGGACCTGGCGCTCGGATTCGGCCGCGATGCCTCGCGCTACAACGAAGCCAAGCGCTCGGTGGCTGATGAAAATCTCGGACCACTGATTGCGACCGACATGACCCGCTGCATCCAGTGCACGCGCTGTGTGCGCTTCACCGAGGAGATCGCCGGTATCCAGGAGCTGGGCACGGTGGGCCGCGGCGAGTATATGGAGATCCGTACCTATATAGAGAGCACCGTCAACCACGAGCTCTCGGGCAACGTGATCGATCTGTGCCCGGTCGGGGCGCTGGTGTCGAAGCCGTACCGCTTCACCGCGCGCGCCTGGGAAATGGGCTCGGTGCCGCTGATTTCTCCGCACGATGCCGTTGGCAGCAACCTCTTTGGTCACGTGCTGCGTGGCCGCCTCATGCGCGTTGTGCCGCGCGAGAACGAGGCCATCAACGAGACCTGGATCGCCGATCGCGACCGCTTCAGCTACGAGGGGGTCTACAGCGCCGACCGGCTGCTACGGCCGCAGCTGCGGCGCGGCAGCGACTGGCAGGACAGCGACTGGGAGCCGGCCCTGATGCGCAGCGCCGAAGCACTGCGCGATCATGCCGCCGAGCTGGGCGTCCTCATCAGTGCCAGTGCGAGCATCGAGGAGATGTATCTGGCCGGGCGCATCGCCCGCGGGCTGAACTGCAACAACATCGATCATCGCCTGCGGCAGCGCGATTTCCGCGACCAGAGCGCTGATCCGCCGTACCCCGCTCTCGGGCTGGCGCTCGCCGAGGTCGATGCGCTCAAGGCGCTGCTGGTCGTCGGCTGCAACCTGCGCCGCGAGGCGCCGATGCTGGCCCATCGGGTGCGCAAGGCGGCGCAGCGCGGCGCCGCCATCGCGATGCTGAACCCGGGACGTTTCGCCTACCAGTTCCCGGTGCGCGCCTATCTGACCTCCGCACCGGCCGAGCAGCTGGCGGACCTTGCGGCACTGCTGGCGGCGGCCGCGCAGGCGACCGGCAAGAGCGTGCCCGAGGGACTCGCTGCGGTGGTCAAGGATGCCCAGGTGGCTGACACGCACCGCGCGCTCGCACAGGCGCTGTTGAGCGGTGAGCCGCGCGCCGTGTGGCTCGGCGCGCTCGCCGCCCGTCATCCGCAGTTTGCCGATTTGCGCGCACTCGCGGCGGCAGTGGCCGAGCTGTGCGGCGCCAGCCTTGGATACATCAGCGAAGGCAGCAACGCCGCCGGCGCTTATCTTGCCGGCGCGATACCACACCGCGAGGCCGGCGGTAAGGCGCTGGCGCGGCCCGGACGCAATGCGCGCGAGATGCTGGCGACGCCGCTCAAGGCCTATCTGCTGGTCGGCGGCATCGAGCCGACGCTGGATACGCTCGACCCGGAGAGTGTGCGCACGCTCGCCAAGGCTGAGTTCGTGGTCGCGGTCACGCCGTTCGCGAGCGCGCAGATCAAGAGCATCGCGCACCTGCTGCTGCCGATGGGCACGTTCGCCGAGAGCTCCGGCAGCTACGTGAACTGCGAGGGCCGCTGGCAGAGTCAGCCCGGCGCCGCCCTCCCGGTCGGCGAAGCGCGTCCCGGCTGGAAGGT
This sequence comes from Steroidobacteraceae bacterium, assembly GCA_035487135.1. Taxonomy (GTDB): domain Bacteria; phylum Pseudomonadota; class Gammaproteobacteria; order Steroidobacterales; family Steroidobacteraceae; genus 13-2-20CM-66-19. The sequence goes on along the minus strand of DATHMN010000152.1, from coordinate 17,793 downwards.
GCTGCGGGTGCTCGGCAATTTGCTCAATCTGCCCGGCTTCGACTACCAGTCCTCCGAGGAGGTCCTCGCAGAGGTGCGGCGCGCCTGTGCGGACCTCCAGGGCGGCAGCTACCAGGGACGGCATGCCGTGCGCGCCCCGGCGCCGGGCATTGAGCCGGAAGGCATCGCCGTGGTCGACGTGCCGATGTACCAGACTGACGCGCTGGTGCGCCGCGCGCCCTCGCTGCAGCGCACGCGTGAAGGCCGTGCGCCGGCCGTCACCTATTAGGGCCGGTGGCAATGCTGGAACGATTGGCAAACACCTGGGCGGCGCTTCCCGCGTACGGTCGCTCGACCGTGTGGACGCTGCTGATCACGGTGGTGCTGATTCTGTGCGTCGCCTTCCTCACGCTATGGGAGCGCAAGGTGATCGGCTGGATGCAGCTGCGACGCGGGCCGAACCGGGTGCGCGTATTCGGTCTGCTGCCGGGAATCGGACAACCGTTCGCCGACGTGTTCAAGCTGCTGATGAAGGAGGTCGTGATCCCGGCACGCGCCAACAAGCTGCTGTTCCGCCTCGCGCCGGTGATCGCGCTGGTACCGGCGTTCGCCGCCTGGGCGGTGATCCCACTGTCGCCGACCGTGGTGGTGTCGCAGGCGGATGCCGGGCTCCTGTACCTGCTGTCGCTCACCTCCATGGGGGTGTACGGCGTCATCATTGCCGGCTGGGCGAGCAATTCGAAGTACGCGTTCCTCGGCGCCATGCGCTCGGCCGCGCAGATGGTGGCGTATGAGATCGCCATGGGCTTCGCGCTGGTCGGCGTGCTGATGGCGACCGGCAGCATGAATCTCGGCACCATCGTGCGCACTCAGGGCGGCGGCGTGCTGTCGTGGAACTGGCTGTGGCTGTTTCCGCTGTTGATGGTGTATTTCATCTCCGGGGTGGCGGAAACCAACCGCGCGCCGTTCGATGTCGCGGAAGGGGAGTCGGAGATCGTCGCCGGCTTCCACGTGGAGTACTCCGGCATCGCCTTCGCGCTGTTCTTCCTGGCCGAATACGCCAACATGATCCTGATCTCGGCGCTCACCGCGGTGTTCTTCTTCGGCGGCTGGCAGGGGCCGTTCCAAGGCTATCCGCTGTTGGGCACGACTTTCCTCGGCCAGCCGAGTTTCGGCTGGATGTTCCTCAAGGTATTCCTGCTGGTGTTCCTGTTCCTGTGGTTCCGCGCCACCTTCCCGCGCTACCGCTACGACCAGATCATGCGCCTCGGCTGGAAGGCACTCATCCCGGTCACGCTGGTGTGGATCGGGGTCGAGATGCTGCTCGCGATCTACCACATCGGTCCGTGGTCGCGCTCCTGGTATCACTGACGGATCAAGCCATGGCTCTCAATCCCTTCAAGACCTTTCTGCTGCCGGAACTCCTCAAGGGCATGTCGGTCACCGCGCGCACCTTCTTCAGCAGCAAGTTCACGCTCAACTACCCGGAAGAGAAAACGCCGCAGTCGCCGCGCTTCCGCGGCCTGCACGCGCTGCGGCGCTACGCCAACGGCCAGGAGCGCTGCATTGCCTGCAAGCTATGCGAGGCAGTGTGTCCGGCGGTGTGCATCACCATCGACTCCGACGTCAGTCCCGACGGCACGCGCCGCACCACGCGCTACGACATCGACCTGTTCAAGTGCATCTACTGCGGTTTCTGCGAGGAAGCCTGCCCGGTGGATGCCATCGTGCTCACGCGCATCCACGAGTACCACATGGAGAAGCGCGGCGAGAACATCATGAGCAAGGACAAGCTGCTGGCGGTGGGCGAGCGCTATGAAGCGATGATCGCCGCCGACAAGGCGGCGGACGCGCCGTACCGATGAGCGCGTCATGCTGATCCAGGTGCTTTTCTATCTGTTCGCGGCCATCCTGGTGGCGGCCGCGCTCGGCGTGATCACCGCGCGTAACCCGGTTTTTTCGGCGCTGGCGCTGGTGGTGTGCTTCGTCACCTCGGCGGCCATCTGGCTGCTGGTGGAGGCGGAGTTCCTCGCGGTAGTGCTGGTGCTGGTGTACGTCGGCGCGGTGATGGTGCTGTTCCTGTTCGTGGTGATGATGCTGGACATCGATCTTGCCGAACTGCGCCGTGGCTTCACGCGTTTCGCCTGGCTTGGCTGGCTGACCGCACTCGCGGTCATCTTCGAGATCGTCGGGGTGGTGTGGGCGCGCGGCGGACTCGGGATCGACGCCAGCCACGGCGGCACCCCCAATCCGGCCAACTACAGCAACACGCTCGAGCTCGGGCGCGCACTTTATACCCGTTATGCCTATCCACTGGAGCTCGCCGCCATGCTGCTGTTGGTGGCGATCATCGCCGCCATCGCGCTCACCATGCGCCGTCGCGTCGGCCTCAAGTACCAGGACGTGAGCGCCCAGGTCGCGGTGAAGAGCAGCGAGCGGCTGCGCATCATCAAGATGGAGCCGGACAAGCGCGCATGATCACTCTGGCGCAGCTGCTGACCCTTTCCGGGGTACTGTTCTCGCTGGCGGTGGCGGGAATCTTCCTCAATCGCAAAAACGTCATCCTGCTGCTGATGTGTGTCGAACTGCTGCTGCTGGCGGCGAACTTCAACTTCATCGCCTTCTCGCGTTACCTGGCCGACGTCAACGGGCAGGTGTTCGTGTTTTTCGTGCTCACCGTGGCGGCCGCCGAGTCCGCCATCGGGCTGGCGATCCTGGTGGTGCTGTTCCGCGAGCGGCGCAGCATCAACGTCGAAGACCTGAATACGCTCAAGGGCTGAAAACCGCGCCGTCATGAACCCGCAGGTGTTGCTCGCCATTCCGCTGCTGCCACTCGGCGCCGCGCTGCTCGCCGGACTCGGCGGCCGCTTCCTTGGCCGCATCGTCAGCCAGTGGCTCTGCTGCCTGGCGGTGGCGGTCGCCTGCCTGCTGTCGCTGCTGGTGCTGAAGCAGCTCTACTGGGACGGCCTGCCGCTGTACGACGCCCCGGTGTACAGCTGGCTGGTGAGCGACGGCATGCCCATGCAGGTCGGCTTCCTCATCGATCATCTGACCGCACTCATGATGGTGGTCGTGACCTTCGTGTCGCTGTGCGTGCACGTCTACACCATCGGCTACATGGCGGACGACCCCGGCTACACGCGCTTCTTCAGCTACATCTCGCTGTTCACCTTCGCCATGCTGATGCTGGTGATGGCGAACAACTTCATGCAGCTGTTCTTCGGCTGGGAGGCGGTGGGCGTCGTCTCGTACCTGCTGATCGGCTTCTGGTACACGCGCCCGTCGGCGATCATCGCCAACCTCAAGGCGTTTATCGTCAACCGCATCGGCGACTTCGGCTTCGTGCTCGGCATCGCCGGCATCGCCTACTACACCTACTCGCTCGACTATCAGACGGCATTCGCCGCGGCGCCGAAGATGGCGCAGGCGCTGCTGCCGCTCAGCGCCACGCACAGCGTGGGCGGCCTGACGCTGATCTGCATCTGCCTGTTTGTCGGTGCCATGGGCAAGTCGGCGCAGGTCCCGCTGCACGTCTGGCTGCCTGACTCGATGGAAGGCCCGACGCCGATCTCGGCACTGATCCACGCCGCCACCATGGTGACCGCGGGCATTTTCATGGTGGCGCGCATGTCGCCGCTGTTCGAGTACTCCGAGGTGGCGCTGTCGTTCGTGCTGGTGATCGGCGCTACCACGGCGTTCTTCATGGGACTGCTCGGGGTGGTGAACAACGACATCAAGCGCGTGATTGCCTACTCGACGCTCTCGCAGCTCGGCTACGTGACGGTGGCGCTCGGGGTTTCGGCCTACAGCGCCGCCATCTTTCACCTGATGACGCACGCGTTCTTCAAGGCGCTGCTGTTCCTCGCCGCCGGCTCGGTCATCATCGGCATGCACCACGAGCAGGACATGCGCAAGATGGGCGGTCTGGCCAAGTACATGCCGATCACCGCAGTCACCTGCTGGATCGGCGCCCTGGCGCTGGTCGGCACGCCGTTCTTTTCCGGCTTCTACTCCAAGGACGCCATCATCGATGCGGTCGGCGATTCACACCGCCTGGGCGCCAGCTACGCCTACTGGTGCGTACTGCTCGGAGTGTTCGTGACTTCGCTGTACACCTTCCGGCTCATGTTCCTCACCTTCCACGGCCCGGAGCGCTTCCGCGCGCCGCCGCCCCACGGGCATGAGGCGCACGAGCACGCAGGCAGCTCGCTGCCGCAGGCGGAGAATGCGCACGCCGCGGCGCACGCGCCGCATGAGAGTCCCTGGGTGGTGACGCTGCCGTTGATTGCGCTCGCGATCCCCTCGGTGGTCATCGGCTGGTTCACGGTGCGGCCGGTGTTGTTCGGCGCTTATTTCGGCCGGGCCATTTTTGTGCTGCCCGACAATAACGTGGTCGGCAAAGTGGGCGAGGAGTTCGGCAGCGTGGCCGGCTTCGCACTGCATGCCTTTGGCGAGCCGCCGGTGTGGCTGGTGCTGGCCGGTGCGGTCACCGCGTGGCTGTTCTTCCTGAAGAATCCTGCCTGGGCGGACGCCAGCGAGCGGCGTGCGCGCTGGCTGTACACGCTACTCACCCAGAAGTACTACTTCGACTGGTTCAACGAGAAGGTCATCGCGCCACTGGCGCGCGCGATCGGTGTGGGGCTGTGGAAGGGCGGCGACCAGGGGCTCATCGACGGTGTGCTGGTGAACGGCAGCGCGGCGGGTGTGGGCTGGGTGGGCTCGGTGGTGCGCCGCGTGCAGAGCGGCTACCTGTACTCGTATGCCTTCTGGATGATGATCGGGCTCGCGCTGCTGCTCGGTTGGTTCCTGACACACCGCTAATCACGCAGCTCACCGCATGCACCTGCTCTCCATTCTCATCTGGCTGCCGATCTGCGCGGGACTGCTGGTCCTGCTGCTGGGCGACCGCCATATTGGCGCGGCGCGCTGGCTGGCGCTGGTCGCAACGCTCGTGACGCTGGCGCTGGCGGTGCCGCTGTGGACGCATTTTGCCAGCGCCAGCGCGCTGCCGCAGTTCACCGAGCACTTGGCGTGGATCCCGCGCTTCGATGCCTGGTATGGCCTCGGGGTCGACGGCATCGCGCTGCCACTGATTGTGCTCACCGCCTTCATGACGGTACCGGTGGTGATCGCCGGCTGGACAGTGATCGAAACCCGCCCGGCGCAGTACTTCGCCGCTTTCCTCATCATGGAAGGACTCATGATCGGGGTGTTCGCGGCGACCGATGCATTGCTGTTCTACTTCTTCTGGGAAGCGATGCTGATCCCCATGTTCCTCATCATCGGCATCTGGGGCGGACCGCGGCGCGTCTACGCGACCATCAAGTTCTTTCTCTACACCTTCCTCGGCTCGGTCTTCATGCTGGCCGCGCTCATCTACATGTACGTGAAGGGCGGCAGCTATTCCATCGCCGCCCTGCAGGCGCTGCCGCTCAGCCTCATCGAGCAGCGCTGGATCTTCGTCGCGTTCCTGCTCGCATTCGCGGTCAAGGTGCCGATGTGGCCGGTGCACACCTGGCTGCCGGATGCGCACGTGGAAGCCCCGACGGGCGGCTCGGTGATTCTGGCGGCGATCATGCTGAAGATGGGTGGCTACGGCTTCCTGCGATTCAGTCTGCCGGTTGCCCCCGATGCCAGCCGCGAGCTCGACCTGCTGGTGATCGCACTGTCGCTGATCGCGGTGATCTACATCGGCTTCGTCGCGCTGGTGCAGCAGGACATGAAGAAGCTGATCGCCTACTCCTCGATCGCCCACATGGGCTTTGTCACCCTGGGCGCGTTCGTCATTTACGAGATCGTGCGCAACACCGGCAGCGCGACCGGCGCCGGCATGGGACTCGATGGCGCGATGGTGCAGATGATCTCGCACGGACTCATCTCCGGGGCACTGTTCCTGTGTGTCGGCGTGCTCTACGACCGCCTGCACAGCCGCCAGATCGCCGATTACGGCGGGGTGATCAACAGCATGCCGGTGTTCGCTGCCTTCATGGTGCTGTTCGCGCTCGCCAACACCGGCCTGCCGGGAACCTCAGGCTTCGTCGGTGAGTTCCTGGTGATCATCGCGAGCTTCCGCGCCAGCTTCTGGTACTCGCTGCTGGCGGCCACCACACTCGTGCTGGGCGCCTCCTACACCCTGTGGCTGGTGAAGCGGGTGGTGTTCGGCCCGGTCACCAGCCCGCGGGTGGCCGCGCTCAAGGATCTCAATGGCCGTGAGTTCATCGTGCTGGGCGCGCTCGCCATCGCCGTGCTGCTGATCGGCGTGTGGCCCGCACCGCTGCTCAAGGTCATGCAGCCGACCATCCATCACCTGGTCAGTCAGGCGATCGCCACCAAGCTCTAGAACATCATGCCCGACAGCGCCTTCCACTGGTCCTCGCTCGCGCCCGCCGTGGCCGAGATCTGGCTCGCCTTTGCCATCTGCGCGATCCTGCTGACGGAAGTGTTCACCGGCGACAAGCGCCGCGGGCTCATTGCGACTCTCACGCTGCTGGCGCTGGTGCTGGGTGCAGCGCTCACTGTCAGGTACGGCCAGGTCGCGCAGCGCACGCAGCTGTTCGATGGCATGTATGTGGCCGATGAGCTCGGCTATGCACTGAAGCTTGCAGGGTTTCTCATCGTCGCGGTCGGACTGCTGTACTCGCGCCGCTACCTGGAGAACCGCAGCATCCTGCGCGGCGAGTACTACGTGCTGGCACTGAGTGCGCTGCTGGGAATCTTCGTGCTGGTGTCCGCCAACAGTTTGCTGACGATATACCTGGGGGTGGAGCTCTTGGCACTGTCGGTGTATGCGCTGGTGGCCTTTGACCGCGACTCCGGCGTGAGCGCCGAGGCGGCGATGAAGTACTTCGTGCTGGGGGCGATTGCCTCAGGCGCGCTGCTCTACGGCATGTCGCTGATCTACGGACTCACCGGCACGCTGCGCCTGGATGCAATCGCCGAGCGACTGCAGAACCCGCTCGACCCGGGGATCATTCTCGGGCTGGTGTTCATCGTCGTGGCAGTGGCCTTCAAGCTCGGGGCGGTGCCGTTTCACATGTGGCTGCCGGATGTGTACGAGGGTGCGCCGACCAGCGTGACGCTGTTCATCGGCACCGCGCCCAAGATCGCCTATTTCGCGCTGACGCTGCGGCTGCTGGCGCAGGGGCTGTCCGGCAGCACGGCCGAATGGACGCAGATGCTCGCAGTGCTGGCCGTGCTGACGCTGCTGCTCGGCAACCTGGTGGCGCTGGTGCAAACCAACATCAAGCGGCTGCTGGCATATTCCACTATCGCCAATGTCGGCTACATCCTGCTGGGCTTCGTTGCCGGCATCCCCGACGGCTACGCCGCGGCGCTCTACTACACACTGGTTTACGTCCTCACCGTGCTCGGGGCCTTCGGCGTGATCCTGCTGGCGGGCGCCAAGGGCTTCGAAGCCGACCGCCTCGAGGACTACAAGGGCCTGCACCGGCGCGATCCGCTGTTGGCGGCAACGATGCTGGTGCTGATGTTCTCACTCGCCGGGGTACCACCGTTCGTGGGCTTCTGGGCCAAGCTGCGCATCTTCCAGGCGCTGTGGGAGAGTCATCACCTGTGGCTGGTGATCGTGGCCGCGGCGATGTCGGTGGTGGGTGCCTACTACTATCTGCGCATCATCAAGCTCATGTACTTCGACGATCCGGCCGGCGCGCAGCCGCCGACGACGCGCGAACTGGGTCTGCGTCTTACCCTGTCGGTGAATGCCGCGGCGGTGCTCGTGTTGGGACTGCTGCCCGGACCGCTGCTCGACCTGTGCGCACGACTGCTGCATTGAGGGCGGGGGAAGTGCCGATGACTGGCAGGTTGAGCCGTGCGCTGCCGGGGATGCTCTGCGCGCTGGCGCTCGTAGCGCTCACGGGCGCAGCGGCGGCTGCCGCGCCCTATCGCCTCACGCGCTCGGTGCCGCTGCCCGGCGATGACGGCTGGGATTATCTGGCGTTCGAGCCGCAGTCACAGCGCCTGTTCATCGCGCACGGCACGCACGTGCTGGTGGTCGATGCGGCCAGCCTGCAGGTGGTCGGGCAGATTGCTGATACCCCCGGCGTGCACGGTATCGCGCTGGCGCCTGAGCTCGCGCGCGGCTATATCAGCGCCGGCCGCAGCAATCTGATCGTCGAGTTCGATCTCTTGACGCTGGCGCGCATGCGCGAGATCAAGACCACCGGCGACAATCCCGACTCGATCCTCTACGAGCCTGCCACCGAGCGCGTGTTCACCTTCAACGGGCGCGGGCGCAACGCGACGGCGGTGGATGCGCGATCCGGCGCGGTGCTCGCCACCATTGCACTGGAGGCGAAGCCGGAGTTCGCCGTCACCGATGCTCACGGGCACGTCTACGTCAACCTTGAAGACAGGAACAGCATCGCCGTCATCGATGCGCGCACGCTCACGGTGACGGCGGTCTGGCCGATCGCGGGCTGCGAGGAGCCGAGCGGGCTCGCGATCGACCGCGCCGGCAAACGCCTGTTGCCGGTGTGCGGCAACGAGGTCATGGCGGTGGTCGATGCGCGCAGCGGCAAGCTGCTCGGCCGCACGCCGATCGGTGCGGGCGTCGATGCGGCAGCTTACGATCCGCGCGCGCGGCTGGCGTTCGCCTCCTGCGGTGAGGGCGCAGGGGTGCTGAGCATTGTCGGGCTGCGCGCCGCCGGCGGCCCGACCGGTAGCGAGTCGGTGCCGACGCAGCACGGCGCCCGCACTCTGGCTCTCGATGAGCCGCACCGGCGGCTGTATCTCGTCACCGCGGACTTCGGCGTGGCCCCGGCGCCGACGCCCGAGCACCCCCACCCGCGCCCGCCACAGCTGCCGGGGACCTTCCGGCTGCTGGTGGTGGAGCGCGCTGCCGTCCACTGACCGTGGAGATCTGAGGAACACTCGATGATGGCACGCTCTGTGGCACTCACCAGCGCAGCACTCACGCTGGCGTTCACGTTCGCGGCCCAGGCCGCCGGCACGGGGGCCGATGGCGCCTCGGATGCGCTTGCGCGCACCCTCTATGAGGAGCTCATCGACATCAACACGACCGACACGCCCGAGGGCAACGTCACGACCGCGGCCGAGGCCATGGCGACGCGGCTGCGCGCGGCGGGCTTCCCGGCACAGGACATCCTCGTGATCGGGCCCAATGCGCGTAAGAAGAATCTGGTGGCGCGCCTGCACGGCGACGGCCGCCACAAGCCGGTGCTGGTCATCGGCCATCTCGATGTGGTGGAGGCGCGGCGCGAGGATTGGAGCACGGATCCCTTCAAGCTGACCGAGAAGGACGGCTACTTCTACGGGCGCGGCACCATCGACATGAAGAGTAACGATGCCTTTCTGGTCGCGGCGCTCATCCGCCTGCATCAGGAAGGCTTTCACCCGAGCCGCGACATCATCATTGCGCTGACCGCCGACGAGGAGGGCGGCTGCTGCAACGGGGTCGAATGGCTGCTGAAAAACCAGCGACAGCGGGTGGATGCGCAGTTCGTGCTCAATTTGGATGAGCCCTCGGTGGTCGTCGACCACGGGGTACCGCAGTTCTTCGAGCTGGTGGCGAGCGAGAAGCAGTACGCGGACTACCAGCTCAGCGTCACCGGGCCGGGCGGACACAGCTCGGAGCCGGTCGCGAACAACGTGATCTACACCCTGACCCGTGCGCTCAACCGCCTCGGTGACTACCAGTTCCCGTTCGAGCTCAACGCCGTGACGCGCAACTACTTCGAGCGCGAGCAGGCCTTGGAGAGTGGCGCGCGCGCCGCGGACATCCGCGCGATATTGCGCACGCCGCCGGATCCGCAGGCCATCGGGCGCCTGTCGCAGGACACCTTCGACCATGCGCTGATGCACACCACCTGTGTCGCGACGCGTCTGTCCGCCGGCCACGCCAACAACGCGCTGCCTCAGCGCGCCACGGCGGTGGTCAACTGCCGCATCCTGCCCGGGCATTCCCCCGAGGAGGTACGCCAGACCCTCATCAAGGTGCTGGCCGATCCGCAGGTGACGCTCAGCTACCTGGACAATGACGGTCAGGTGCAGGCGAGCGCGCCGACGGCGCGTGGTTTCGCGCCGCCGCCGCTGCCAGCGGAACTCATGAGCCCACTCGAGCAGCTGGTGGGGCAGATGTGGCCGCAGCTGAAGGTGATTCCATTCATGTCGGCGGGCGCTTCCGATGCGGTGTATGCCACCGCCGCGGGACTGCCGACCTACACCTTCTCGGGGCTCGCGCTCGATCGCAACGACGATCGCGAGCATGGCCGCGACGAGCGCACCCCGGTGCCGTGGTTTTATAGCGGCAACCAGTTCCTGTACCGCTACCTGAAGTTGCTGACGGCACAATGAAGACGCTGCGCCTGCTGGCGGTCGCCGCCGCCCTCGGGCTGCCGCTGCCGCCGCTCAGCGCTCCCCGGGCCGAGCCGGCCGCCGCTGGTGCGCCCGCGGATGTGCTGGCGCACGACATCTTCAAAGAGCTGATCGAAATCAACACCACTGACTCGGTCGGCAATGTCACAACCGCGGCCGAGGCACTCGCGCAGCGCTTTCGCAGCGCCGGCTTCGCCGCCGCCGACGTCGCGGTTCTCGGGCCCAACGAGCGCAAGAAGAACCTAGTGGTACGCCTGCGTGGCAGTGGCCGGCATAAGCCCGTGCTGCTGATCGGACACCTGGACGTGGTGGAAGCGCGACGCGAGGACTGGAGCACCGATCCGTTTCAGCTGGTGGAGAAGGACGGCTTCTTCTACGGCCGCGGCACGCTCGATATGAAAAGCGGCGATGCCATCATGGCCACGACCCTGCTGCGCATGAAGCGCGAGGGCTTTCGACCCACCCGCGACATCATCCTGGCGCTCACCGCGGACGAGGAGGGCGGCTGCTGCAATGGTGTCGACTGGCTGCTGCGCAATCACCGCGAGCTGATGCAGGCGGAGTTCGTCCTCAACCATGACGGGCGGGTGGGCTACTCGGTCGTCACCGAGCAGGGTGTGGCGCGCGAGTTCGATCTCAGCGCTACCGAAAAGACCTACGCCGACTACCAGCTGAGCGTCACCAACCGCGGCGGCCATAGCTCCATCCCACGCAGTGACAATGCCATCTATGAGCTGGCCGCGGCCTTGCAGCGCATCAGTCAGCATGCCTTCCCGGTCGAGCTGAACGACATCACCCGCGGCTACTTCGCGCGCACCGCGGCGCACAGCTCTGCCAGCACGGCCGCCGACATGCGCGCCATCCTCGCAACCCCGCCGGCTGCGGCAGCGGTGGCACGGCTGTCGCGCGATCCGGAGTTCAACTCGCTGCTGCGCACCACCTGCGTGGCGACGCGCATCGAGGGCGGCCACGCCAACAACGCCCTGCCGCAGCGCGCGCAGGCGCTGGTCAACTGCCGCATCCTGCCGGGACATTCCAAGGAGGAGATTCGCCAGCAACTGCTGCGGGTGATCGGCGATAGCGGCGTCACGCTGCGCTTCGTCGCCAACAATCGCGAAGTATTCGATCGCGCACCGGACGAGCGCGGGCTGCCGCCCTCGCCTCTCTTGCCGGAGGTAGTGCAGCCGCTCGAGAGCGCGGTCGCGGCCACCTGGCCCAACCTCACCGTGGTGCCGTTCATGAATGCCGGCGCTACTGACGGCATCTATACGCGGGCGGCAGGCCTTCCCACCTACGGTGTGGCGGGTATCGCCATTGACCGCGACGATGTGCGTGCCCACGGGCGCGACGAACGGGTCGCGATGGCCTCGTTCTATACCGGCAATGCCTTCTTCTATCGCTACCTGAAGCTCCTGACAGCGCAGTGAGCGGGCTCACGCCGTCCAGGCGTGCATCAGCCGCCCGGGTCCGGCGGTGTGCAGCCCGTCGCTGCGGGCGGCGAACAGGCGTGCGTTAAGTTCCTCGGGACCGAGATCCTCGCGCTGCGCCAAGCCGAGCGTGCCCAGTTCGCCGGCGAGCTCGAGCGGCTCGAAGAAGCTGCGCCACGGCTCACCGGCCGCAGCCACGCGCAGCAGCCGGCTGTAGTAGAACGCGCGGCGCAGCGGTGTGATGCTCGCCGGCGGCACCGCGTAATCGAACGCCACGCCGCTGCCTGCCGGCAGCCGCGCCACATAGGCCAGCGTGCCGATGACCGCCTCGCGGCTGAGATACATGGTCACGCCGAGCCAGGAGAAGAAGCACGGCAGCTGCCGGTCGAAGCCGGCGGAATCGAGCGCGGCGCCGAGCGTCTGCTGCTCGAAATCGACCGGCACGAAGGTGAGGGCTGCAGGCGGCGCGATGCCGGCCTGCGCCAACAGCGCGCGCTTCCACTGTTGCGTCGCTGGATGATCCACCTCGAAAACGCGCAGCGCCGCAGCGGGGTAGGGATTGCGGTACGCGAACGTGTCCAGTCCCGCTCCCAGGATGACGTACTGGCTGACCCCACGCCCGAGTGCGGCACCGAGGGCTTCCTCGGCCAGGCGGCTGCGGGCCACGAGGAAGGCGCGCAGGTAGCGCGCCGACGCTGCCGCGAAGCGCCGCCGCCGTGCGCGGATGGCGTGCTCGGCGCCGCTGCCCAGGATGCGCAGCGCCAGCGGATCATCGAACACATGAGGCAGTGCATCCAGGATCTGGTGCGCGGCGCGGCTCTGCGCGACACGCTGGGCGGTGAGACTCGGCCGGCCGCTGATCACCGCGCGCCGCGCGCCGTCACAGTCGCCGCGCCCGCACTCACGACATGCGCCGTGAGATGGCCAGCACGGCGACCAGCACGATGCCAATGTTGAGCACCCACCACCACAGCTGCTTGTGCTGCGCGGCGGGCGCGGCTTCCGTCACGGCCGCCGCCGGCGCAGCGCCGGGCGCCGGGCTCGCGCTCAGGAGCTCGCGGATGCCATCGTGCCCCACGAGCAGCTGCAGGTTGCCGGGCGCGGCAGCCGCGCCTTGCGGCAGCTGCAGCTGCCAGGTGCCATCGGCGTGACGGCTTACCGCGAGGCTTTTGCCATCGAGGGTCGCCGACAATTCGCTGACCGGCAGGGCCGTGCCACCGGTGGTGCGCGTCAGCCGCAGCGTCAGTCCCTGTGCACCGTGCGCGCTCTCGATCAGCACCTGGGCGGATTGGGCGAGGGCGGCAAAGTGCGCATTGCCCGCATCGCTCGCGGCGAGCGCTCGCGCGGCCGTCGCGGCCGCGATGAACAGGTACCAGCTGCTGCGAGCGAGCCTCATGCGCCGCATGTTAGCAGCCGGAATCGGCCTCGGTGAGCCCGAGAAACTCCTCCAGCCGCGCGAGCGCCGCCAAGAGTGCGCGCTGCTCGGGGCGCTCCAGGCAGGCGAGCAGCGTGCGCTCGCGCTCGAGCACCAGCGGCACCAGACGTGCATAGAGCCGGCGGCCGGCCGGGGTGAGGCGCAATGGCAGCTCGCGCCGGTCACGGCGGCTGGTGCGGCGCTCGATCAGACCGCGGCGGCGCAGCTGCAGCAGCGCCCGGCTGACCCGGGTCTTGTGCATGCGGGTGCTGGCGGCCACTTGCTGTGCGGTGCGGCCGTGGGCTGCGCCTACCGTGGCGATCACGCGCCATTCGGGGATCTCGAGCGCGAAGCGATCGCGGTAGATCACCGCCAGATACTCACTCACCGCCACCGCCAGGCGATTGAGGCGGAAGGGGACAAAACCAGCCAGGCGCAGCGCGGCTCGCTCGGACACGGGTTTCTCCAGACGGTTGCACGTGCAACCGTTGCCGCACAGTATAATGGCGCAGCGCGCGGTGCGCGTCAGGCGGGAGTCGGACATGAGTGCGTCCAGGAAAACGGGCGCGTCAGCGCTGCGTTATCTGAGTGGCTTCGGCAATCAGTTCGCCACCGAGGCGCTGCGCGGCGCCCTGCCGCTCGGCCGCAACTCGCCGCAGCGGCCGCCGTTCGGTCTGTACGCCGAGCAGTTTTCCGGCACGGCGTTCACCGCACCGCGGCACGCCAATCGTCGCAGCTGGCTGTACCGCGTGCGTCCGGCCGCGGTGCACGGCGACTTCCGTGCGCTGCGCGCGCCGCACCTCAGCGCGCGCTTTGACGATGTCAGCCCGCCACCGAACCGGCTGCGCTGGAATCCGCCACCCGTGCCGCGCGCCGCGACCGATTTCCTCGCCGGGCTGACGACGCTTGCCGGCAACGGCTCGGCGGATGCGCACCGTGGCTGCGCCATTTACTGGTACGTCGCCAACCGCTCGATGGAGCGCTTCTTCTACGACGCCGACGGGGAGCTGCTCATCGTGCCGCAGCTCGGTGGCCTCATGATCGCCACCGAGCTGGGGCGCCTCGAGGTGCGGCCGCTGCAGATCGCGGTCATCCCGCGGGGACTGCGCTTTCGGGTGGAGCTGCTGGAGGAGGGCGCGCGCGGTTATGTCTGCGAGAACTTCGGCGCGCCGCTCAAACTCCCGGACCTCGGGCCGATCGGCTCCAATGGTCTCGCTAATGCGCGCGATTTCGAGACTCCGGTGGCCTGGTTCGAGGAGCGCAGCGGCCAGTTCGAGCTGGTGGCCAAGTTCGGCGGCACGCTGTGGGTGGCAGCGATCGGGCATTCGCCCCTGGATGTGGTGGCCTGGCACGGCAATTACGCGCCCTACCGTTACGACCTGCGCCGCTTCAACACCATGGGCTCGATCAGCTATGACCACCCGGATCCTTCGATCTTTCTGGTGCTGCACGCAGTGAGCGACACGCCGGGGGTGGACGAGCTGGACTTCGTGATCTTTCCGCCGCGCTGGCTGGCGATGGCGGATACGTTCCGGCCGCCCTGGTTTCACCGCAACGTGGCGAGCGAGTTCATGGGTCTCATCGAGGGCGTGTACGACGCCAAGGCGGAGGGCTTTCTCCCGGGCGGGGCTTCGCTGCACAACTGCATGAGCGGCCATGGGCCGGACGCTGCCACGCACGCCCGCGCCAGCGCTGCTGACACCGCGACGCCGGCGCACGTCGGCGGCACGATGGCATTCATGTTTGAAACGCGCAGTATCATCCGCCCGACCCGCTATGCGCTGGAGACTCCGCTGTTGCAGGCGGACTACGGCAACGTCTGGCAAGGGCTTGAAAGCCACTTCGCGCCGCCGCGAAAGCGCGCCAGCCGCGCGCGCCGCCGGGTGCGGCGATGAGCACGCTCGATGCCACCCACGATCCGGCCCTCACCAGCTGGGTTCCATCCGCCAACGCTGCGGGCGGTGATTTTCCCATTCAGAACCTGCCGTTTGGCGTGTTTCGCCGCGCCGGCAGCGACGAGGCGTTTCGCGGCGGGGTCGCGATCGGCGATCAGGTGCTCGATCTCGGCGCGCTGCACGAGCTCGGCGTGCTGCGCGGACGCGCTGCCGAGGCGCTGGCCGCCTGCAACCGCCCGCGGCTCAATGAGTTCATGGGGCAGGGGCGCGCGGCGAGCACTGCACTGCGCGCCGCGCTCTCCGAGGTACTGCGCAGCGCGGCGCCGACTGCGGCGCAGCTCGCGCGCGCACTGGTGCCACAGGCGGCGGCCGAGCATCGCGTCGCGGCTGATATCGGTGACTTCACCGACTTCTACGCTTCCATCTATCACGCCAGCGCCGTCGGGCGGCTGCTGCGCCCGGACAATCCGCTGCTGCCCAACTACAAGTGGCTGCCGATCGCCTATCACGGCAGGGCCTCCTCGGTCGGCGTTTCCGGACAGAGTTTCTCCCGGCCGCGCGGCCAGCTGATGCCCGCCGGTGCCAGCGCGCCGCAGCTCGGCGTGACGCGCCGCCTCGACTATGAACTCGAGGTCGGGATGTTCGTCGGTCGCGGCAACGAGCTGGGGGATGGCGTGCCGCTGGCGGAGGCCGAGGAGCACCTCTTCGGTCTCTGTCTGCTGAACGATTGGTCGGCGCGGGACGTGCAGGCCTGGGAGTACCAGCCGCTCGGCCCATTCCTGGCGAAGAACTTCGCCACTACTGTCTCGCCGTGGATCGTGACACTGGAGGCGCTCGCGCCGTTTCGCGCCCCGTGGTCGCGGCCTGCGGGCGAGCCGGCTCCGCTGACGTATCTGGACAGCAGCGCCACGCGGGCCGCCGGCGCCTTCGACGTGCAGCTCGGGGTGTGGATCGAAACCGCAGCGATGCGCGCCGCCGGTCAGGTGCCGCAGCAGCTGTCACAGTCGAACCTGCGCGACTCCTGGTGGACAGCCGGGCAGATGCTGACGCATCACACCGTGAACGGCTGCAATCTCAATCCCGGCGACCTGCTGGGCAGTGGCACCCAGTCGGGCCCGCAACCGCAGCAGGGCGGTTCGCTCCTGGAGCTGACCCAGGGCGGCAAGCAGCCCCTGACACTTGCAGACGGCGAGACGCGCAGCTTTCTCGAGGACGGAGACTGCGTCATTCTGCGCGGCTGGTGCGAGAAGGCGCCCTACGTGCGCATCGGATTCGGCGAAGCGGCCGGAACGGTGCGCCCGGCCGCGGCCCGCTGAGCGCCCGCCGCGCGCGCGGCTTGCTAGGATCGGCGCGGTGAAAAACTACCGTTACTACGATTTGATCCTGGGTGCGTACGTCTGCGTCCTGCTGTGCGCCAACCTGATCGGTCCGGCGAAGGTCTCGCAGATCAGCCTGCCGTTCATTGGCACGCGGCCATTTCTCGCCGGCGTGCTGTTCTTTCCCATCTCTTACGCCTTCGGCGACATCCTCACCGAAGTCTACGGCTATGCGCGCGACCGGCGCGCGGTGTGGAGCGGCTTCGCGGCGCTGGCGTTCGCCGCCTTCATGGCCTGGGTGGTGGTACACCTGCCGGTCGCCCCCAAGTGGCGCGCGCACCAGGCCGCGGTGGAGGAAATCTTCGGTAACACACCGCGCATTGCCGGCGCCTCCATCATCGCTTTCTGGTGCGGCTCATTCGTCAACAGCTATGTGCTGGCGAAAATGAAGATCTGGAGCAAGGGACGCTGGCTGTGGACGCGTCTGATCGGCTCGACGCTGTGCGGCGAGCTGGTGGACACCAGCCTGTTCTACACCATTGCCTTTGTTGGCATTTGGAGCAACGCCGACCTGCTGGCGCTCGGCGCGATCCAGTACGTGCTCAAGTCCCTGTGGGAGGTACTGGCCACGCCGCTGACGTACCGCATCGTCGCCTTCTTGAAGCGTGCCGAGCATCAGGACTACTACGATCGCGACACCAATTTCACGCCGTTCTCGCTGCAGGCCTGAGATGCCAGCCAAAAAAAACGGGAGCGCAGTGCGCCGCGCTCCCGTCTCTCAGCCGTGTGCAGATTACTTGCCGATCTGCTGGCTGACCTGGTTTTCCTGCTGGTTGAGGGCGTGCTGCTCGGTCTTGGTGATATGACCGCCGTTGGTGCTGGCCATGGTGCGCTCTTCGCTGCGGATCGCGTGATCCTCACTGTGCAGCTGCGTGGCCTGCGCCTTGTTGATCTGCCCGTCCTTCACTTCGTTGTGAATGCGGCGGTTCTGATTGTTCAGGCGCGAGTTCACCTGCGTGCGACGCGGGTGATCCTTCTGCCACTGCGTCTCATCGGCCAGCGCGTTGCTGGCAACACCGGCGAGCGCCAGGCTCATGGCGGCGCTCGTCAGGATCGTGCGAACAGACTTGAACATGGACGTCTCCTGTAAGGATTTAGGTCCCTTAGCGGGCGCTATTGAGCCGGAACGCCCGGTCTCATGGCGTTAACAACGTCGCATGTTTCAGGGCGCTGACGTTTGTGAAGCAAAGTTAACGGACTGCAGAATGTGACCGGCGTCACAGCAGGTCTGCGGCTGCGCCACAGACGTCCGGAAACGGCGAGTGCGCGCCGCGCGAAGCGCAGATTATGGTCGGCAACAGTGAGGGGATGTGCGGCAGTGAGGGGGAGAGTTGTTGCGGGGTGCGCGC
>DATHMN010000151.1:0-43344 GCA_035487135.1 Steroidobacteraceae bacterium | reverse complement strand
GCTGCCCGTCATCCGTGAGTGGATAAGCCACCATGCGCTCACCATCGACCATGGTGAGGGTCGCACCCACGGTGAGTCCGCGCAGGGCGATGCCCGAGGCGCCCCCGGCGAACGAGAAGGGATTCGTCTGCGTGAGCGTTCCCTGCCCATTGGCGGAAATGTTGCGCAGCACGTCCGAGATCGAGGTGTAGCCTGAGTTCTTCAGATCGTCAGCGCTCAGCACCTGCAGCGGACTTGGCGTATCGAAATCTTTTCGCTTGATGAGCGTTCCGGTGACGACCACCGTCTGCAGCTGCTCGGCACTCGTCGTCGCGGGCTGCTCCTGCGCTGCGACGGGCAGCAGCGGGCCCAACAGCAGGGTCGAGGCAATGGTGTTGCGGACGCGAGCGTCCATGCGTGTTCTCATACAGCTCCCCTTGCGACGACTTCTCAGCGCGCGCGCCGGCTTTTTGCTCTGCGAACCAGGCCGATCTTAACAAACGAGTGGCCGGATTTGCCTTGCCTCGACCCGGCAGGGATGAAACCCCGTTTTGGCGTGACGAAAAAAAAACCCCAGGTTTTGAGGCCTGGGGTTGGTAAGGGCGGACCTTCGATGAAGGGAAGGAAGTCCGCCAGGGGATGCGGTCAGTGCAATCGAGCCCAGTGCAGGATGCGGATGTCGTCCGAATCCAGGTCGAAACTCTGTGCCAGCAGCGCGCGCAGTTCGCGGTTCGCGCGTGCCTGCGGCAGCGGCTCCCGCAGCTCCACTACACCACTCCACTCGCTGTCGGCCGGGGCGGTTCGCGCCTTGCCAGTGTGGGTCACGAAGTGCGTGTAGTACTTGGTAGCCACGGTGAAAAGGTTAGTAGCGTGGCCCGCGGGGGTCCGTGAGTTGTTCCACAGAACCCCGGATTTCGGTAAAAGTGCATGCGACATAAGTCACAGGAATGCGAGCGGATGGGACGGTTCCGGCCTGCAACTCCGGCGGGCTCGAAATACATCACAGCGGCGGGGCTGCGCCGGCTGCGGGCGGAGCTGGAGCAGCTCTGGCGCGACGAGCGTCCCCGCGTGACCCAGGCCGTGGCCGCGGCGGCCGCCCAGGGTGATCGCTCGGAAAACGCCGAGTACACCTACGGTAAGAAGCGCCTGCGCGAGATCGACCGCCGCGTGCGCTTTCTGCGTCAGCGCCTCGAGGGCATGGTGGTCGTGGACGCAGCGCCGGCCGATCCTGCGCGCGTGTTCTTCGGCGCCTGGGTCGAGCTCGAGTCACAGGCCGGTGCCCGCTGCCGCTATCGCATCGTCGGCCCGGATGAGTTCGACATGGTTCCCGGCTACATCAGCATGGACTCGCCGCTCGGGCGCGCGCTGCTGCGCAAGGCGCTCGACGATGAGATCACCGTCGAGGCACCTGGCGGCAGCTGTGTCTACGCAATTATCGCGATCGAGTACGAGCGCGCCTGAAGTCAGGCGCCTGCCCGGCTACCAGATGACCCGCACGTTTTTGAACTGCCAGGGATCACTCTTGTCGATGTCCTCGGGAAACAGCCGCTCGCGCTCGTGGAGCGGCGTCCACTCGGTGTACTCGCCGACGACCGGACCCAGGTACGGCATGCACACCTCGAGGTTGCGGCGGAAGTCCATTTCATCCGGCTCGACGATGCCCTCGTTCGGGTTCTCCATGGCCCAGATGACCCCGGACAGCACCGCGACGCAGACCTGCAGGCTGGTGGCGTTGTTGTAGGGAGCGAGCTTGCGCGCCTCCTCCACCGACAGCTGCGAGCCGAACCAGTAGGCATTCTTCTTGTGCCCGGCGAGCAGCACGCCGAGCTCGTCGATGCCGCTGATGATGTCGTTCATCAGAATGCGCTGACGCTCCTGCTGCACGTAGTTGCGCCCGAGCAGCTCGTGCACCGACATCACCGCCGAATCGCACGGGTGGTAGGCGTAGTGCACCGTGGGCCGGTAGGCCACCTGCGCGCCTTCGCGCACCGTCAGATAGTCGGCGATCGAGATCGACTCGCCGTGGGTGATGCAGAAACCGTGGAAGTGTCCAGCGCGCGGCGTCCAGGTGCGGACGCGCGTCGCCGCCCCCGGCTGCGTCAGATAGATCGCGGCCATACAGCCGAAATCGTGGCGGCGCCCGTCGCGCGGGAAGTTGCGCTCATGCGTGCCCCAGCCCATCTCTGCCGGCTGCGACCCTTCGCTGACGAAACCGTCGATCGACCAGGTATTGACGAACTCGCCGGGCTGCTTGGGCACATTCGAGACCTGGGTGTCGCGCTCGGCGATGTGGATGACCTTCACGCCCAGGCGCCGGGCGAGCTCCGCCCACTCGGCACGTGATGCCGGCGTGCCGGCGTCTACCTTGGTATCGGCGGCGATGTTCAGCAGCGCCTGTTTGACGAAATGCGAGACCATTCCCGGATTGGCGCCGTGGGTGATCACCGCGGTGGGTGCGCGCTGGTTGCCGTTGCGCAGTGCGAGGGTCTCCTCGCGCAGCGCATAGTTGGTGCGCCGTCCGGCGGCCACGGTCGGATCGGTATAGCCGCCCGGCCAGGGCTCGATACACGTATCCAGGTACATCGCGCCCTTTTCCCAGCACAGCTTGATCAGCGCGATGCTCGAGACCTCGACCGAGACGTTGATGAGAAAATCGCCGCGCCCGAGCAGGGGACCGAGCACGCGGCGGAAGTTCTCGCGCGTCAGCCGCTCCTTGACGAACTTGATGCCGTACTTGGCGGCTTCCTCGGCGCCCTTGTCCTCGGCGCTGACGATGGTGATGCGCTCAGGGGTGGTACCGATGTGGCGCAGCACCAGCGGCAGCGTGCCCTGGCCGATGCTGCCAAAACCAATGAATAGAATGCGCCCTGGAAACTCGACGTGGATCTTGTGATTGTCACTCATGATGTTCGCTAAGCAGTCCTTTCACGACACAAACAGTCGCAATGCCCGCGCAGCGTATCAATCAGTCCGGCGCGGCTCAATTTTCCTACGACGGGCGTCGCCGTCCGCCGTCAGGGCGTGCGCCAATGGGGTGGGTAGGTGCGCTCGTAGCCCGGCTGCGCCGCCACCCGCGCCAGCCAGCGCCCGAGTGCCGGATAGTTCACTTCCAGTGGCATGAAGCGTGAGGAGAGCGCCGCCGCCTGCGGCTTCTCGAGCGCGCGCTTCAACAGCTGGATGCCCGGAAAGATCACCATGTCGACGGCCGAATAGGCATCGCCGACGATCCAGTCGGATTTCGACAGCCGGCCCTCGATGGTGCGCGCCTCCGAGGCGACCGCATGCATCGCCGCGGTGATCTCATCGCCGCCGAGGTCGTCCTTGCCGCCAAACACCGCGGTGACGATCCGCGTCACCTGCGGCTCGATGTAGGCCTGATACTCGCAGATCACGCGCATGATGGTGCCGCCCTCCTCGGCCGAGCGGCCGAACAGCGGCGGCTGCGGGTACTTGCGCTCGAGGTAATAGAGCATCGCCAGCGACTCGAAGCACACGTAGTCGCCGTCTTTGAGCACGGGCAACCGGCCGCGCGGATTCAGCGCCAGCATCTGCGGTGACTTGTGCTCCTGCTTGGAGAACTGCAGCAGGTGACCGCGGTACGGCAGCCGCTTGTACTCAAGCGCCAGCAGCACCCGCCAGGCAAACGGGCTGCCGCTGCCCCAGTAAACCTCGATCGCCATGCTCGCCTCGCGCGCGCTGAGCTGCGCTGATTGTAACGACAAGCCTCGAGCGCCGAAAATGCGGCCATGCACCGCACACTCATCGAGCCGCTGCAGCTCCTACCCCATCTCACCGATGCCGACTGGGCCATTATCGACTGCCGCTTCGATCTCGCCCGCCCCGCGTGGGGTGAGCGCGCCTTCGAGGCCGGGCACATCCCTCACGCGCTCTACGCGCACCTCGACCGCGACCTGTCGGGAGCGCACAGCAGCGTGAGCGGGCGCCATCCGCTGCCCGAGGTGGCGACCCTGGCCGCGACCTTCGGCCGCTTCGGCATCGATGCCGGCGTGCAGGTCATCGCCTACGACCAGGGGAACGGTGCACTCGCAGCGCGGCTGTGGTGGCTGTTGCGCTACCTGGGACATCGAGCGGTCGCGGTGCTGAATGGCGGCTTCGACGCCTGGCAGCGCGCTCAGCTGCCAGTGGAGGCGCGGGCGCAGGTGCGGCCGGCGCGCGCGTTCGCGGCCGTTCCCGACGCGGCCATGCTGGCGCTGCAGCAGGAGATTGCCGCCGGCAGTGCGGCCGGAACCTTTCGCACCGGCCCGGCGCTGCTGGTGGATGCCCGCGCCGCCGACCGCTTTGCCGGCCAGAATGAGACGCTCGACCCGGTGGCCGGCCACGTGCCGGGGGCGCGCAATCATCCGTTCGCGAGCAACCTCGATGCGGCGGGACGCTTTCTGCCTGCCGCGCAGCTGCGCAGTGCGTGGCAGCAGACGCTCGGCGCAAGCCCGGCGACTCAGCTGATCGCGATGTGCGGCTCGGGCGTCACCGCCTGCCACAACCTGCTGGCGCTGGAGGTGGCCGACCTGCCCGGAGCACGCCTGTACGCCGGCTCGTGGAGCGAATGGATCCGTGATCCAACGCACGCTGTCGAGCTCGGGCCGGCCCGTCGCGGCTGAGCCACTCTTACTTCACACACATTTTTGATATAAGGCGCGCGTGGCAGCCGATCCGAAGAGCGCCGTCAACGGCTCTCGTAAGTTCAACCCCGCGCAACCGTGGCGGATCGAGGATTCACTCGACCTCTACAATGTCGCGGCCTGGGGCAAGGGTTACTTCGGCATCAACTCGGCTGGCCACGTGGTGGTGCGGCCGGACATGACTGCCGGGCGCGAGATCGACCTCTACGAGGTGGTCGAAGGGCTCAAGGCGCGCGACCTGACCACACCGGTGGTGGTGCGCTTTTCTGACATCCTGGCGCACCGGCTGCGGCGGCTGCACGAGGCTTTCGCCCAGGCGATCACCGAGAACGACTACAAGAACCGTTACGCGGCCGTCTATCCCATCAAAGTCAACCAGCAGCGCCTGGTGGTGGAGGAGGTTTACCGCTACGGCAAGGAGTTCGGCTTCGGCCTCGAGGTCGGCTCCAAGCCCGAGCTGCTCGCGGTCATGGCCATGACCGAGAACGCGCCCGAACGGCTGATCGTCTGCAACGGCTTCAAGGACGACAGCTACATCGAGGCGGTGACGCTCGCCACCAAGCTGGGACGCACCATCATCCCGGTGGTGGAAAATTTCGAGGAACTCGGCCTGATCCTCAAGCACGCGCAGGCCTACCAGGTGCGACCGCGCATGGGCGTACGCGTCAAGCTGTTCTCGGAAGGCTCAGGGCGCTGGAGCGCCTCAGCCGGTGAGAAGTCCAAGTTCGGCCTGTTTATCACCGAGATCCTCGAGCTGTTCAACGTGCTCAAGGCGCACGACATGCTCGACTGTCTGCAGCTGGTGCACTGCCACCCCGGCAGCCAGCTGCAGGACATCCGCCGCGTCAAGGAGGCGATCAACGAGCTCGCCCACGTCTACGCCGAGCTCAAGCTGATGGGCGCGGGTCTGCAGTACATCGATGTCGGTGGCGGACTGGGCGTCGACTACGACGGCAGTGGCACCAACTTCGCCTCCTCAATGAACTACACGCTCAATGAGTACGCGAGCGATGTGGTCTATCGCATCGCCAGCGTCTGCAACGCGCGCGACATTCCCCACCCGATGATCGTGAGCGAGTCGGGACGTGCGGTGGCCGCTTACCACAGCGTGTTGATCTTCGATACGCTCGGCTCGAGCGCGCTCGACAAGTTCCGCGTCACCGGCGACCGCGCCGAGGACTACAGTGGCCCGGAGGAGCTGCCGCAGCCGGTGGAGGACTTGTTCGTGGCCTACCGGTCAGTCAGCGAGCGGCGCCTGGTCGAGTGCTATCACGACGCACTCACCGCGCGCGAGCAGACACTGCAGATGTTCAACCTCGGCCTGCTGTCGCTCGAATTCCGCGGACTGGCGGAACGGCTTTACTGGGCGACCTGCGCCAAGATCCGCGATGCCTGCCGCAAGCTCGAGCGGCTGCCGGAGGAGCTCGAGGACCTCGAGTCGATTCTCTCGGACACTTATTTCTGCAACTTCTCGGTGTTCCAGTCCCTGCCCGACAGCTGGGCGATCGATCAGCTGTTCCCGATCCTGCCGATCCATCGGCTCGATGAGCGCCCGACGCGGACCGGCGTGCTGGCGGACATCACCTGCGACTCCGACGGCAAGATCGATCACTTCGTGTCGATGCGCGACGTCAAGCGCACCCTCGAGCTGCACGAGCTGAAGCCCGGCGAAAAGTACTACCTGGCGGCCTTCCTGGTCGGTGCCTACCAGGAGACTCTCGGTGACCTGCACAACCTGTTCGGCGATACCCACGTGGTGCACGTGCGCCTGCACGATGAGGGCGGCTGGTGGATCGAGGAAATCGTCAAAGGCGACACCGCCAACAAGGTGCTCGAGTACATGGAATATGACGTGGCCGAGCTCTACCCGGCACTGGCACGCGACTGTGAGCGCGCCATCCGCGACGGCCGCATGACACTCGCCGAGAGTCAGACCCTCAAGCGCTTCTACGAAGGCGAGCTCGACGGTTACGCCTACCTCGAACCCGCCGACGGCTGAGCGCGGCTGCAATATGTCCGCAGCCGGGCACCAACAGTGGCCGGCGCCTGCTGCCTAACCCCGCCGTCAGGTCGGCTTTAGGCAAGCGCGGTGATTTTGCCCGGTGTTGCCGCAGTGCGCCCCGGGCGCCGCGCGCTCGTTTGCTTAGCGGTAAGGCCGGGAGTAGCATGAATACCGCGTTCGTCTCCGTCATGGATGAGTGCGCTTTGTTTGAATGTGTTGATTTCATGTCCCGCCCCGCGCGTCTCTTCCATGCGCGAACGCAGGTGCAGGCCGCCGGCCCAAGCGCTGCGCATTGACTGAAAACTGCCGATCGTGTGCCTTGAAGCCCTGACCTGTTTGATCGTTCACGCGGTACATGCGACCGACGCGTGCGGCTCGCCGCTGTCCGCTTTCCCAAGAGAGACTTCCGGATGACGACGATTTACGTGGGCAACCTGCCCTTTAACGCCACCGAACAGGACGTCAAAACCCTGTTTGAACGTCACGGTAAAGTGGAATCGGTGAAACTCATCAACGACCGGGAAACCGGCAAGCCGCGGGGTTTCGGGTTCGTCGACATGCCCCAGGCCGAGGCGCAGAGCGCCATCCAGGCCCTGAATGGCTTTCAGATGAATGGCCGGCCACTGCGTGTTAACGAAGCACAGGAGCGCCCACAACGCCCCCGTCAGGGTGGCGGTCCGTTCCGCCGCTAGCGGCACGCACCGTAACCTTGCATAAAGGAACCCCGCTGCCCGCGGGGTTTTTTTATGCAGTACATGAGGTAATGTGCGCGCGGTGAAGCGGAGGCGCGCCCGAGGATCGCAGCGAATGTCGGCCACTCACAAACTATTCGCCGCCGCGCTCGCCGGCGCGCTGCTGGCATTCGCCTGCAGTGTCGTCAACACACGCCAGAGCACCGCTGAGGCCCTCACCGCGATTCTCGCCGGCGACCAGCGCACTCCCGAGGAACGTGCGCGCGATGCCTACCGCCACCCGAAGGACACGCTGCTGTTCTTCGGCATTCGCCCCGAGATGAGCGTCATGGAGGTGTGGCCGGAGCCGGGCTGGTACACGGAAATCATCGCCCCGCTGCTGCGCGACAAGGGCAAGTACTATGCGGCGGTCATTGCCGCCGATCCCACCGACAAGCACATCACTCAGCGGCTCGAAGCCTATCGAGCCAAGCTGGCCACGCGCCCGGATCTCTACGACCGCGTCAGCGTGGTCACCTTCCCGACGGACGGCGGCGATGCGGTGCCACCGGGCACACTCGACATGGTGGTCACTTTCCGCAACATCCATAACTGGATGGCGCGCGATTCAGCCGCGCAGGCCTTCGCCACCATGTACCGCGCGCTCAAACCCGGCGGCATCCTCGGTGTGGTCGAGCACCGTGGCAACCCGGCGCTGCCACAGGACCCGCACGCCAAGAACGGCTACGTCAACGAGGACTATGCGACCAAGCTGATCGAGTCACAGGGCTTCCGCCTGGTGGCCAAGTCGGAAGTGAACGACAACCCGCGGGATACTAAGGACTACGAACAGGGCGTGTGGACGCTGCCGCCCACTTACCGGCTGGGCGAGAAGGATCACGACAAATACGCTGCCATCGGCGAGAGCGATCGCTTCACGCTGCGCTTCGTCAAGCCGGGCAAATAACTCACCACATGTCGCGCAGGCGCGCGCCGACGTCGAGCGTGACCGGTGCTTGCGCTTCGCTCAGCGTATCCGCCGAGGCGAGCGCAGAGCCATGGAAAGTGACCGGCTCGAGCGTCTTCTGCACCTTTTCGGTCATGAAGCGGCTGCGGCCGCCGTAGACGTGTGCATCGCCGTGCCGTGACTGGTTGGTGAGGTGGAACTTGAGCGGCACCAGCAGCAGCAGCTCGTTCTGCGCGCGCGTCAGCGCCACGTACAGTAGCCGGCGCTCCTCCTCGATCAGCTCGGCCTTGCCGGTCGCAAACTCGGACGGGAAACTGCCGTCGACCACGTTGAGCACGTACACGGTATCCCACTCCATGCCCTTGGCCGAGTGGATGGTGCTCAGCACCAGGAAGTCCTCATCGAGTCCGGCGCGGCCGGACAAATCGCTGCTGGCGTTCGGCGGGTCGAGCGTGAGCTCGGTGAGGAAGCGCTCGCGCGAGGGAAACTGGCCCGACAGCAGCTCGAGCTGCTCCAGGTCCGCCTGGCGCGTGTGCAGTTGCTCGTACAGGCGCTCGAAGTGCGGGCGGTACCACTCGCGCACCGCGTTCACTTGTCCGAGCCACTGCAGCTGCGGGTCGGCGAGCGCCTGCATCAGTTCCACCAGCCGCCGCCAGTCCTGCTCGCCGGTCTGCGGCGGCCGGAAGCTCAGCAGCGCGGCGAAGCTCTGCCCGCCGTTCTCCAGATGTTCGATGGCAGCGCGCGCGTTCACCGGGCCCATCCCCGGCAGCAGCTGCAGCGCGCGGAATGCCGCCAGGGTGTTGCGCGGGTTATCAGCCCAGCGCAACACCGCCAGCAAATCCTTGATGTGCGCGGCCTCGAGGAATTTCAGGCCGCCGTACTTGACGAAGGGAATCTTGCGCTTGGCCAGCTCCACTTCGAGCACATCGCTATGGCTGCCGCTGCGGAACAGCACCGCCTGGCGCTTGAGCGGTACGTTCGCCTCGCGCCGCCGCAGCACCTCGTTGCAGACGTATTCGGCCTGCGATTGCAGCTCATCGACGGTGACCACCTTCGGCCGCACGCCCTCACCGCGGATCGACAGCAGGTACTTGCGATGCGCGCGCGGAGCCTCGGACATCACCGCATTGGCGACGTCCAGCACCTGTTGGGTCGAGCGGTAATTCTGCGCCAGAGTGACCACTTCGGCGGGCGGCTGGAAGCGCTGCGCGAAGCCGAGAATGTTTTCCACCGCGGCGGCGCGGAACGAGTAGATCGCCTGGGCATCATCGCCCACCACCGCGAGCCCGGCGCCGTCGGGCTTGAGCGCGTGCAGGATCTCGGCCTGCAGGCGGTTGGTGTCCTGGTATTCATCCACCAGCACGTGGTCGAAGTGCGCGCCGATGTGCTGCGCCAGACGCGGTTCGCCCATCATGCCGTGCCAGTAGAGCAGCAGGTCGTCATAGTCCAGCAGTGCCGCATGCTGCTTCTGCTCGACGTACACGCGGAACAGCTGGGCGAGTTCGCGCTCCCACTGTGCGCACCAGGGAAACTGCTCGGTCAGCGTCTGCTGCAGCGGCGCGCGTGTATTGACGCGATGCGAATAGATCTGCAGGCAGGTTTCCTTGCGCGGGAAGCGCTGCTCCTTATTGGCGAAGCCGAGTTCCTCGCGCAGACTGTCCATGAGGTCGGCCGCGTCCGCGCGGTCGACCACGCTGAAATGCGGATCGAGCTGCAGATGCGGGGCGTAGTGCCGCAGCAGGCGGTTGCCGATGGAGTGGAACGTGCCCGCCCAGGTGAGCCGCTGCGAAATGCTCTGGGTGGCACCGCCGAGGGTATCGTCGAGCGCCTTGCGGGTGATCTCGTGCGCGCGGCGGCGCATCTCGGTGGCGGCGCGGCGCGTGAAAGTCAGCATCAGGATGCGTGCCGGATCGACGCCGCTGATCACCAGGTGCGCGACGCGATGCGCCAGCGTGTCGGTCTTGCCGGTGCCGGCGCCGGCCACGATCAACAGCGGCCCCGAGCGGTAGCCCTTCTCCGGCAGCGGCTCGCCGTGCGTCACCGCCTTGCGCTGCGGAACGTTCAGCCGGTCAAGATGCGTGGTGGTAGTCATAAACAGATGCGCCTGCGGGCGGGACTATACCTGTCGCACCGTCATGAGGGCGAACGATTGCCTCGCGCTCTGGCGCCTGCACAGCGAGACGCGCGTCACGGCGGCGTACGCGCCAGCGCAACGCCGGACGGTTAGGATCTGCCCATGAAACCCGACCGCCAGACCCTGCACTATTCCGGCCGCGTCATCCGCCTCACCACCGATGAGGTGACACTGCCCAATGGCCATCAGGCGCTGCTCGAGGTGGTGCATCACCCGGGCGGCGCGGTGGCGGTGGCAGTGGATGATCGCGAACGTGTGTGTCTGCTGCGCCAGTACCGCTATGTGGCCGATGGCTGGCTGTGGGAGCTGCCCGCCGGCAAGCTCGAACCGGCCGAGCCGCCGCTGCACACCGCGCAGCGCGAACTCGCTGAGGAGGCGGGATTCGCCGCGCGCCACTGGCACAGTCTCGGCATGGTGTTCAGCTCCCCCGGGGTGTTCAGCGAGCGTCTGCATCTGTTTCTGGCGACCGAGCTGAGTGCGGCCACCATGGCGCACGAACGCGCCGAGGTGATCGAGGTGCACTGGTTGCCGCTCGAGCAGGTGTGCGGCTGGGCGCTCGATGGCACCATTGCTGACTGTAAAACAGCCATCGCGGTGCTGCGCGCCCGCCACGCGCGCCGACGGACGGCGCAGTAAGCGGGGAAATTCCGTGACGCAACTCGCAGATTGACCACTGCGAGCGCAGGTAGTCTGCGGGTGGGGAATCAGACATGCCTCGCCGCAAGTGACCATAATCTGTGGACACCAACATCAAAAAGAAGGCCGGCCAGCGTGCCGCGCCAGTCGACAGCGAACGTCGGCGTATTGGCACGGTCGTGCACGACGAACGCGGCAACGCCTCGCTCAGCTGGCGCGACGCGCCCGCAGCGCTGGTCGAGCGCCCGGTGCTCGAAGTGCTGGGCGAACAGCCACTGAAGCTCAAGACCGACGACAGCTGCGATCCGTACGCGCGCCGCACGCTGCAGGAGCCGTCCGCCAGGGCTGCAGGCACGCGTACCGACCTGCGCCGGCTGTCCGAGTGGATCAAAATGATGCGCGAGCTCGAGCAGCGCAAGCGCCACGGCGAGGACTAACACCCGGCGGGCGGCGCCCTCAGGCGAGCTGCTCGATCAGCTCGCGTTTGCGCGCCTGCGTCAGGCGGTAGAAGCGTCGCAGTTCGGCCAGCACCTCGGCATCCGTCGCGCGCGCGCCGCGCGCCAGCGCCTGCTCCAGCCGCCCGCAGAATCGCTCCGCATAGCGACTCGCCTCGCGGTACAGCTGCACGCGCGCACCACTCAGCTGCGGATCGATGCAGGTGCGCGCAAACAGCAGCCGGTGCAGTTCCGCCGGAAAGTGGCCCGGGGTCTGACGGCGCAGCAGCCAGTAGCTGGCGACGTACTTGTCCACTTCGGCCTGCAGCTCCAGCTCCAGCAGCGAGACCGGCTTGTCGTGACCGGCATTCCAGGCGAGGTAGAGGAAGTGGCTGACGCCCTCGAGTGCGGTCCACCAGTCGGCGACGTTGCCGGCGTGCAGCCGCTCGAGCGGATCGGCGCGCGCCAGGCGCTGCAGCAGCTGCGGATCGAGGTACAGCGCGAGCGCCACTTCGTCGCTGCCATCGACGCCCTGGGCGACGATCAGCTCCTCCTCGCCCCGGCCGCCGCGCGCAGCCTGCGGCAGGCGCTGCCGGTCGGTGACCAGAAAATCGTCCACATCGTGAGCGATGCTCACGTCGTAGATGTCGCCGATGAGATGCTGCAGTGGCGACAGCAGCATGCGCGTCAGTGGGTAAAGGCGGTGCCGCCAGCTGCGGTGGGGTCCACCCCGAGCCGCTGCAGCTGCGCGTAGCAGCGCGCGCTGCCGGTCTTCAGCCAGATCTCGTACAAACGCAGAATGTCGCGATCGGAAGGCGCGCCGCCCTCGCTCACCTCGTTGAGGGCGTCGACCATGGGCTGAAACTTCTGCGACAACTCGGCGAACACGCCCGCGAGCGCGTGGGTGCGTCCGCGCGCGATGGTCTGTGCCAGGGCAGCGTAGGCACGCCCACCCATGGCGATGTGATAATCGATGTCGATCAGCTTGCTGGCAAAACCGTGCGCGAAGAAGCCGGCGATGAACAGCGACACATCGCCGAGACGCTGCAGCGAGCGGTTGCGCTCAACGCTGCTGGGCGCGGACAGGGCCTCGCACAGCATCGCGACCAGCGGCTTGAGGCGCAGACCGTCCGGGGTGTTTTCGTAGAGCGCCTCGGAGCGCGCGAACAGCGTGAGCATGTTCACCACGTACTGCTCGGTCTGATCCTCCACGCTCAGGTGCTGCTTCTGCAGCGCCCCGTGCAAGGTGTCCTTGAAGAACTCGCGCAGGTTGGCCACCGGCATCACCCGCGTTGCAGCCCGACTCATGCGTGCGCCTCCTTCGCCCCAGTTATATATGCAACCGCACGCTGACGGAAAGGTTCAGCGCACAGTCTGTCGAATTTCGTGATCTGCTCCGCTGAACGAGCGCACAATCGCGCACGGCAGAGATTGGCAGCCCTACTGGCCGAGTGCTAACAAGCAACTCAGGAAAGCCCTTGGATCCGTCCAGCGTCAACCGCGCGCCGCGCGCGTGGCTCGGGTTCTCCTCCTATCAATGGCTGGTGATCGCAGCCGGCTGGGCGGGCTGGGGCTTCGATGTGTTCGATGCGCTGCTGTTCAATTTCGTCGCGGCGAGCTGCATCCCCCTGCTGCTGAAGCTGACACCGGGCACGGCGGCCGCACAACAGGCGGCGGCATTCTGGACCGGTGCCATCACCTCTGCGCTGTTGGTCAGCTGGGCCGCCGGCGGCGTGCTGTTCGGCTGGGTGGCGGACCGCATCGGCCGGCGCCGCGCGCTGATGGCGACCATCCTCTTGTATGCACTCGGCACCGGGCTGTGCGCGCTGGTCGGGAATCTGTGGCAGTTGATCCTGTGTCGTACGCTCGCCGGTCTCGGCATCGGTGGCGAATGGGGAATCGGCGCGGCGCTGGTCGCCGAGAGTGTGCCGGAAGAGCGCCGCGTCGAAGCAGGCGTGATCATGCAGACCGCCTCGCCCCTCGGGCTGATGCTCGCCGGTGCGGTCAACTACCTGATCAGCGGCGTGTGGCTGGTGAACCAGCCGCAGAGCGCCTGGCGCTATGTGTTTCTCGCCGGACTTGCCCCAGTGCTGCTGGCGCTGGTGCTGCGGCTGTGTCTGCGCGAAAGCGCGCAGTGGCAGGCGGCGCGGGCGCGCGCGCCGCTGCCGCGGGTGCGCGAGCTGTTCACGCCCGCGCTGCGTGCGGCCACCTTGAGCGGCTGCTTCGTCGCCGTGGTCGCGGTGCTCAGCTTCTGGGGCTGCACCGCGTTCCTGCCGCTGCTCGCTGCCACGCTCGCTCACAGTCACGCCGCGCAGTTCGGTCTGGCCGCGAGCGCCGGTCGCGCACTGGCGGCCAGCTGGCAGGCCTACGCCAGCAACGCGTTCGACCTCGGCGGTCTGGCGGGTGCGTTGGCGGCGATACCGCTGGCGCACCGGTTGTCGCGCCGCGCCATGTTCATGGTGTACTTCCTGTTTGCCGCCGCCGCGCTCGCCCTCACCTTTGGCGCTGCATTCGCGCCGCAGATGCGCCTCACCCTGTTGTTCGTGGTGGGTGCGGGCGTGTTCGGCATTTTCGGCACGCTCACCTTCTATCTGCCGGAGCTGTTCCCGGCGCGCCTGCGCGCGACCGGCGCGGGGCTGTGCTACAACATCGGGCGCGTGTTCGCCGCCGCCGGTCCGTATGCGGTCGGTGCGCTGGCGGCGCACGCCGGCGGCTCGAGCGCTGCCGTCATTCGTATTCTGTTGTGGTGGGCCGTAGTACCGCTCACCGCTGCATTACTGGCGCGCTGGCTCATCCTCGAGACCCGCGGCCGAGCGCTGCCCGCCTGAGCGCCATAGTCAGCAGTCGCACGCGGCTGCCAGCTGCGCGCAGTCGCTGACGATCAGATCGGGAGCTGCCAGCTCGGCGGGCCAGGCGGCACCGCGACGATTGATCCACACCGTCTGGCAGCCGGCGGCGTGCGCGGCCGCAACATCGAGCAGCGGATCATCGCCCACGTAAGCGATCGCATCACTCTGCAGCGCCAGCTGCGCGGCCAGCTGCTCGAAGCAGCGCCGCGCCGGCTTGGCCGCGCCGATCTGGCGGGCGTTGAGCGACACCGCGAACAGGTGATCGAGGCCGATGCGGGCGAGATCCGCGTTGCCATTGCTCAAGGACGCGAGCGCATAGCGTCCCGCCAGGCGCTGCAGCGCCGGTGCCACGTCCGGGAAGACGCTCACCTGGTTACGCGCCGTCAGGAACACCTCGAAGGCTGCGAGCGCCAGGTCCTCCGCATAACCGTGCTCGCGCGCGTGCGCCTTGAGCGCAGTGAGGCGCAGATAGCTGAAGTCGTGGGCGTTGTGCGGCTCGCGGCGCGCCAGCTGTGCGCGCGCCGCACGCATGTCCTCGCTGGTCAGCTGCTGCGCCATGCGCGGGCAATTGCGTTCGAGCCAGTCGCTGAGGATCGCTTCCGCGCGGCGGAGCACCGGCTCCACATCCCAAAGTGTATTATCCAGATCGAAAGCAATGGCGCGCACACGTTCCAGCACCTGAGAAGGTTACCATTCCATGGCGCCGCTTACGCTCGTCATCGGCAACAAGAACTACTCGTCGTGGTCGTTGCGCGCCTGGCTGTTCCTCAAGCACGTGGGCCTCGACTTCGAGGAAATCGTGGTGCCGCTCGACACGCCGCAGACACGCGAAACCATCGAGCGCTACGGCCCGAGCGGGCGCGTGCCGGTATTGCAGCACGGGGAGCTGCGCGTGTGGGACTCGCTCGCCATCTGTGAGTATGGTGCCGAGCTCGCCGGCAAGGGCTGGCCACAGGCACCGGCGGCACGCGCCGTGGCGCGCGCGGTCGCTGCCGAAATGCACTCCGGCTTCACCAACTTGCGCTCGCTGTGGCCGATGAACGCGCGCGCGCGCAACCGTCATGCCGCGCTGACCGCGGCGCTCGATGCCGACGTCGAACGCATCGATGAGATCTGGAACGATTGCCGCGTGCGCTTCGGCGGCCACGGGCCGTGGCTGTTCGGCGAGTACAGCGTCGCCGATGCCATGTACGCCCCGGTGGTGCTGCGCTTCAAGACCTACGGTGCGGACATCTCGCAGACCGCCCGCTGGTACATGGCGAGCGTGCTCGAGGACGACTTGCTGCAGGCCTGGGTCACCGCTGCACAGCACGAGCCCTGGACGATCGCCACCGACGAGGTCGGCTGAGCGGCGCAGGCACCGACTCCCTATCCGTCACCACAACACGAAAGTCACTCCATGGCTCCCGTCATCCGCCTGCACTCCTGGCTGCTGTGCGCAGTTGCCTGCCTGGCAGGCCTCGCCCACGCCACCGACGGTGGTTCCGCGTTCACGGTCGACGATCTGGTCATGCTCAAGCGCATCAGCGACCCGCAGCTGGCGCCCAACGGGCGCTTCGTGGTGTTCGTGCAGCGCGAGACCGATCTCGCGGCCAACCGCGGCCACACCGCGCTGTGGTTCCTCGGACTCGAGCGCGGCGCCACGCCGCGGCGCCTGACAGACGGCGCCAGCAACGACTCGAGCCCGCGCTTCAGTGCCGACGGGCGCACGCTCTATTTCCTCTCAACGCGCTCGGGCAGCTCGCAGGTATGGCAGCTGACGCCGCCGGAGGCCTCGGCGCAGCGCATCACCGACTATCCGCTCGATGTCGGCGCGTTCAGCGTCTCACCGCGCGGTGATCTGTTGGCCGTGTCGATGGAAGTATTCCCAGACTGCGCCACGCTCGGCTGCACGCGCGAGCGGCTGGATGCAGCCGCCAAGGACAAGGCCACGGGGCGCATCTACGAGCGGCTGTTCGTACGCCACTGGGACAGCTGGAGCAACGGCACCCGCGCGCACCTGTTCAGCGCGCGGCTGGCCGCCGGCGGCGCCAGCGCCACCCCCACCGACATCACCCGCGGATTCGACGCCGACGTGCCGGGCAAGCCCTTCGGCGGCGATGAGGATTTCGCCTTCAGTCCCGACGGCAGCACGCTGGTGTTCTCGGCGCGCATCGCCAACCGCAGCGAGCCCTGGTCGACGAACTTCGATCTCTACCAGAGCCCGAGCGATGGCAGCAGCGCGCCCGTCAATCTGACCGCGAGCAACCCGGCCTGGGACGCGCAGCCGCTGTTCCTCGCCAACGGCGATCTCGCCTGGCTGGCGCAGGAACGTCCGGGGTTCGAATCCGACCGCTTCCACATCATGCTGCGGGATCACCGCAGCGGCGCGGTGCGCGCGCTCACCGCTGGCTGGGACCGCTCGGTCGCCCGGCTCGGCGCCACCGCCGACGGCAGCGCGTTGCTCGCCACAGTGGATGAGCGCGGTCAGCGACTGCTCTACCGCATCGACCCGCGGCGCGGCACCCCCAAGGCGCTGACCCAGAGCGGCAGCGTGGAAGCCTTCAGTGCGGGGCGCGAGCAGGTGGTGTTCGCGCGCGCCGACCTGGGCGGTCCGGACGATCTCTACACGGTGGCCGTGAGCGGCGGCGCGCC
Organism: Steroidobacteraceae bacterium; assembly: GCA_035487135.1. GTDB lineage: Bacteria > Pseudomonadota > Gammaproteobacteria > Steroidobacterales > Steroidobacteraceae > 13-2-20CM-66-19. Next base: position 26,398 of record DATHMN010000151.1, on the reverse strand, counting down.
GCAGCGGCTCACCGACGCCAACGCCGCGCTGCTCACGCAGCGGCACCTGAGCGACTACGAGCAGTTCAGCTTCGCCGGCTGGAACAACGAGACCGTGTACGGCTATGTGATGAAGCCCTATGGCTTCGCGAGCGGCAAGCGCTACCCGATCGCCTTCCTGGTGCACGGCGGTCCGCAGGTGAGCATGCAGAACCTGTGGACCTATCGCTGGAATGCGCAGACCTTCGCTGGTGCCGGCTACGCGGTGGTGATGATCGACTTCCACGGCTCGCCCGGCTACGGCCAGGCGTTCACCGACTCCATCAGCGGCGACTGGGGCGGCAAGCCGCTGCTCGACCTGCAGAAGGGGCTCGAGGCCGCGCAGCAGAAATATCCGTGGCTGGATGGCGAGCGCGCCTGTGCGCTTGGCGCCTCCTATGGTGGCTTCATGATGAATTGGATCGAAGGCAACTGGCCGGAGCGCTTCCGCTGCATCGTCAATCACGACGGCGTGTTCGACCAGCGCATGATGTATTACGCGACCGAGGAGCTGTGGTTCCCGGAATGGGAATTTGGTGCGCCCTATTACCAGGACCCGGCCGCCTATGAGCGCGTCAACCCGGTGGACTTCGTCACGCGCTGGCGTACACCAATGCTGGTCGTCCACAGCGAGCAGGACTTCCGCATTCCTTACTCGCAGGGACTGGGTGCGTTCACCGCTCTGCAGCGGCGCGGCATCGACAGCAAGCTGCTGGTGTTCCCGGACGAGAACCACTGGGTGCTGAAGCCCGCCAACAGCGTGCTGTGGTATCACACGGTGCTCGCCTGGCTCGACGCGCACCTGAAGAACTGACGAGCCCGCCGCGTTACTGCTGCTTCTTGTACTCGATCAGGCCGAGGGTCAGCGCCTCGTCGGTGAGCCACGCCTTGGCCGTGGTGGTGCCGCTGCTGTCGTGGCACTTGGCCGAGCGCACGCCGCTGAACAGTTCCTTGGTCTTGAGCCACAGCAACTGGCAGCCATGCACACTGCGCACCTCGTCGGGCATGATGATGGTGAACAGGTCGGTGTTGGTGAGTCCCTCGCGCCAGCGCGCCGGCTCGACCAGGTTGTACACCGTCTCGACGATAGCGCCGTGCTCCTCCTCGATCTCGAATTTCAGCAGCCGCTGCGACATGACGCGGTTGGCATCGTTGCTGGCGCTCTCCTCGGCATAGAACACGTGCTTGCCGACGCGCGGGGCGTACACCTTCACAATGTTGAGGGTGATGCCGGCGCCGGCACCGGTTGCATAGCTACCCGGCAGCCAGGTGAGCAGCTGGGTCAGATCGCCCTCGGTCTTCTTTTCCTGGCTGGTGGCGCAGGCGCCGAGCGCCAGCAGTGCCAGCAGCGCGAGCCGCCTAACCATAGGAGGCGCGCCACTGCGCCCGGTACTTCAGTCCGAGCTGCATCAGCCGCTCGAGCAATTCATCGTAGCCGGTGCCGGCGGCGCGCGCCGACTCGGCGAAATCCTCGGCACACTCGAGATTGGGATTCGCGTTAGCTTCGAGCACGTACACCTGTCCCTGCGCGGTGACCCGGAAATCCATGCGAGCATAACCGGACATGCCGAGCGCCCGATAGATGCGCCGTGACAGCCGGTCGAGCGCCGCCAGCACCGGCGGCGGCAGATCCTCGGCCGCATGCGTGGTGATGCCGTATTTTGCCTGGTAGTGCTTGTCCCACTTCACCTTGCGGGTGGCGATAGCGGCGAGCGAATCGGGCATGGAGCCGAACACCATCTCCCACACCGGCAGCCGCGTCAGCCGCTCGTTGCCGAGCACGCCGACGTACAGCTCGCGCCCCTCGATGTACTCCTCGACCAGCGCATCGGACTTCACCTGCTCGTGCACAAACTCGATGCGCTCCTTGAGGCGCGCGGCATCCTCCACCACCGAGGCCTGCGCGATGCCGAGCGAGGCATCCTCGACGGTCGATTTCACGAACAGCGGGAAGCGCAGCTTGCGCGGCGCGCGGAAGCGCGCCCCGCGCGCGAGCACGGTGAACTGCGGGGTGGCGATGCGATGGAAGGCCAGCAACTGCTTGCACAGCGACTTGTCGCGCGACAGCAGCAGCCCGCGCGGGTTGCAGCCGGTGTACGGCTGGCGCATGAGCTCGAGGAATGCCACCACGTGCTGATCATAGGTGACGATGCCGTCGAACTCCTCGAGCAGATTGAAGACGACGTGCGGTTGCCAGTCGGCGATCGTGCTGCGCAGCTCAGTCAGGCTGTCGAGCACGCCGATGCAGCGCACGTCGTGACCGAGCTTGCGCAGCGTCGTGGTGACCTCGAACTCGGTGCGCCACTCATCGATTTCCTTGTCGCTGTGGCCGTCGAGGGTTTCCGGAGGTACCAGGCTCGCGTGAACCACCACGAGCGTGCGCAATCGCCTCATAAGGGCAAGTGCGGAGTCTCGCCCTGCGAATACAGTCCGGTGAGGCGCTCGAGCATCCAGCGCGAGTAGCGTAGCGCGTCGCGGCGGTTGCCGCGTACATACAGCCCCAGGGCGTGCGCGCGCTCGATCAGCATGCGCTGGATCTGCTCGACGCTGTAGCGCTCGCACTTGAGCGTGCGCGCGACCGCGTCGATCAGCGGGCGGGCGTGACTGCGCAGCAGCGTTGCCGCCTTGAGCGGCTGCACGCGGCGGCGTTGCGGAGTAAAGGCGCGCTGCAGCAGCTCGTCGGTCAGGCCGCGGCGGATCATGCGGTTGTGGGCCAGCTTGCGCCGGTAGTGCTGCGCCAGCGTGCGGCGGTTGTGCTCGAGCGGCTCGATGCGCAGGCGGTTGCGCACCGGGGGCCGCATATGGCGCACGCTTGCCACCAGCTCATCGACGGCCTGCAGTTTATGCAGCGCCGGCCAGCCGGCGTAGCTCTTGCGCCAGCCGGATTGCGGCGTCAGCCAGACCGCGAAGGTTTCGGCGAAGTCCTCGGCCGGATGGGCCTGCGCGTACCACTCACCCAGGTGGTGTACGTAGCGGCGGCTGCCGGCGCGGGCCCGGTAGCGCGCCGGATAGGGGAGCGAGGCCGGGCCAAAGGCTTCGCGCCAGCGTTTGCGGCGTCGCAAGCGGTAGGCGTTGTCCACCGCGTGGCCGGCCTCGTGGCGCAGGATGCGCAGCAGCAGGCGCGAATTGCCGCCTTCGGCCTCGCGCATGATGCGCCGCTCGAGCCGCTCGAGCCGCGCGTGTGCCAGGTAGAACGGCACCGCGATGCCCGGCACACCGTCGGGCGAGAACCACTCCTCGGACAGCCACACGTGCGGCCGCAACTTCAGTCCGCGTTGCTGCAGATCGGCGTACAGGCGCCGTATGTGGCGTGCGATCGGCGAGCGCTCGATGGTGAGTTTGAGATCGCAGAAGCGCATTTGCAGCAGCTGCTCGTCGCTCAGGCGCAGCCACGGGCGGGTGTGGCGCGCGCGCGCTGCGCGCGTCCGGGGACGCACGACAGGTACAGAGCGGCGGGCGGCGCGTGTCACGGGCATACGTGCGGGACGATTGACCGCGGGGGAAATTTCCTGCGCAACTTTACCCACTCGCTGGCGCGCTGTCTTCAGCGGCGCGGGCCCACGGCTCAGGCGGCGAGTTCGACCAGCGCGTGCGCCAGCAGCTGGTCGGCGAAGGCCTCGATCAATGCCTGCTTCATCAGGCTGTTGCGCCAGGAAGCGGGGACGGCACTTGCACTGTAGTGCGCACCGGCGAGCGCACCGGTGGCGGCGGCTACCACATCGGAGTTGCCGCCGAGATTGGCCGCGGCGAGCAGTGCCTCGCGGAAATTCAGGGTCCGGCCGAAGACGTCCATGACGGCGGCCAGCGCCTGCGATGCGCTCGCCGTGGCGCCCTCGCGTGCCTCGGCCTGCACCGGCGCTGCGCAGGCCAGAATCGCGGCCTTGCTCTTGCCGGAGAGCGCCGCGTGCAGCGCCAGGCCGAACGCGCGGCAGGCCTGCAGCGCCACTGGCGCTTGGCAAGTGACGCGCGCCGCCTCCACCACCGCCTGCTCGATCGCCTGCGGGCCGCGCGCGAAGAAGTACAGTGCCGCGGGCGCCACGCGCGCCAGCACTTCGGGGTCCTGGGCCTGCGGATCGTGGGCGCCGCTGAAGGCCTGCCGGCGCCATTGCGCGAGTGCGAGCGCGCGCGCGGTGCTGGCGGTGATGCCGACACACTGGCCGGTGGCTGACAGGTGCCCCTGCTGCTGCCAGCGGCGGTAACGCTGCGCCTGGTCGCGGGCGTCCGAACCGTTGCGTTCGAGCAGACTCTCGGCGAGACACAGCGCCATCGCAGTGTCGTCGCTCCAGCCACCCCGCGGCAGGTCGAAGGGACCGCCGCCGAGCATGTCGCCGACCGGAGTGAATCGACCCGGGCGGCGGAACTGGGTGGCCGCCGCAACGGCATCGCCCACCGCGAGCCCCAGCAGCGCCCCCTGAAAGCGCCCGCGCAGCGTGCGCGCCGCGGCGAGCGTGCCCGGCGCCATCAGCGGGTCGGCGGGCGCACTCCAGCGGGTGACATATTCGATCTGCTCGGAGGTTTCCGGCACGCTCGGCCAGTGGGCTGAGCGCGCGCTCTGCTGCCACAGGCGGTTGAGCTCGGCGAGCGCCTGCGGACCGGACAGCCCCTGTTCGGCCAGCAGACAGCCGATCACCGTGCCGGTGCGGCCGATGCCGGCGCGGCAATGGACGTAGACCACCTCACCCGCCGTCAGCGCTTCGCGGATGTCGGCGAGTATCTCGGCCATGTGCACGGGCTCTGCCGGTACGCCGTGATCGGGAATCGGGCGGCGCAGGTAGCGCGCGCCGGGCGGCAGCACCTCCTCGTAGCCGCGCAGCTCGCCCGGCTCGGTCAGGTCCACAAAGCAGTGCACCCCGGCCTGCAGCAGCCGCTCGAGGCGCAGCGCGCTCAGCTCCGGGGTGATGTCGCCGGGGTATTCGCCGGCGAGCAGACGACCGGGTTGCACCCAGTAACAGTTGGGCAGCGGCACGGTCGGCGGCGGTCGGGGCGAAGGCTCCACGGTGACGGTCAGCCTACCGCCGGCCGTGGAGCGTTGCTAAGCGGCACGGCTCACATTTTCCGAAGAGCGATCCCCGCGCGCCGCAACGTCGCCTGCGGCCCTCAGGCGCGCCTGCGCGGCGCCTCGAGCTGTGCGGCCAGGGCGTCCTCGTCCGCAGCGCTCATGGCGGGGACGCGCTGCAGGTCGAGCCCGGCGAAGTCGAAACGGCGCGGGTCGCCCAGGTGCTCGGGCGCGACATTGCGCAGTGCGCTGGCAATCGAGGCCGTGCGCCCGGGGAACTCGCGCTCCCAGGACGCCAGCATCTTCTTGACCGCCACGCGCTGCAGGTTCGGCTGCGAGCCGCACAGCGTGCAGGGAATGAGTGGGAACGCGCGCCCGCGCGCGTAGCGCGCGATGTCGCGCTCGGCGACGTAGGCGAGCGGGCGGATCACGATGTGCCGGCCGTCGTCCGACAGCAGCTTGGGCGCCATCGCCTTCAGGCGGCCGCCGAAGAACAGATTGAGGAACAGCGTCTCGATGATGTCCTCGCGATGGTGGCCGAGGGCGATCTTGCTGATGCCGTGCTCGCTCGCGTAGCGGTACAGTGCGCCGCGCCGCAGCCGTGAACACAGCCCACAGAGCGTGCCCCCCGCAGGCACCACACGCTTCACCACGCGGTAGGTATCCTGCTCGATGACGTGGAACGGCACGCCGCGGCCTGCCAGGTAGTCGGGCAGCACCCGCGCCGGAAAGCCCGGCTGCTTCTGATCGAGATTCACCGCGATGATTTCGAACGGTATCGGAGCGCTGCGCTGCAGCGACAGCAGCAGGTCGAGCAGCGTGTAGGAGTCCTTGCCGCCGGACAGGCACACCATCACGCGATCGCCGGCGCTGATCATGCGGTAGTCGGCAATGCATTTGCCGACGGCGCTGCGCAGCTGCGCGCCGAGACGGGTCAAAGTACGCGACGGTGTCGGATCGCTGGCGACGGTCAGGGCCTCAGGCAGCCGCGCTGCTCGAGGCGGCGCTCTCCAGGTACTTTGCCTCGACGTAGCGAATGAAGGAAGTGGCCGAGAGTGACTTGCCGGTGGCGCTCTTCAAGAGCTCCTGCACCGGCACTTTGGCGCCGAGGCTGTACACATTCGTGCGCAGCCAGCCGAAGAGTCCGGAGAACTCGCCGTGCGCCAACTGCTCGTCGAGCCCCGCAAGCTGCGCACGCAGGCTCTCGTACAGCTGCGCCGCGATGACCGCACCGAGTGCGTACGAGGGGAAGTAGCCGAACGAGCCGACCGCCCAATGGATGTCCTGCAGGCAGCCTTCCACGTCATTCGCCGGGCGGATTCCCAGCCGCTGCTCCATGCCGGCGTTCCAGGCCTCGGGCAGGTCGCGCACCGCCAGCTCGCCGGCGAGCAGCTGCTTTTCCAGCTCATAACGCAGCATGATATGCAGTGGGTAGGTGAGCTCATCGGCGTCGACGCGGATCAAACCGCGCTGCACGCGGGTGAGGTGCCCGTAGATGTTCTCCACGTCCCACTCCGCTCCGGCGACGCCGAAGTGGCGCGTCAAGAGCGGCTGCAGGTAGCGCACGAACGGGCGGCTGCGGCACATGATCATCTCGATGAGCAGCGACTGACTCTCCTCCAGCGCCATGCCGCGGTCGCGGCCGACCGGCTGGTCGCGCCATTCCTGCGGCAACCCCAGGTCGTACATGGCATGCCCGGTCTCATGCAGCGCGCCCAGGAGACCGGTGAACACATCGTCGGCGTCGAAGCGCGTCGTGACCCGGATGTCCCCGGGCACACCCTCGGTGAACGGATGATCGCTCTCGTCCAGCCGTCCGCGGTCGAACGGGAAGCCGACCGCCTTCATGACCTCGACCGCCAGCGCGCGTTGCTTGCCCGCCGGGAATTTGCCCGTCAGCGGCAGCAGGTTGCGCCCTTCCTGAGCCGCAATCGCCTCACGGATGAGACTCGGCAGGCGACGCGAGAGGGCCTTGAACATGGCATCGATGTCGGCCGTGGTCAGACCTGGGCTGAACTCGTCCACCAGCGCGTCGTACGGCGCAAGGTTCAGCGCCTGCCCGAGCAGCGCCGCCTTGTCGCGCACCAGGTGCAGCACTTCCTCCAGATAGGGCGCGAACGGCTCGAACTTGCCCTGGGCACGCGCCTCGAGCCAGCGCGACTCGGCGCGCGAGGCGGCTTTCGTGAGCCGCGAAATCAGGGTCACGGGCGTCGCAATGGCGTGATCGCGCTGCCGGCGCATCTCGCGCAGATTGGCGATCTGCCAGTCAGCCAGCCCCTGCGTATTCGCCTGCGCGCGGTCGAGCAGGCGGATGATTCGCGGCGCGGTCAGCAGCGCGTGATGCTCGGTCTCGAGCGCGGCGAGCTGCTCGCCGCGAATGTCGGCGCTGCCCCGGGGCATCATCACGGCGGCATCCCAGCGCAGCAGCGCCAGCGCCCCGCGAAAGGCATGAAGGCGCTTGAACTCCTGCTCGAGCTGCTTGTAGGGGGAGGCGGACATGGGGCTGCTTGAATACCGACGGACGGTGCGTAGTTTACCAGCTCCGCCGACGCAGCGCCGCGTACAATGCAATAAATACTGATTAATATCAGTAAGTTATACTACATGACAGGCATTTGACACCGGGTGGGTGCTTGACATCCGACCCGCGGGAGGAGGCCGGATTAGCGGCTTATGTCACAAGCACCGCCTGTCCTGCGAGCCGGGAGCCTGCCGCGGCCCGCAGTCCCTCCCAGGCAAGAATCGCGCGCTTGCGGTCTGCTCCCCAGCGATATTCACCCAGCGCACCATCCGCGCGCAGTACGCCGTGACAGGGAATGAGCCACGCGATGGGATTGGCCGCGACCGCATTGCCGACCGCCCGCGCGCCGTGCGGCACACCGGCGGCGCGGGCGAGCGCGGCATAGGTCGTGGGGCCCTGCGCACCGAGCTCGAGCAGCGCCTGCCAGACCTTGAGCTGAAAGCGGCTGCCGCGCACCCACAGGCGCAGAGGCGCCGCGCGCGCTGCCACGGGCGGCGACTGCCAGATACGCTGTGCCAGTGCGCGTGCCGCGGCATCCTCCTGCCGCAGCTGCGCGCGCGGCCATTCGGCCCGCAGCCGCGCGAGCGCCGCACGCTCCCCGTCCGGCTCGACGAACGCCAGATGGCTGAGTCCGCGCTCGCTTGCGGCGAGCAGCGCGCCGCCGAACGGTGTGGCGCTGAAGCCGTACGTGAGCGTGAGGTCACCGCCCTGCGCCTTGATCTCGCCCGGCGTCACACCCTCGAGCGTGACCAGCAGATCGTGCAGCCGCCCCGGCCCCGACAACCCGACTGCATAGGCAGCCTCCAGCACCGACGGGGTGTGCAGCAGCGCCGCACGCGCGGCGCGTGCAGTGATGAATCCCAGATACTGTTTGGGGGTGAGCCCGGCCCAGCGGCGGAACAGGCGGTTGAAGTGGAACTCCGACAGGTGGACCGCGGCGGCGATGGTCGCCAGCCGCGGCTGGCGGGTGTAATGCGCGTCGATGTAGCGGATGGCACGCGCCACGCGTGCGAAATCGCGACTGTCGAGAAAGCGACTGGCGGTGGGCATGGAGGCAAATGATAGCGACGGCGCCGCAGCGCGCGACCCGATTCTTGCGCGAGCCGGTGCCCTAAGGCGGCCACAGGCGCGCCAGCGGCCAGCGGGCGACCGCCACGCCCACGCCGATCGACACCACCAACAGCAACGTGACCGTGAGACCGATCAGCAGACGCCGCATTCGGGCATCATAACCTGACCGCCGTCGCGCCACGGAACACCCACTCGTGTCTGATGCTCTCGCCATCTGTCTGTTGGCCTCTGAAGCTGAGCCCTTGTCGAAGACTGGCGGTCTTGCAGACGTGGCCGGCGCCCTGACCAAGTACCTGCATGCCGCCGGTCACGACGTGCGGTTGTTCACCCCGGGTTATGCCTCGATCGACCGCGCGGCCTTCGACGCCGAGCCGCTCGCGGGCCTCACGCAGCTGCCGCTCGCAGTGGGTCCGCACACCTATGTGTTCTCGGTGCTGCGCGCGCACCTCCCGGGTGGCGCACCGGCCTATCTGATCGACTGCCCGGCGCTCTACGCGCGCACCGCGCTCTACACCGCGGATGCCGACGAGCACGTGCGCTTTCTCGCCTTCACGCGCGCGGCGCTGATCGCCTGTCAGCGCATGAACTGGGCGCCGCAGGTGTTTCACTGCAACGACTGGCACACGGCATTCGCACCGCTGTTCCTGCGCACGCTGCTGCGCGACGAACCGCTGTTCGCCACGGCGCGCAGTCTGCTCACCATCCACAACATTGGCTACCAGGGCACGTTCGCGGCCACGCAGCGCGCCGACCTCGACTTGTCGCCGGCAGACGGCCAGCTGCTCTACCAGCCGGACCTTGTGCTGGGACACATCAACGCGCTGCGCCACGGCATCCTGTACGCGGATGCGATCAACACCGTGAGCCCGACGCATGCGCGCGAGATCTGCTCGGACCAGTACGGCATGGGACTGCAGGACAGCCTGCGGCTGCGGGCCGCACAGGGCGCGCTGTCGGGCATTTTGAACGGTGTCGACTACGACGACTGGGACCCGCGGCGCGACCGCTACCTGCCGGCGCACTACGATGAGACCAGTCTCAAAGTGAAGCTGCAGCTGAAAAGCGCCTTCCTCGAGCGCCACCAGCTGAACGCCCCGCGTGGCGTACCGCTCGTGGGCCTGGTCAGCCGACTGGCCGAGCAGAAGGGCATCGAGCTCATCTTCAAGGCGCTGCCAGCGGTGCTCAATACGCGGCCGCTGTGCTTCGCCGCGCTCGGCAGCGGCGAGCCGCAGTACGAGGAGTTCTTCGCCGCTCTGGTGCGGGAGTTTCCCGGGCGGGTGGCCTTCCACTGCGGCTACGACGAGGAGCTCGCCCACTGGATCGAGGCGGCCAGCGATCTGTTCGTCATGCCTTCGCGCTACGAGCCGTGCGGACTCAACCAGATGTACAGCCTGCGCTACGGCACGGTGCCGGTCGTGCGCCGTACCGGCGGTCTGGCCGACTCGGTTGAACAGTACGAGCGCACCAGCGGGCGCGGGACCGGCGTGGTATTCAACGACTTCGACGTACCGGCGCTCACCTGGGCACTCAACACCGCGCTCGATCTCTACGCCCAGCCGCAGCACTGGCGGCGCATGGTGACCAACGGCATGCAGCGTGACTTCTCCTGGCAGCACCAGGGCGCGCAGTACCTCGAGCTCTACCGGCAGCTCATTGCAGCTTGAAGCTGCCGCGCTGGTCGAAGGGGATCGAGCGCAACAGACCCGCCGACAGCGACAGCGTGCCGCTGAGACGGTAAGCCACGTTGTTGTCGGCACTGGCGCCGCGCGTCAGCAGCTTCAGCATCGTGCCGGCCAGGTTGGTGGTGACGTTCATGTCGAAGTCGCTCTCGCCCAGTGCCGGCACGGTGAACGCTTCGGTGGAGGCGCCGGTCGCGAAGGTCTGGCCTTCGACTTCGAAAGTGTAGTCGAGTGAGCGCACCGGCAACGGTCGCTCGTTGGGATTCTGCACGTGCACGCGCACCTTGAGGCGTTGCGACCACAGGTCGCCACCCAGCATCTGCACGTCCACCACTGACAGTTGGGGTGTCTGGAACTTGGGTGCCAGCGTGCAGCCGGCGCACAGCAGCGCCCACAGCATGGCGGTCCAGCCGCGCGCAGACATTCTCATCGCTGCATGGTAGCAAAGCTCACGGCCCGCTCAGGCGCGGCCGAAGGCGCCGTTGAGGTGCGCGCAGCGCTGCGCCAGTTCGCTCGTGAGCGCGCCGGCGGGCACGCGCCAGCCCCAGTTGCCGTGCGCGGTACCTGGTGTATTCATGCGCGCCTGCGAGCCGAGTCCGAGCAGATCCTGCAGCGGCAGTACCGCCAGCAGTCCCACGGAGCCGAGCGCGGCGCGGATGAGTGTCTCGGGCATGGCGCCGTCGGTCACGCGCAGATAGAAGTCACAGCGCGCGCGCGTGGCGCCATCGAGGCTGGCGTACCAGCCGGCGCTGGTGTCGTTGTCGTGCGTGCCGGTATAGACCACGCAGTCGCGCTCGTGCAGGTGCGGCAGATGGACGTTGCTCATGTCGCCATCGAAGGCGAACTGCACGACGCGCATGCCCGGCAACGCAAAGCCGGTCTTGAGTGCCAGCACGTCGGCAGTGATGACGCCGAGATCCTCGGCCACCAGCGGCAGAGCGCCGAACTCCTGGCGCAGCCGCTGCAGCAGCTGCTCCCCCGGAGTCTTCAGCCACAGGCCACCGCGGGCATCCGCGGCGCCTGCGGGCACTGCCCAGTAGGCGGCGAGTGCGCGGAAGTGATCGAGGCGCAGCAGGTCGAGCCGTTGCAGCTGCGCGCGCACGCGCGCCAGCCACCAGGAGAAGTCGCTGCGCTCGAGCGCCTGCCAGTCGTACACCGGGTTGCCCCACAGCTGCCCCAACTCGGAGAAATAGTCCGGCGGTACGCCCCCGACCATGGCGGGCTCGCCCGCCGGCTGCAGCTGGAACAGGCCGCGGTGCGCCCAGGTCTCGGCCGATGAGGGCGCGACGTAGAACGGCAGGTCGCCGAACAGGCGCACGCCGCGCTCGCGGGCGTACTCGCGCAGGCGGTTCCATTGCAGATAAAAGGCGTACTGCTCGCGCTCGATGCGCGCGAGCTCGCTCCTGAGTTCCTGCCGTGCCTGCCGCAGGGCGTGCGCATCACGGTCGCGCAGTTTCTGCGGCCACAGCCAGAACGGCGCCCCGCCCTGCGCGGCACTGATCGCCGCGAACAGCGCGTAATCCTCCAGCCAGCCGGCCGAGACGGCGAGAAAGTCCGCGCCGATCGGCGCGTGCGGATCAGGCAGCTCGGCAGGATCGAGAAACGCCGGGTTGCCGGCATGGTCCGAGCGCACCCAGTAGGGTGAGAGATCGGCGCCGACCGGACCGAGCGGCAGGATCTGCCACACCGAGAACTTCGCCTGCACCAGCCAGTCGATGAAGGCGCGGCCGCCGCGGCCGAGCGCCGCCTCGAGCGCAGACAGTGGCAGAAGCACGCCGGCGCGGCGCCGGTCCAGTACGGGCATCCTTGCACTCGACATCCACTCAACCTCTCAGCCGCTGGCGCGGCGCATGACACCGCCGTATTCCGGCATTCCGTGGCCGGCGGCGATCGGTACTGACAGCTCGGCCGGTGGCACGAGATTCAGACAGCGGTACAGCACCTGCAGCTGGCGGCGGTAGAGCTGATCGAACTGGCTCACGGCATCGGCCGGGTTGTAATCACCAAACCACCAGAACCAGTCGGAGCCCTCGCACAGCGCCAGCTGTCGCTCGGCGGCGGCCAGCTGCGCCGGATCGTCGATGCCGGGCAGCGCGCGGTCATACGCCTCCTTGGCGGCGCACAACAGATCCCAGGCGCGGTTCTTGCCCGGGTCGCCGATCCAGGTGGCGAGCGTGCCGTGCACCCAGCTGCCGGCACAGACCCGCGACAGCGGCGTCGGCTGCAGGCCGCGCTGCAGGCACTCGGACAACGTGGTGAGCTCGAGACGCGGATGGCTGGCGAGCTGCTGATAGAGCGCGCGCAGAAAGTAGTAGCCGTTGAACGGATAGTGCTCCCAGGCATTCTCCCCATCGAGTGCGATCAGCACCGCGTGGTTCCCGCCCGCGGAGTATTCGCGCGCGAGCTGCGCCAGCTCGTTCACCAGATTGGCAGCGGCATCGTCGCCGTGCCAGGTGGCGTAGGTGAAGCCGATGAGGTCCGAGAGCGAATCGTCGCGGAAAAAACAGTCCATGCTGGTGCCGGCCAGGCGGTAGGGCCGGTTGTAGGCCAGCGGGTCCTGCGCCGCCTGTGGATCAGTGAGCGCAAGGCTGCCGCGCAGCACCGCAGCTCCGCTCGCGCTCCAGCGGAAGCCACCCGCCGCCAACAGCTCGAGTGTGCGTGCACTGATCGCGCCCTCGGCGGGCCAGCAGCCCTCGGGCTTGCGCCCGAAAGCGCGCGTGAACACGCGGATGGCCTCTTCGATGTGCCAGGCCGAGCGCGCCGCACCGCCCGGGTAGACCGCGTGCTGCGGCAGCGGCATGGCCGGCACCGCCTCGCGCGCGCTGCGGAAGTCGATGAGCAGCGGAATGATCGGGTGCGCGTAGGGCGTGACCGACAGCTCGCACTGACCACGCTCGGCCAGCTGGCGGTAACGCGGCACGATCTGGCTGACCAGGCTGCCGATGAGCGCCAGCAGATCGCGGCGCTGCCCAGGGCTGAAATCGCGGCCGCGCTCGGTGAGCTGCGCCACCAGCGGGTCGCTGCGGCGCACGGTCTCGCCCAGCCAGGCGAGGTGATACCACACCGCCAGATCGTGGATGAACTGATTGGAGGCGTAGGCGATGCGCTCGGGCGTGCCTAAGGTCTCGGCGATCGTGGCGAGCTCCAGGTACGGCCCGAAACGTTCGATCATCTGTTTGCGCTGCGCGCGCAGGCAGGCGCGCAGCAGCTCGAGCCGCACCTGCGGCTCGCGCGGCACCGGCTCCGGTCCGAGCAGCGCCAGCATCGGGTCGGGAAGCGGGGTGTCGCTCGCCAGGTGCGCGGCGATGCGCCGCGCGAGTTCCTCGATCTGCTCGATCAACAGCGGCGTGAAGTTCACCACCGCACGCGCGCCCGGATTGCCCTCCAGGTGCGCGGCCATGTCGGTGTAGTCCTTGATGGCGTGCAGGTAGGTCCAGGGCAGCGCGTACTGGCCGGTGAGGGCGTCGCGGTACTGCGGTTGGTGCATGTGCCACAGCAGCACCACCGGCAGCCGCGCCGCGCTCATCGCACGCCCGGCTGCTGCGCGCGCAGCATGTCCGCGGTCACCAGCACGACGCCCTTCTCGGTGACATGAAAGCGGCGCGCGTCGGCGTCGCGGTCGATACCGATGTGGGTATTGTCGGGGACGTCGCAGCCCTCGTCGATGATCGCGCCGCTGATGATGCAGCCGCGGCCGATCTCGACGTGCGGCAGGATCACCGAGCGATGGATGGTGGAACGCTCCTCGACGTGCACGTCGGAGAACAGCAGCGATTCGCGCACCACCGCGCCGGAGATGATGCAGCCGCCGGACACCATCGAGTTGATCGCGGTGCCGCGCCGGCCGTCCTCGTCGAGCACGAACTTCGCCGGTGGCTGCTGCACCTGGTAGGTCCAGATGGACCAGTCCTCATCGTAGATGTTGAGCTCCGGGTGTACGTGCACCAGCTCGAGATTGGCGTCGTAATAAGCGTCGATGGTGCCGACGTCGCGCCAGTAGCTCTGGGCCCGCGTCTTCACGTCCTGAAACGGGTAGGCGAACACCTGCCGGTTGGCGGCGATCGCATCCGGCAGGACGTTCTTGCCGAAGTCGTGGCCCGAGGACTCGTTGACGGCATCCTCCGCCAGCACCGTCTCGAGCAGGCGCGTGTTGAACACGTAGATGCCCATGGAGGCGAGGATGACGTCGGGGCGCCCGGGCAGTGTATCGGGCTGCGCCGGCTTCTCGGAGAACTTGGTCACGCGGTTCCACTCGGTCGCGGTGAGCACGCCGTAATGGCGCGACTCGCGCGCCGGTACTTCCACCACGCCGACGGTGACGTCAGCGCCTTTCTCGACGTGGTAGGCGATCATCGGACCGTAGTCCATCTTGTAGATGTGATCGCCGGCCAGCACCAGCACGTGCTTGGGGCGGTGCGCGAGGATCAGTTCGATATTCTGGTGCACGGCATCGGCGGTACCGCGGTACCAGAACTCGCCCAGCTGCTGCTGCGCCGGCACGACTTCCACGAACTCGCCGAACTCGCCGCGCAGGTAGCTCCAGCCGTGATGCACGTGCTGGATGAGCGACTGGGCTTTGTACTGCGTCAGGATGGAGATCTGGCGGATGCCCGAGTTGACGCAGTTGGACAGCACGAAGTCGATGATGCGGAACTTGCCGCCAAAAGGCGTCGCCGGCTTGCAGCGGTGCGCGGTGAGATCGCGCAGCCGCTCACCGCGCCCGCCCGCCATGATGATCGCCAGCGTGCCGCCGGTGAGGCGGCTGACGTAGCGTCCGGAGGAAGCGCGCGCAGGTTGGCGTGACATGGGCTTACTACACCCCAAGGCCCACATCGGGCGCAACCGTGTGGCGCCGCTTCACAGCCATTTCATCAGTCCCAGCTCGTACGGCTGTGACATCAGTTCATGCCGCGGGTAGATGCGCACATCGGTCTGGAACTGGCCGCACTCCGGCGGCTCGACGTCGAGTGCGAACACCACCGCACCGTCACGCTCCTGCTCCTCGGTCGCCGTGAACGCCGCCGACCACAACCCGGCGCGCGGCGGCTGCAGATAGGAGGACAGCGGCGGCGGGGCGCGATCGGCCTCCGGCAGCAGCCGTCGCGCCACGAATTCCACCCGCACATCGGCGGGTGTCAGGCCGTTCAGGCCGGCCGCCACGCGCAGCCGCAGCCGCTCGCCCCGCGGCAGGTCGCGCGCGACGTCGGCGAGCAGGCGCAGGCTGACCTTGGGCCAGGCAGCACGCACGCGTTGCTTCCAGTCTGCGAGTGCGCGCGCCCCGGTAAAGTCATCGTCTGCCAGGCGCCGGTACTGACTCGCCGCGGGCAGATACAGACCCTGGGTGTAGTCGAACAGCACGCGGCGCATGTTGAAACGCGGGATGACCGACATCATCGCGCGCTTACTCTGCCGCACCCAGGCGCGCGGGCAGCCGCCCTCGTCGCGCACGTAGTACAGCGGCAGCACCTCCTCTTCGAGGGTGCCGAGAATCAGTTCCGCTTCGAGTGTGTCGCGTCGCTCGGGGTCCTGCACTGCCGCCGGAGGGATGCCCCAGCCATTGTCCTGGGTCCAGCCCTCCGCCCACCAGCCATCGAGGATGCTCAGGTTGAGGCGGCCGTTGATCGCCGCCTTCATGCCGGAGGTTCCCGAGGCCTCGAGCGGCGCGATCGGATTATTCAGCCACACATCGACCCCGGAGACCAGACAGCGCGCCAGCTGCAGGTCGTAGTCCTCGAGGAACACGATGCGGCCGGCAAACTCCTGACTGGTCATCAGCTGGCGCAGCTCACGCAGCACCTGCTTGCCGGGCTCATCGGCCGGGTGGGCCTTGCCGGCAAACAACAGCACCACCGGGCGCTCGGGGTTGTTGACCAGGCGCGCCAGCCGCGCCCGGTCACGCAGCAGCAGCGTGGCACGCTTGTAGGTCGCGAAGCGGCGCGCGAACCCGAGCGTGAGCACGCCCGGCCGCAGCGGATCGAGGAAGCGCACCACGTGCTGCAGCTGCGCCGGGCTCAGGCCCTTGCGCTCGTACTCACGCTGCAGCCGCTCGCGCACATTCGCCAGCATGCGTGCCTTGACGTCCTGTGCGGTGGCCCAATAGCGCTCGTCGTTGACGGTGTCCAGCCGCGTCCAGAACTCGGCATCGCGCAGGCGCTCGCGCCATTCACGCCCCAGCTCGCGGTCAAAGAACTCCATCCAGCGCTGGTGCAGAAAGGTCGGCACATGCACGCCGTTGGTGATGAACCCTACCGGGTTGTCCTCGGGACGCAGCTCCGGCCAGGCCTCGGCACACAGGCGTGCGGACACCGCACCATGGATGCGGCTGACGCCGTTGATATGGCGCGCGCCGTTCAGGGCCAGCCAGGTCATGTTGAACACTCCCGGACTGGAGGGCGCACGTCCCAACTCGAGGAAGCGCTCGAGCGGAATGCCGAGCTCGCGGATGAAATCCTCGAAATGCCGCACGAGCAGCTCGTGTCCGAAGGCGTCGTGGCCGGCGGCGACCGGCGTGTGGGTGGTAAACACGCAATCGGCGGCGGTCGCCTCGAGCGCCGCGCTGAACGGCAGGCCGCGCCGCAGATGTTCGCGCAGCAGCTCGAGGATGAGGAAGGCGGCGTGGCCCTCGTTGAGATGGAAAACCGCCGGTTGCACGCCGAGGGCGCGCAGCGCGCGCAGGCCGCCGATGCCCAGGATCATCTCCTGGCGCACGCGCGTGGACTCATCGCCGCCGTACAGGCGGTGGGTGATGTCGCGGTCGGAGGGCGCGTTCTCGGCGCAATTGGTGTCGAGCAGGTACACCGGCACGCGTCCGACCTGCGCCTTCCACAGCCGCGCGAACACCTCGCGCCCGGCGATGCGTACGCTCACTGTCAGCCACTCGCCGTTGGGCCTGCGCGCCGGCTCTACCGGCAGGTCGCGCGGGTCGCGCTCGCGGTACTCGGCGTGCTGCAGGCCGTCGGTGTCGACCGTCTGGGTGAAATACCCCTGCTCGTACATGAGGCCCACGGCGACAAAACTGGCGCGCTCATCGCTCGCCGCTTTGCAGTAGTCGCCGGCCAACACGCCGAGGCCGCCGGAATAGATCGGGAAGCTCTCGTGGAAGCCGTACTCAGCGCAGAAGTACGCCACCAGCGGCCCCTCGCCGGTCGCCGCCACCTGCAGGTAAGCGTCCAGCGTCTCGAGCGCGACGCGGTAGCGCGCGAGATATTCCTCATCCCGCGCGCACTGCTCGAGCCGGCTCTGATTGACGCAGCGAAGCAGCAGACGCGGATTGCCGTTGGTCTGTTTCCAGAGCTCGGAGTCGAGATCCTCGAACAGGGCCCGGATCGGGCGATGCCAGCTGAAAAACAGGTTCGCGGCCAGTTCGGGCAGACGCGCCAGAGGTCCCGGGACCACGGGGGTGATTTCCAGGAGCGAGTTTCTCATCCGCAACTTTCGCGACGGGGACGTCGGAAGTCTAACAGCCTGCCATCGCCGGGCCGGAAACGCGGAGAACCGGGGCCGCAGGTCGCGGAGCCCGCGACCCCAGGCTCTCCCGGGCTCGCTAATCGCTCCTTCTGCCTCAAAGTATTGGTTGAGGGCTAGTACTGTTCAGTTAATAATACTGGTATATGGATGATAGTCAGGCACGCAAATTCCAGAAAGACCTGAACGCGGGTCTCGTGGCGCTGGTGTTGCTTGCTGTCCTGGAACGCAGTAGCGAGGACCTGTATGGCTACGAGATCGCCAAGCGCCTGCAGCGCGCGAATGACGGCGAGGCTCAGTTCAAGGAGGGCACCGTCTATCCGGTGCTGCGCGCCCTCGCCGCCGGCGGCCTGCTGACCAGCCGCGTCGTGCCCTCCTACGCAGGACCCCCGCGCCGTTATTACCGCATCACTGACGACGGTCGGGCCATGCTGCGCCAGTGGAGCGCCATCTGGCAGCAGACCCGCGAATTTGTCGACCGCTTCATTGAAGGGAAGGTCTCATGAGTGCCAACGCCGCCCCCCGCTCGATCGATGAGTACCTGAAGCAACTGCGTCAGGCACTCGCCGGACAGGACGCCGCCCTGATCCAGGACGCGCTCTATGACGCCGAGGAGTACCTGCGCGCCGAGGTCGCCGCGCACCCGGATAAATCCGAGGCGGACGTGCTCGAACTGATCGCCAGCACTTACGGTGCTCCCGACGAAGTCGCCACCGCGTACCGTGACACCGAGGTGAAGGTCAAAGCGGCGCTGAAAGCGCCGCCGCCGCCGGTCGCCAAGGAGGCCTCGGGCTTCAGGCGCTTCTTCGGCATCTTCATGGATGCGCGCGCCTATACGTCGCTCTTCTACATGCTGCTCGCGCTCGCCACCGGCATCTTCTATTTCGTGTTCGTGGTGGCCGGATTGTCGCTGTCGCTCGGCTTCGCGGTGCTGGTGATCGGCATCCCGTTCTTCCTCGCGTTCATCGGCATGGCACGGGTGCTGGCGCTCGGTGAAGGCCGGCTGCTCGAGGCGATGACCGGCGAGCGCATGCCGCGCCGCCCGGTGCATCCGGGCGCGGCGGCCGGATGGCTGCAACGCATCGGTGAAATGCTCAAGGACGGGCACACCTGGACCACGCTGCTGTACTTCATCCTGATGCTGCCGCTCGGCATCTTCTACTTCATCGTGGCGGTGAGCGGACTGGCGGTCGGACTGCGCCTCGCGCTCGCGCCGTTCGTGCTGCTCGGGCGCGACTTCCATTTCCTGCCCGGTGAGCTGCCGGTGGAGATGTTCACGATCGACGGACTCGACTTCAACGAACCCGGCTCGCTGATCGGCGCGCTGTTGCTGATGGTGCTCGGCATCGTGATTCTGGCAGCGCTGATGCACGCCGCGCGCGCCATCGCCCGCGGCCACGCGCGGCTCGCGAAACTGCTGCTGGTGGAACCGAGCGCCGCCTGAACGCAACTGCGCCGGCAAACTCGGCGGCGCGCGCTACACTTGCACCGCATGCAGCGTCTGTGGATCGCATTAATCGGCGGCCTGCCGGCATTTGCCGGCAGCGCCCCCAGCGTGACGGCGCCGACCCCGCCCGCGCCGGCCGTGAGCGCGCCGGCGACGGCGGCCCCAACGCTGGCCCAGCCGCTGCCGCCGCCATCTACCCATGGCTGTCTGCCCGGCGGCAACGGCTACCTCAAGGCGCGCATCCGCGGCGCGCTCAACCTGGATATCGACTGGCACAACGCCGAGATCGAATGTCAGGGCGGTCCGCGCCCCGACGGCACCGGGCTGCGGGTGAGTTTCGCCGGCCCTCCGCATGCGGGACGCCGCGTGCGCATGGTGTTCGGGGTCACCGCCGCGCAGGAGGGCCGTAATGGCCGCGACCTGCCCACCAATCTCACGGTCATTCTGGAGGGCGAGCGGCGCCTGTTCGCGACGCGCGGTGATGACCACTGCACGGTGGATGATCTGCACCAGGAGCGTCTCGGCGCCGAAGGCGGCAGCGCTCGCGCCTGGCGCATCGTGGCACGCGGCTTCTGCATCGCGCCTGCCAGCACGCTCAACAGTGACGCGCGGATCCTCGTCAGCCGTTTCGACTTCGCCGGTAGCGCGGTGTTTGAGGATCCACCGCAACCGCAACTTTACCGGCCCAACCGTTAGGAACCGCTCATGTCAGTAACTGTGCCGCGCGCGCGCGTGGCGTCGATGGTGATGATGGTCTGGTCGTTGACGGCGGCCGCCGCGCTGTTCGCCCAGGGCGCGGACCAGCCGGTGGACCTGGCGACGTTTCCGCGTACCTCACTCGAGATCACCGCTCACGGCGCCAAGGGCGCGCCGCAGCACAAGTATCCGTTCGATGTCTGGGTCGCCGACACCGAGCCGCGCGCCGAGCAGGGCCTGATGTTCGTGCGCGACCTGCCGGAGAGTATGGGCATGGTATTTCCGCTGCAACCGCCGCGCATCGAGCGCATGTGGATGAAAAACACTTATGTCGAGCTCGACATGCTGTTCGTGGGCAGCGACGGCCGCATCAGCAAGATCATCGAGCACGCGACGCCGCTGTCGCTGGCGCTGCTGAGCTCCGATACGCCCGTGGCTGCGGTAGTCGAGCTGAAGGGTGGTGAGGCGGGCAAACTCGGCCTCAAGGTCGGTGACAACGTCAGCTGGCAGAAGCCGGCGCTGCACTAACAGCGCGGCGGTGCCGCGCCCTTCAGGAGCTGGGCGTGTGCGGGCTGGCGGGTTTCTTGCGCACCCGCTTATGCAGGATCGGATCCTGGATGGGCGTGCCGTACACCCGCCCGGGGGCCGGGGCGTGCGGCACCAGCGAGATGGGCTTGGCCGGCTGGGACGAATCGCCGGGAGCCGCGCACGCAGCCTGCGCGGCGATGAGCGCTGCGAACGTCAGCAACGAGACTGCGGCAAACCTCATAGGCCCTCCTGCTGCCAGCAGTGTTGCAAAGGCGGCGGCGCAGTCAAGGGCAGACCAAATTAATGACAACTAGTCGGCAGTTTCCTGCGGCCGCCAGGCCTGCGCCAGCTCCTGCTGCTTGCGCGCCGGCACCGGGTCGTAATGACTCAACTCCATGGTGTAGGCGCCCTGGCCGCCGGTGAGCGCCTTGAGGCGCGACTGGTACTCGGACAGCTCCGCCAGCGGCACCAATGCCATGAGCGTGGCGCGCTGCCCGGGCAGCGCGCTGTTGCCGTTGATGCGCGCGCGTTTGGTGGCGAGGTCACCGGTGATGTCGCCGATGGCGCTCGCCGGCGCGGTGATCTCCATGCGCATGATGGGTTCGAGCACGATCGGCGTCGCCTTGATCAGCGCATCGAGGAACGCCTTGCGGCCGGCCGAGACGAACGCCACTTCCTTGGAGTCCACCGGGTGGTACTTGCCGTCGTAAACCGTGACGCGCACATCCTGGATGGGGAAGCCCGCGAGCGCCCCCTCGGTGAGCACCTGACGCACGCCCTTCTCCACCGCCGGGAGGAACTGCCCGGGGATCGCTCCGCCGACCACGTCGTCGACGAACTCGAAGCCGCTGCCGCGCATCAGCGCCTCGATGCGCAGAAACACCTCGCCGAACTGGCCGGCGCCGCCGGTCTGCTTCTTGTGGCGGCAATGGCCGTCTGCCGGCCGGGTGATGGTCTCGCGGTACGGAATGCTGGGCGGATGCGTCTTGACGTGCACGCCATAGCGTTCGGTCATGCGCTCGAGCAGTACGCGCAGATGAAACTCGCCCATACCGTACAGCACGGTCTCGTTGACCGCGGCATGGTGCTCGATGCGCACGCACGGGTCCTCGGCGGTGAGCTTGTGCAACGTATCGGCCAGGCGCTGCTCATCGCCGCGCCGCTCGGGCTCGATCGCCAGCCCGAGCATCGGCGGCGGAAACAGGACCGGCTTCAGGTGATACTGGTCCTCGTCGTGCGAATCGTGCAGCACCGCGTCCAGATGCAGCTCGTCGAGCTTGGCGATGGCGCAGATGTCGCCGGGCAGTGCCGCCGGGATTTCCGTGGTCTCCTTGCCCAGCAGGCGGAACAGGTGCGCGATCTTGATCGGCTTGCGCGCATCACCTACGAACAGCTGGCTGCCCGGCCGCACCGTGCCCTGATGCACGCGCAGCACGCCGAGCTTGCCGACGTACGGATCGATGGACACCTTGAACACGTGTGCAATCACGTGGCGCGAGGCGTCGGGCGTTACCGGCACGCGCTCGGCCGCCTCGCCGGCGCCCTTCAGGAAGGGCGGCGGGTTGCCCTCGGCGGGATTGGGCATCAGCCGCTCGAATACCTGCAGCAACTCGGCGATTCCGGCGCCGGCCTCGGCGGAAGCGAAGCACACCGGCACCAGATGGCCCTCGCGCAGCGCCTGTTCGAACGGATCGTGCAGTTGCTCCGGGGAGAGTTCCTCGCCCTGCTCGAGGTACAGCGCCATCAGCTGCTCATCGAGCTCGACCACCTGATCGATGATCTGGGTATGGGCGGCCTCGACCGAGGAAAAGTCGGTGGCGCGGCCGTGCGGCTGAAAGAAGCAGTCGACCACGCCATCGCCGGCACCGGCCGGCAGGTTGAGCGGCAGGCATTCGGGCCCGATCACCTCGCGCAGCTGCTGCAGCACCGCCTCGCAGCGCGCATCACGGCTGTCGATCTTGTTGACGATGATCAGGCGACACAGTGCACGCTCGCGCGCGAACTCGAGCAGACGCTGCGTGAGCGAGTCGACGCCGGCGACGGCGCTCACCACGACCGCCACCGCCTCCACCGCTTCCAGCACCGAGAGCGACTTGCCGAGGAAGTCGGCGTAGCCGGGCGTGTCGATCAGGTTGATGTGGATGCCGTCGGCCTCGAAACTGCAGATGGCCGTATCGAGCGAGTGCTGCAGACGCTTCTCCTGGGGGTCGAAGTCAGACACCGTGGTGCCGCGCGCGAGACTGCCGCGATTGCGGATAGCGCCCGCCTGCAGCAGCAAGGTCTCGGTCAGGGAGGTCTTGCCCGCGCCCGCCTGGCCGACGAGCGCGATATTACGGATGCCCGAAGTCGTGTATCCCATGGTGGATGCTCCTCCGGCGGAAACCGGCGCCGCAGGCCGCATCACCGGTGGCAAAAGCCTACTCCGGAAGCCTCCCCGAGGGCCAGCCGACCGCCGCGCCCGGGGCCTGCGGCGCGCACAGCGGCGCCGCGCAGCCGCCGCGGTTAAAATGCCCCGACCACCACTCGCAGGACCGCCGTGACCGAGGCATCCGTCCCCCACTCATCTGCCGGGCGCCACCTGGCGCGGGCGCTCTTCCTGGGCGCCCGCTGGCACCAGTGGCGCGGCCGTCCGCAGCGCGCCCTGCAGCTGTGCCGCGAGGCGGTACGTCACGCCGACTACCCGCGGGCGGATGCGCTCATGGCGCGGCTCACCCTGCCGGGCGAGATCTACTACGACGTGCTGGCGCGCATCCACGCGCACCTGCGCCCGGCGACCTACCTCGAGATCGGTATCGCCCGCGGTGAGTCGCTGCAGCGGGTGCTGCCGGACACAGATGTCATCGGCATCGATCCGCAGCCGCAGCTGGCCGAGCCTGCCAGCGCGCGGCAGCGGATCGTCACCGCCACCAGTGATGAATTCTTCGCGCAGCACGACCTGCGCGCCGAGTTCGGCGGTCGCGCGCTCGACCTGGCGTTCATCGACGGCATGCACCGCTTCGAGTATGCGCTGCGCGACTTTATCAACGTCGAGCGCTGGTGTGCCCCGCACTCGGTCATCCTGATGCATGACTGCTACCCGCTCGATGCGCGCACCTCGCAGCGCGAGCAGCGCACGCGTTTCTGGAGCGGTGACATCTGGCGGCTGCTGCTGCTGCTGCGCGAGCAGCGGCCGGATCTGACCGTGCGCACGATTGCGACGCCGGCGACCGGACTCGGCATCGTGCTCAACCCCAACCCCGCCTCGCGGCTGCTGGCGGAGCGCCACGATCAGCTGGTCGAGAGCTACCTGGCGAAGGATTTCAGCGTGCTCGAGGGACGCAAGCCCGAGGCACTCGGGCTGCTGCCGAACGAATGGCCGGCGATCCGCGCGCTGCTCGATGCGCGCCCGCCGCGCGCCCTCTAGCGGCTGCGGCCGAGCGCATCCGCGACGCTCGCGCGCCAGTAACGCCAGCGGAACAGGGCGCGTTTGCGCAGCCGCACGATGAACTTGAGCCGCTCGAACAGCCACAGGAGCGGCGCCGCCAGCGCAGGCGGAATTCCCGGCCGGAAGACGTGCCCGCCGGCCAGCGTGCGGCTGGTGCGCAGCGCCGGATAGCGCTGTTGCACGGCACGCAGCTCGGCGTGCGGATCGACACCCATCGCCGCCAGCCGGCGGTAGAACAGACCCGGACGCCCGTCGCCGGCGCGCGTGTGGTCCATGCCGACGGCGTCAACCACGTAGATTGGGTGGCGCTCGCCGATCGTTCCCGCCCAGGCGAGATCGGTTCCCCAGGTGCTGCGCGTCATGCCGAAGGTGCCGATCAGCTCGGTGAGCGCCGCCTGTGAGAAGCACGGCGCCATGACTTCGACGAAGCTGACCCGGCGCAGCAGGCAGGCGGGGTTGCGCACCAGCGCGTTGAGCGTGGTGTTGGTAAACCAGCGCAGCCCCGGCTGCGCCAGATAGGTCTGGTAGGAATCGCACAGCGTGAGGAAGCGCGACACGTCTCCGGGACGCAGATAGACGTCGTCATCGAGCAACAGCAGCTGGCGGTAGCCGAGGTCCGCTCCGTGCTGGCGCCAGAACTCGAGGAAGCCGTCGAACTTGTTGAAGCCGCCGCTCGAGTAGAACTCTGCTGCCTGCTCGGGCTTGGGCGCAACATACCAGCTGACGCAGCAGTCCCAGTTGCGCTGCGGATCCTCGCGCAGCAGCCGGCCGTGCAGCGAGTCATCGCCGGCACGCACAAACACCAGGTAGGGACGCGGCATGGCACGAGTCTACCCGAGGGGTAACATGGCTTAGGCGAGTGGTCATAGAGTGCGTTTAAGGAGACCCGAATGAGCGATCCCACGCCCGCCGATGAGGAGCGCCGCCGGCTCGAAAGGCAGCGACGCCAGCGCCAGCTTGATGAGGCGCTTGCGGACAGCTTCCCCGCGAGCGACCCGGTATCGATCGTGACGTCGCAGGAAGAGGAATGGGGGAGCGAGCCGCCCGACCCGCCCAAGCCGGCCAAGTGAAGCTCAGGGAGCGGTGAGCTCCAGCGCTGAGCCGGCCTGGTTGATCGTGGTCAGCACCAGCGGGCGGCGCCAGACCTTCTGCAGGTAGTCGAGCACCTTGCGGCTGCGCTCGAGGTCGAGCCCGCGGCCGTCGACGCTGGTGTCGTGCAGCAGCTCGAGAGTACCGTCGTTGCGCATCTTGGCCGCCGTCACGATCGGGGCACCGAAGTTGTATTTGGGCGCGAGCACCGCCTCGTGCAGCGCGTTGAGATCCTGTTCCAGGACCTTGATCTGGCCATCGCTGCGGGCGCTGAAACGGAACAGGCCGAGCTCCTCGGCGAGCTCGCGCGTCAGATGGTTGCGCACGAAGCCGAAATCGTCGTCCTGCTCCATGATGTGGCGCGCGGCCTCCAGCCCACTGGTCGCCACGATCTTCTCCCACATCGCGAAGCCGAGGTGATAGGGATTGATGCTCAAGGCCACCTGCTGCTCGGCGGCGATGGGTCGCACGACGTCCGAGTGACACTTGATGGCATCGAGGTACGCCTGCTGCGGCACGAAATCCGCCTCGCGCAGCAGACGCGCGTGCCAGTAGGACGCCCAGCCCTCGTTCATGATCTGGGTGGCGAATACCGGGTAGAAGTAGAACGACTCCTCGCGCACGGCGAGAAAAATGTCGCGCTCCCAGCTCTCCAGTTCCGGCGCGTAATTGGCGACGAACCACAGCAGATCGCGCTCCGGATGCGGCGGCACCGGCGCACGCTTCTTCGCTTCGATGCCGCTGCTGGCGGCCGTCGGATCGAGAGAGGCGAAGCGCTTGCGAAACTGGTCATCGACGAGGGCCTTGGCGTCATCGAGATACTGCGGGTAAGGCTCGCGGCGCAGCGGCTGGTCGAGATCGATGTACTGTTCAAGAGACAGCGCCGCGTCCAGCACCCGTTCCACCGCGGCCTGGCCGTAGGCTTCGATATGACGCTCGATTTGCCGCGCGTGGTTGGCGGCGTGTTCCACGATGTGATCGCTGATCTGCTCCTGGCAGCGGCGAAACAGCATATTGTTCTTTGAAAAATCGGCGTGCCCCAGGACGTGGGCGGTCACCAATATGTTATCCGCCAGTCCATTGCTCGAGGCGAGATAGGCGTGACCGGGATTCCCCGGAAACACGACCTCGAAAAGGCGGGAGAACCCCATATGCCGCTGTACCAATTGATAGATGTAGCGCGCGCCAAACGACCAGTGCGGCATGCGCACCGGCAGGCCGTACACCGCAATCTCCGTCATGAAACTGTCGGGAACCGCCTCGAAGATGACGGGCGACCAGTCGAGCCCAAGCGTGCGCGCCAGATCCTCCAAGCGCGGTACGTGTCCACGCCAGTCCTCGCTCATGGCGCAGCCCCCTGCGCGTCGATTTGCGCGGCTTGCGATTCCGCCGCAAAGAAGTGGCGCACGGCCGCCGCGATATCGTCGGGGCCTGAGATGACGAATCGGCCGGTCGGCGCGCCGGT
>DATHMN010000150.1:0-17223 GCA_035487135.1 Steroidobacteraceae bacterium | reverse complement strand
GGGCCGTAAATGTCGAAGTGGATGGGATGACCGGCAGAGACCGCGCGCGCCTTGACGATGCCGGGCAGCTCGGCTGCATGGTCGACGTGCAGATGCGTCAGCAGCACGGTGTCGAGCCCCTGCAGTGAGACCTGGGCTTCGCCCAGCCGCACAAACGCTCCCGATCCCGCATCGACCAGAATGCGAGGCTTGCCGTCGAGCAGCAGCAGATAGCTCGAGGACGCACGCCCGAGCGCGCCGGGTCCGCCCGATCCGAGAACGATCAGCTCGAGTGGAGCGACCGGCTCCACCGCCAAGGCTGAGCTTGCCGTGCCGCACACCGACAGCGTGAGCGCGAGCAGCCAGTGCCCCGGTACCCCCATGGCTCGGCTCGAGATAATCATGCACAGAACCTCGCGGACGAACGTGGCGATGCAGTCTAGCGCCGCCCAAAAGTCGCGGCGCACGGGCGCAGCGCCGGGTCGGTTATGCTTTGAACCGCAGCGTGCACCAAGGCAGCATCCCCTCCGGCGTGGGTGAGCCCGAGACGATGCAGTATCCACTTACAGTCGCGGTGAGCATCGATCCATGAGTGTTCTGCTGGAAGGGCGGCGTCGCAACATTGGCAGCTTCGAGGTAGGGCGCGTGTTGCCGAATGCGGTTCGCCAGATGGTCGGACCGTTCATTTTTTTCGATCATCTGGGGCCGGTGGAGCTGCCCAAGGGGCTCGCCCGCGAAGCCGACGTGCGGCCCCATCCGCATATCGGGCTGGCGACTGTGACGTACCTGTTTGCGGGCGAGATCATGCACCGCGACTCCACCGCGGTGGAGCAGGCCATCCGTCCTCACGAGGTCAACTGGATGACAGCCGGCAGCGGCATCAGCCACTCGGAGCGCTTTGAGCGTGCCCGACGCGAGGGTGGATCCATCCATGCGATTCAGGCGTGGGTGGCTCTGCCGCGGGAGTTTGAAGAGACGCCACCATGGTTCGCCCACCACGCCGGCGCCGATCTGCCGCTGCACGAGGAACGCGGTCTGGCGCTGCGTCTGCTCGCCGGAGAGGCTTTCGGGCTGCGCTCGGCGGTGAAGACACTCTCGCCGCTCTTCTATGCGCACATCACCCTCGAGCCCGGCGCCAGGCTCGGCTTGCCGCAGAATCATCCGGAGCGGGCGGCATACCTGGTCTCGGGAGCGGCGGTGCTGGATGGCGAGCCGCTCGCGCCGATGCAGATGCGCGTCGTCGATGCGGGCGCGCCCGCAGTCCTCCAGGCGCGTGACCGCAGTGTGATCATGCTGCTCGGCGGCCAAGCGGTGGGCCCGCGGTTCATCGAGTGGAATTTTGTGGGTTCCTCGCGCGAGCGGATCGAGGCGGCGAAGGCTGACTGGCGCGCGGGGAGAATGAAGCTGCCGGATGCCGACCAC
Organism: Steroidobacteraceae bacterium; assembly: GCA_035487135.1. Classification (GTDB taxonomy): domain Bacteria; phylum Pseudomonadota; class Gammaproteobacteria; order Steroidobacterales; family Steroidobacteraceae; genus 13-2-20CM-66-19. Next base: position 15,822 of record DATHMN010000150.1, on the reverse strand, counting down.
GCCGAGTTCATTCCGCTGCCGCCGGATCCGCCGCCGGCTGCCGGCGGTCTGTCCTGATTGTTGCGGCACCAGCACCGGCATACAGATGACACACGCGAGCGCAGACATCGGCACGCGGAATTATGCGACCCGGCTGAGCGCCGGGACGCACGAGCTGGTTGCGGACGAGCGCCCGCAGGCCGGCGGCGGCGACACCGGCGCCACTCCGCACGAGATCCTGTGCGCCGCACTGGCTGCCTGTACGGCCATCACGCTGCGCATGTATGCACAGCGCAAACAGTGGTCGCTACAGGGGTTGCAGGTGGACGTCGATCTGCAGATTCAGGGTGAGGCGCGCACCATCACGCGTCGCCTGCGGCTCACGGGCGACTTGAGCGACGCGCAGCGCCTGCGTCTGGCGGACATCGCTGAGCGCACACCGGTGACCGTCACCTTGAAGCGGGGCGCCGCGATCACCACTGTGCTGGAGCCAGCGGTTGCCGCAGCCCCTGCCGCGCCAACGACCCGCCTCTGAGGAGTGATCTCATGTCCGCATTCAACCTGCAACCACCGAGTGAGCAGCAACGTGCTCAGATCACCGCGGGGCTGACCCCGCAGGAACGCCACGTGCTCCTCGATCACGGTACCGAAGCGGCCTTCTGCGGCGTGTTCCTGGACAATCACAAGAACGGCGTTTACACCTGCAGGTTCTGTGGCCTGCCTTTGTTTCGCTCCAACGCCAAGTTCGACTCGGGAACCGGCTGGCCGAGCTTCTTCCGGCCTTTCGATGAGTCGCACATCCGGCGCATCCGCGACACCAGCTACGGCATGAGCCGCGTTGAAGAGGTGTGCGCACGCTGTGGCAGCCATCTCGGCCACGTGTTTCCCGACGGACCACCGCCCACCGGCGAGCGTCACTGCCTGAACTCGGTGTCGCTGTCATTTACCGAGGAAGGGCAGCCGCTTCCGGACATACTCGGTCGCGGGCCTCCCGAGGGACAGCCGGCTCGCGCCGACTGAACACTGAAGCGCGGCTCGCTGGGCGGTAGGGTGGAGCTCGAGTGGCCTTCAAGTGCGGGAGAGACCCATGGGGATGTCGCGTGAAGCTCGCATCGCTGCGGGCGTGACTCTGCTGGGCGTGCCGACAATCATGTACGGCGGCGCGGTTTTGCTCGGCGTCCTGACGCAGGGCGTGGCCGGGATCGCACCCGGCGGGCTGGTTCTCACCGAAACGCAATGGGCGCTGTTCCGCGCCGGCCACGCGCATGCCGGGGTATGGGTCGCGCTGTCGCTGGTGATCCAGCTGCTGCTGGATTCGGCGGTTCTGTCGGCCGCAATGAAGTGGCTGGCACGGATCGCCGCCCCGTTCGCCGCGGTGGCGGTGTCCGGCGGCTTCTTCGGCCTTGCCTACAGCGCGCGTTTCACCACGCTGCTCTTCTTCGGTGCCACCTGTCTCGCGGTGGCGGTGGTGCTCACCGGCGTGGGACTGCTGCGCAAGCCCGCCTAACTGTGCGCCGCTGAGTCGGCAAGCAGCGCCTTCAGTTTCTGCTCGACCTGGGCGTAACTCCAGTAAGCGCGCATCGACAGCAGCTTACCGCTGGGATTCACCCGATAGATGCTCACCAGATCGACGGTCACCCGGGCACCGCCGGGTAGCACGTTGGTCAGACTCCAGACGTTGGCACATTCGTCTGCGCAGGGGTACGACTCGCGGATGACGTAGGTCATGTTCCCCGGAGCGATGACCATGTCCCAGAAACGGCTGAGTGCTGCGCGGCCGCGATGCCCGTGCCCGGTCGGGTCGAGCGGCGAGATGCCCACCGGATCCTCCAGCACGGCATCCTCAGCATAGAGGTCCAGCCATGCGGCTTTCTCACGCCGCGAAGCATAGTGGGCCGACAGCGCTGCGGCGCGCTGTGCGGGATGCGAGCTGTTCTCGAGGTGGAGTCCGCCGTCCGGCTGCTGCATGGCTGTTCCTTCGGTGGTGATCGCAGGCGCGGCGCTCGCTACTTCTTGACGCGCAGCCTGCCGGTAAAGTCGCGTTTGCCGATGCGTGCGCCCTTCCAGCGCAAGATGTCGTACGCCGTCGTCGCGTGAAAGTAGAAGTTGGGTTGCGAAAATGACAGCAGGAAGTTCTCTGCGGTGAAATCCAGCTGGCGCTCGCCCGCGCTAAAGCGCACGTCCCGGCCCACGAAGCCGTCGATCTCGGCCGGCTCGATCACCTCCAGCGCCGCCAGCGTCTCGGCGATGCGCGCTTTGAGCGCCGCAAAGGTGGCCGGAGGGGGCGTGTGGTCCGGTGAGAAGGCGCCGCGCCGCACGCCTGCGATTGCGCCGAGCGAATGCACCGCGGTGGATTTGACCTGGTAAGCGAACGGGTGCATGTCCTGCGCCAGTCGCGCCTGAATCACTTCATCGGGGTTCCAGCCTTTCTCGACGCAGAAGCCCTCCGCGGTGTTCAGCAACTGCGCCACCGATTCAAGGATCTGCCGGTACGACGGGATCGTGGCAGCATAAAGCGAAAAGGCCATGTCATGCCTCGAACTTGTCCGTGTCAGGGCGCAGTCTAGACCGACGCTGAGCCGCTCGCACGCGGGCCGCCCGGGCGAGTCCCGACGACTTCCTCCGGACCCCCGCGATGAAGGGCGGCGCTGGCGTAGGGGAACGCCTACGTCAGCTTCATTGCCGGATGACCGAAGATTTCTGCCGCAGCTACAGAAGCCACGCGAGCCGATCGGCGAAGATCAGGTCGCTCAATTTACCGAGGGACTGATCCATGAAGCCATTGTTGATCGCGCTGTGTGCCTTGCCGCTGCTGTCAGCTTGCATCAGCAGCAGCAATCCGCCCCCGCCAAAATCGACGACCACTGTCGTGGTGCCGCCCAATTCCGGGACCACGGTGGTCTGCCAGGATGGCACCAAGCCGCCCTGCAACTGATCAGGGGCCGGTAACGCTGTGCCGCTGCAGCCGCTCGACCTGCGGCCATAGCTGCCAGGCAAATATCACGCCGGAGCTGTGGACCGGGAGCTGCGCGGCGCGCAGCGCTGCAGCGGCCCAGGTGTTACAGGTGCGCGCCGCCGAGTACGACAGAGCGGAAGGGTAATACATGCTGCCCGCGTACGGCCCGGGCGCGAGACTCGTGGCAGCGCCCTGCTGGGTCTGCAGGCTCTGCCACACGTAGTTCTGCAGCGCTGTGCCTTGTGGCTGTGTCAGGTCGAGGGTGATGACCGCGCCCACATCGAAAGCCGCACTGACCGCCGAGGTGTGCAGACTCGTGATCAGAATGACCCCGGCACCCGGCCACAGCGCCAGCAAAAGATCTCCGCTGCCACCGTGCAGCAGGTAGCGCTCGTCCCCGAAACCGAACAGCAGATAGGTCGCCCCCGGGAAGGCCGCAGCCAGCGTTCGCAGTGGTGGCCGTAGATCGGCAGCCGCGAGCCCCACATCGACGTGCCAGCCGCGTCGCACGACGTAGACGGTGATATGTGAATCAGCCGGGGCTGGCGGTGCCTCGAGCGTGGGCCGGGGGGTGGTACTGCAGGCCGCGAGGCACAGGCAGAGGATTATTCCGGCAAGCGCGCGGCGGCCGCAGGGGAATTTCAACGCCTACCGCGCCTGCGCCGGGCGGGGCATCCTTGGCGCTTCACTCGTGTATCGCCGCCGAGCTGTCGCCGCGTGCGCAGAACTGCGCGAAGAAGCGCTCCAGCACCGGGCGCTGCCCTGCAGTGATTTTCAGCTGAGCGGCGCTGCGGTCAAACCAGCCGCCGCGATCCACTTCGGGGAATTGTGCGCGTCGTCCCGAATGCGGTGGCCACTCCATTTCGAAGAGGTTGCTTTTCAGCTCACTCGGGTCGCAGTCTCCTTCGAGCATGAAGACCTGCAGCTGCTTGCCGCTCGGCAGGCGAAATGAGCCGAGATCGCATTCCCGGCCGCTGGCGCCGGGCTGCAATCCGGTTTCCTCCGCGAACTCCCGCTGCGCGCCGGCGAGCGGCTCTTCGCCTGGGTGCAAGAGTCCCTTCGGGATCGACCAGGAGCCGGCGTCCTTGCGCGACCAGAAAGGACCACCGGGATGCACCAGAAAGACCTCGGTGCTACCGCGTTGGCGATACAGCAGCAAGCCTGCACTCAGCACGGACATCGATGGCCTCTGGGGGGCACGGTCTGCGTTACGTGCGCAGGAATTGCACGACCAATTTGCTGGTTGCCTGCGGATTTTCTTCCATGATCCAGTGTCCTGAAGCGGGGATGACGCCGCCGCTGACGTCGACGGCGACAAAGCGCAGTTCATCCGCCATGCCCGTGCCGAAGGACTTCTCGGCGCCGAGCGCGAGCACCGGCATCCTCAGCTTGCCACCCTGCGCCAGCAGCGCCTTGTTGTCGACGGCGTCCTGATTGAAGGCGGCGAATTGCTCGAAGGCGTCATGCATCGCGTGCGGACGTGCGTACAGTGCCGCGTAGTGCGCGCGGCTCTGCTCGTCGATCGACTTGGGGTTCGCCGACAGCTCGTTGTAGAAGCGGTCGAGGTAGATCCGCTCACGTCCGTGCACCAGCCGCTCGACGTCCGGTCCGCGGAAATTGAAGTGCCAGAGCAGCGGACTGCGGATGATCGTGTCCCAGTCGCCGATGCCGGGCAGCGGTGCGTCGATCACCACCCAGCGGCTGATACGCGCCGGAACCTGCGCCGCCAGGGCATAGCCCACCATGTTGCCGATGTCGTGGGTCACCAGCGCGGCCTTGTCGACGTGCAACGCGTCCATCACGCCGGCGATGTCCAACGCCTGATTCTTCTTCGTGTAGCCGGTGTCCGGATGCGCCGACAGGCCCATGCCACGCAGATCCGGCACGATCACGGTGTGGTCCCTGACGAGATCGGCCGCGAGCGGTGCCCACATGTCGCCGGTATCCCCGAAGCCATGCAGCAGAACGACCGCCGGCCCCTGGCCGCCGACGCGCACGTACAGCTCAGTGCCGTTGGTCTTGACCATCTGGTGATGAAAGCTGGCGGGATACGGCGTGATCCGCGCAGACAGCGCTCCGCACATGAGTGCCAGGGAAACTGCGATCAGCAGGTGGCGAAGCACGGAAATCTCCCGCGGGTGGAGCCGGGCGAGCACTGCGGGCGTCTCGCGCATGGCCCCCGGTGAACTGCCGTTAGGTACGGGCCTTGGTGTTGGGCGGATCGGCATCCACGATCTGCAGCGTCGTGCCGCTGGTCTGCGACGACAGGCGTGCACTCGTCACGAACACGGTCGCTCCCGGGGTTAGTATCGAGTTTACCTCGCTCACGAATTCAGCGGGAATCTTGATACGCGCGAGGTTCACGGCATCCGGTTGAGATCCGGCCTCGCCCATGTGCCCCGGAACCCCGATGCGCAGCCAGTGGAACTTACTCGCATCAGGCACGTAGGGATCGGGGCCGCTGCTCGCGCCCGTGGTGAGCACCAGCGCGTGACTCTCGAACGGTGTGTCGCCGCTGACGGTCAGACGCGCGCGTCCGATCTCGATGCCGTTGCGGTAGACGACGATGCGGCCGCTGCCCTGACTGAGCACGATGCTGACCGGACCGCTCGGCGACAGCTGCGGTTGCCAACGATCGTCCTCACTCGGGGCCAGCGGAGTGCGGTCGATGGGTTGACCAGCGCTGTAGCTGACGGGCGCAAGATAGCCTGGATGATCGACCTGCTGCGGTTCGGTCGCCTGGTTGGCGATGACGACCGTCATGCCCATGGGTGAGACCGCAAACAGCAGCTTGGCGAACTCGGTTGGCAGATGAATGCAACCGTGCGATTCGGGATAGCCCGGCAGTCCGCCCGCGTGCAGCGCGACGCCGCCCCATGTGAGCCGCTCCATGTAGGGCATCGGCGCGCCGTCATAGATGGTGGAGCGGTGCTCCTTCTGCTTCTGCAGCACGGTGAACACGCCCGTCGGCGTCAGATGTCCGGGCCTGCCGGTGCTGACGCTGGTAGCGCCTATCAAGACGCCGTTGCGATACACATAAGCACGCTGTTCGGTGATGCTCACGACCATGACTACCGGCCCCGAGCTGACCGCATCACCCATCCACAGGAACTGACCTTTCGTCAGCTGGTTCAGCGGTGTGTCGATCGCGACCGAGGCCTTGGCGCCCCAGAACGGCACTGAGTCGGCGTAGGCCGCCAGCTGCACCGCAAGAGAAGCGAACACAGCCAGCGCGCACGACCGGCGATTGATGCGAACCATGGCAGACCTGCTTAAGTCAATTCTGCAGCGACCGGCTCCGCCGGACGCATCGCAGAGAGCGTGACCCCGTTCCCTCGCGGCGTTGCGCGTTATGGTATTTGAGCCTCTGGCATCTGCGCCAGAGCACTTTAGTATCTTCGCAGGCGCTAAAATGAACCTTGCAGCCGGATTCGGGGTCGGAACGTGTATTCCCCCGCTAGGAACTGGTGATTTGGTGTTTTCGCGTCGTTTATTTCTTGGGACTGCGCTGACCGGACTGGCCACGGCGGCGGTCGCGCGTGCCCCGCGCATCGGGTTGCAGTTGACGGGCGGTCCGGTCGCGCCGCGACTGCTGCAGCGCGCACTCGATGCGCTGGAGCAACACCGCGCCAGCATTGCCCAACGCGACTTCATCGGCATCGCGGATTTTTCACTGCCCTCGCGCGCGCCGCGGTTGCACGTGCTGCAGGTGGCCAGCGGCCGCGTGGCCACACATCTGGTCGCGCATGGGCGCGGCTCCGATCCCGCGCGTACCGGCTGGCTCGAGCATTTTTCCAACGAGCCGCGCTCGAATGCCACCTCATCCGGTGCCTATCGGACCGATGATGTCTATGTGGGCGCCCACGGGCATTCGCTGCGTCTGCAGGGACTTGATGCGACTAACAGCAACGCTGGGTCGCGCGCCATCGTGGTGCACGGTGCCTGGTACGTGAGCGCCGACATGGTCGGTCAGTACGGCATGCTGGGCCGCAGCCAGGGGTGCTTTGCGATCGCCGAATCGAGCCTGCAGGAGATTCTGACCACGCTCGCAGCGGGACGTCTGATCTACGCCGACCGGGCCTGAATCGGGCTGGTGCGCGTTGCGAGCGCCCTTGAAAGCGCCACCGTGAGTCTCCATACGCGGCTTCATGGGCGATCCCCTGCACATCGTCTGCCCGCGGTGCTCAGCCGTTAATCGCATCCCGGCGGCCCGGCTCTCAGACGCACCCAAGTGCGGGCAATGCCATGAGGTTCTTTTCAGCGGGCATCCGGCCGAACTCAGTTCCGCGAGCTTTCACCGCCAGATCGGCCGCAGCGACATCCCCGTGCTGGTCGACTTCTGGGCCGCCTGGTGCGGCCCATGCCAGATGATGGCGCCCGAGTATGCGGCAGCTGCTGCCATGCTCGAGCCGGACGTGCGCCTGGCAAAACTGGATACAGAGGCTGCTCAGGCGATCGCAGCCGAATTCGCCATCCGCAGCATTCCAACGCTGATTCTGTTCAAGGGCGGCAGCGAAGTTGCGCGGCAGTCCGGCGCCATGCGTCGCGCCGAGATTGTCCGCTGGGTGCGCGAGCATCTCTGAGAGGGCGGAGGCGCGAGCCGGTATCACGAAGATGGACTGACCCAATCAGGGCGGCAGGATCGGACTGCCGATGTCGGCAGGTAGGTTCCGTCGCCCGCTGGCACTTGCCCTGGACGAATCACTGCGCCGCTGCGAGCCGGGCGATGTGCGGCTGCGCGAGGCCGGTCCGCACCGGGTGGACTCAGGTTTTCTTCAGATGCGGATTGAGTGTGTAAGTGCCACGGATATGCGCTTCGGCAAGCACGTGCCCGCGCAGCGCAGCGCGCACGTTCGCCCCGACCAGGGCGCCCGAGACGTTGAGAGCCGCTATGTCGAGCGCGAACACGGTGAAGATATAGTGGTGCAGGATGGAGTCGTTCCACGGCGGGCAGGGTCCATCGTAGCCGAAGTATTCGCCGCGCATCGCCGCATCATCCGCGAACCAGTTGGTGTAATCGTTCAGTCCGTGACGCATGCCGCCCGGGGCCTCGGGTCCTGGCTTGCCGTGCGCGACGACGCCGTTGCTGTGGCTGCCGGCGGCGATCTGGCGCGTCGTCGCAGGGATATCCCACAGCAGCCAGTGAAAGAAATCCACGCGTGCGAGCGTCGCGGGCACCTCGCGACCTTCCTGGTTCACGTCATCTCCGCGGCTCGGCACATCGGGATCGTGGCAGATCAGCGCGAACGAGCGCGTCTTGTCGGGTGCACTGCTCCAACTCAGGTGCGGGTTGCGGTTCGCACTCAGCTTGACGTGGTGCTTCGGGTCGATGACGGCGAAGCAGAACTCACCGGGAATGGCTGCGCCATCGCTAAAGCTCGTACTGATCAACTGCATGACGGAGTCCTCGCCAGCGACTGTCCGGCACCATGGTACCTCGGGCGCTCGGCAGACTGACGCTTGACTTAATGTCTGTTGAGGGACTCCTTATCTATGCCTCTTGCCGGTGCACCCCAAATCACCGGCGCTGCATTTCAGTACACGCCGTGTGCCAGCCGATTTGCCGGCCGCGCTGCGGTGTGGTCAGGAGCAGGATCACACTCATGACCACCAGCGCCGAGGCCAGAACCATGCGCAGCGTCAGTGTCTCGCCGGCCAGAAAGTAGCCGAGTGCCAGAGCGACCAGCGGATTGACGTAGGCATGACTTGCAACCTGTGTCGCCGGCATACGCGCGAGCAGCCAGACGTAGGCTGTGAAGCCGAGCAACGAGCCGCCGACGATGAGATACAGAAGCGCCCCGGCAACGCGCCAGGAAATGTGCGGCAGCGAGGTCAGCTCGCCGGTCGTCAGTGACAGTCCCATGAGTACGATCCCGCCCAGCAGCATCTGCGCACCGGCTGCCAGCGGTAATGATGGTGGTCGGGACATGGACCGGCTGAGCACCGCGCCGAATGACCAGACGGCACCGGCGCCGAGGATGACCAGACATGGGGCCCACAGGAACGGCTGATCATTGCGCACCAGGAGCCACGCGATGCCCACGAATCCCAGCACGACCGCAGCTCCCATACGCCAGTGGAATGGCTGCTGCCGGAATACAAATACCTCAAGCGCGATGGTCGTGATGGGTAGGGTCGCTTCGAGAACCGACGCCAGCCCGGAGGGTACGTATTGTTCCGCCCAGAAGAGTGCCCCATAGGTGGCGACAAACATGCACAGCGCGATGACGGCGATCCCAGCCCACTGCGAAGCGGTGGGACTCGGCTGTCCAGCGACGCGCATGAACAGGTAGAGCGCGCTTCCTGCGAGCAAGAACCGCAGCCCGCCGGCGAAGAAGGGCGGAACCTCCAGCACGGTCACGCGAATTGCGAGGAAGGTCGCGCCCCAGAGAACATAGATGGCGAGAAACGCGAGCAGCACGCGCACGTCGATGCGGCGCGGCGCGGCGCGCGCGGCCTTCATAACCACTGAACTGTTCATAGACGGTTACAATACAGCTAGACACTTCCCTTGTAACCGTTAAAATGATAATTAAAGGTTATGGGATCAGATGCAGCTGCGGCCGCCGATACCGCCACGTTTGATTTGAGTGGCGGCCATCCTGTCCTCGATCTCGTCAATTCGCTCGATAACCGCTTTCATCCAGACGGCCCGATTGACTTACTGAAGAGCTACGGCGATCTGCTGCGCTTCAGCGCGCAGACTGGTGTGCTGGACGAGGCGCGGGTACGCGCGCTGCAAGGGGCTGTGAGTCCGGCGTCAGCCGTCCGCGCTCTGCGTGCGCTGCGCGCATTGCGCGAGACCTTGGCTGCAGTGCTCTACCGCGTTGTGGATGGCAGCGCTCCACGGCCGGCCGATGTGCGCGAGCTGGATGCCTGTTTCCATGCGGCTGAGAGGCATCGTGAACTTCACTGGCAAAGTGCCGCGCGCGCCGATGCGGGCGGGCATTTTTTGTGGCACTGGGCGCCACCGCAGGCCGAGGCGGACTTGCCGCTGTGGACGCTGGCGCGGGCGGCCTCGGAGCTGTTGGTTTCGGGCGAGATGCAGCGGCTGCGTGCATGCGGCGCGGAAACCTGCCGCTGGCTGTTCCTCGATACCAGCAAGAACCATACACGGCGCTGGTGCAATATGAAGGTGTGCGGCAACCGCGTGAAGGCGCGGCGCTTTCAGGCGCGTCATGCCCCGTGAGCTGCCCGCGTTCTGGCTGGCGCTCGGTCGCAGCTTCAGGATGGTTTCAAGGCCGCCTGCGCGCCGCAAACGGCCAGGGATGTCAGTTCGCCGCAGCCCGTGAAGCAGACTGCGCGGAGTCCTGGTACCGCTGCACCTGCGTGCCGATGGCGTAGATCATTGGGGTACCATCGCTCGCACGCGTGCGGATTTTGTTGGCTCTGGGCGCAAGCGCCACCGGTGTCCAGGTGTGGGCGCCATCGCGGGTTTCGAAACCACCGGCCGCGGTTCCGACCCAGCCATGGCGTTCAGTGATGAATCCGATGCCGAATTCTTGCGCCGCATGATCCCGCACCAGCGGCAGTTCGCTCCAGTGATGGCCGCCGTCGGTCGTTTTCGCCACGCGTTGCTGCGTACTGGAGTCGTCATCACTCTGAATGGTGGCGTAGCCGACGCGGTCCGAAGGGAAGGATCCCTTCCAGATGATCTCCGCCAGTCGCGACGAACGGTAAACGTCGTGCCAGGTGCGTCCGCCATCGCTGGTTGCGAGGATCAGTGCGTGCGACTTGGCGACATCGCTGCTGGTGGCGGCGAATACGAACCCGCTGTAGCCGTCTAGAAACTTGACGTCGAGGATCATGCCGGCCCGATCGGAAAGGTCGATTGCAGTCCAGGTTTCGCCGGCGTCTTCCGAGCGCAGCAGTTGCGCCGGTCCGTTGGCGCGGCCGGCCGCGTGGATGAAGGTGCGGTCGCGCAGCGTCCCCTCGAATATGGCGCGCGTCCTGAGGATATCGATCGCGCAGACTCCGGCGATGGCGTGTTCGGGCAGAGGCACTGGCTCCCAGCTGGCACCACCGTCTCGCGTACGGTACAGGGGCGTTGCATCGCTCACGTCCCCCAGTCCCATCCCCAGATTTCCCAGAAAGCCGAGCCGCTGATCCACGAAGCCGAGTGAACGGATGAATGTTCCTTCGTGGTGCCAGACGAGCTGCCAGCTGCCGCCCGCATCGTCGGTCCGATAGAGATTTCCCTTGCCGGTTCCGTAAAAGGCGGTGCTGCGATTGACGAACACAATGTCGTCGCGTTTCTTTGGGTACGCCTCAGTCGTCAGGGTCACCCATGAGCTCGGCGGCTCGGTCGCGGCAACGAAGGCGGGTGCCGACCAGAAGAGGATGCTGCTGAGCGCGAGTGCACGCGTCGCGCGCCGCAAGAGGGGTGGTGGATCTCGGTCGACGAAAATGCGGGCCACGAAGCATCCTAGCAGGCCGCGAACAGGGCCAGCCGCTGCGTGCGCACGGGTCGTCTCACGCGGACCTCAACTCGCCGGTGCCGAGGCGCAGGCGTCGCGCCTCACTATGCTGGTGGCCGCCATTCCTGTTGGTGCGGGAGTGCGCAGGATCGCCGCGCGAGCTCAGGAGAGGCGCGGCTCGGCCGCCATCTCGCCTGCCTTAAGATGCGCCGCGGGCCGCAGGGAATAATAGAGGCGCGCGAGTCACCACCGGTCGGGCCCTGGTTGTGAATCGGCGCGCGGCAGGCCGTTGACTATAGATGCATATGCATGCAATACTCCGCGGCATGCAACTCCAATCATTGCCCTGCTATTGCGCGACCCTGCGCCAAGTTGCCCGCGCGGTGACCGCACTCTACGAGGGAGTGCTGGGCGGCAGCGGTCTTCACCCCACGCAGTACACGTTGCTGCAGGCTCTCGAACTGGCTCCCCATCTGACGACCAGCGAACTCGCGCAGGCGATCGGTATCGATCAGACCACCGCCACGCGGGCTCTGGCGTTGATCAAGAAGGCAGGGCTGGCGCTCGACAGAGTGGGCAAGGATCGTCGTGAGCGCCGCTGGGTTCTGAGCGCGAAGGGCCAAAGCCAGCTGACGGGTTTGCGCCCCAAGTGGGAGGCCGCGCAGGAAGCCTTCGAAAAACGCCTGGGGCGCTCGGAGGCCGCCGCTCTGAAGAAGGCGTCCTTTCTGGCTGCCTCCAAACTGACCTCAACCTGAGCGTTGTGTGAATGCGGCAAGCACACAGTGAATTCTTTCATTCAAGCTGAAACATGCATATACATGCAAACTGGAGATCATTATGATTCTTGACCGAAAAAACTCCCTGCTCCGTTCACTGCTGCTGGTTCCAGCAGCAGTGCTCTGGCATCTGAGTGCCGCGAATGCCGCGCCCTCGGGTGATGACCTGATGCAACAGCAAAGGCGCCTGCTGGCGGGCCAGCCCTCGAGCATCTCGCTACCGCAGCCTGCGCAGCCAGAGGCGAGAAGCGCGCAAGACGCAGGTGATGCCCAGCAGCACGCCCGACGGCTGTTACTCGGCACGACCTCCGCAACGAGTCCTCGGACACGGCCTGTACTCGAGAGTCGCGGCGGCGTTCACTCCCGGGGCGATGCGCAGCTGCTCGCGCAGCGCGTGCTTCTTGGGCATGTCGTGCTGACAGAGCCGTTGGCGCGATCGCGGCACCCGCGCGCCGGCGGTTAATGAAGGTTGGGGCAGCGCCCGCAAGCCTCGCGGGCAAAGAGGAGAGTCATCATGTTGGACCTTATCGGAGCGCTCGTCGGGATGAGCGCTATCGCGATCAATCTCACCGTATTCACCCAGGCACTCGCCAACACCCTCGCGCGCCGTCTCACGCTGGCTGCGATTGCCGGCGGCTGGGTCGGCCTGGCAAGTGAACTGGGCGCCACCGGCAAGCTGGCCTTCTCGCCGGACAGCCCGCTGCCACTCGTGGCGGTACTGTTCGCAGTGCCCCTGCTCGTGGTGGCGGCACTGGCTTTCGGATCGCGCCGCGTGAGAAACGCCCTGCTGGCGGTGCCGATGCCGCTGCTGATCGGTGTTAATTCGATGCGAGTCCTCGGGGTGCTGTTTCTGCTGCTGGCCGCGAGCGGGCGTCTCAGCGGGCCGTTCCCGTACTCGGCGGGACTGGGAGACATCATCACGGGGGCCCTCGCCATTCCACTGGCACTGCGGGTGTGGCGCTCGGCCGAGCTGCCCGCGACTGCCGTGAGGAGCTGGAACATGTTCGGAGCGCTCGATCTCTTCGCGGCCATGACACTCGGGGTCACCTCGGCGGCCGGCAGCCCCTTGCAGTTGATTCACGCAGGGGTGGGTTCGGGGGCGATGCAGCAGCTGCCGTATTGCCTGGTGCCGACGGTGCTGGTGCCGTTCTACCTGATCACTCACGGCATCGTGGCGGCGCAGCTCGCCGTCGCACGCTCGGCGCGCCGGTTGTCTCAGACTCCGTCCCTGATCGCAAAACCCCTGGGCTAGTCTGCCACCCGCTTCGCCCGCTACTGCGTGGGCAACTCACGCGGAAGCGGGCGCAGCGGGGTTCCCCTGGGTCGGCTGGGAGGCGCGACATCCAAACGCCAGCCCCCTGCGGATGAGGTTCTCGGTGTCGCTTTTTTTCCACGGCGAAATCATCCGTGGCACGCGCGCCGCTGCGATTGACCGGGTAAAGTTTTCCCTATGGTCAGGACGCTGGGTGAGCTGTCGCAGATTCCGAGCGCTGCCACTCATTATAGTAGGGGGAGCACGCGCTATCGTTTCAGCGGCTAACTCGCGCGCGTGGCACGGACTGGGGCATGGGAGCGGGGGAGGAGAGGCGCCTGCGCTCGGCTGGGAATGGGGGGCAGATGAGCGTTGAGCCAAGTGAGGCGATGCAGGAAACCTGGACGCGGCTGCAGGGCCAGGTTGTCAACGGCGCGTTTCCGCTCGGGCGCTATCTGGGTGGCTCTGAGCACAGCGGCGTCTTCCTGACAAAGTCTGAGGCGCGGGGTCCTGCAGATCTCGCCATCAAGATCGTCTCGACCAGTCGCGCTCTCGCGGAATTACAACTGCCGCGGTGGAAGCGGGCCGGCAGCCTGGATCACGCCCACCTGCTGCGCCTGCTGGAGTGGGGCGGATGCCAGCTGGAGGGACTGCCCTACCTGTACTGTGTAATGGAATACGCTGACCAGACGCTCGCACAATTGCTGGCGCACCGCGCCCTGACCGACGACGAAACGCGCGAGATGCTGACACCGGTTCTCGACGCGCTGGTGTTCCTGCATGGGCGCAACCTGGTGCAGGGCCAGTTGAAGCCCGCCAACATTCTCGTCGTGGGCGATCGGCTGAAGCTTGCGAGCGACACGATCCGTCGGCTTGGTGAAGCCCCGGCCAGTGGCGATGCCTCCGGTTTGTACGACCCAGCCGAAGCCAGCCACGGCAACGCGGGCAGCGCCGCCGACATCTGGGCGCTCGGCGTCAGCCTGTGCCAGGCACTTACGCGCCGTGTGCCCTCCGGTTTGCGTGAACCGCGGGATGCCGTCGTGCTGCCGGAGGATTTCACTCCGGCATTTCGCGCTGTCGTGGCCCGCTGCCTGAGTCTCAGGCCGCAGGATCGCCCCAGTGCGCTGGAGCTCGCGGAGTGGACGCGCGGAGGACCGTTGGCTCCTGTGCCGACCGGGAGCAGAGATTCCGGTGATGCGGCCGTGGTGGTGACCGGGGGGAAGCTGCAGCAGGCGACACCGGCAGGGACCGCAGCTGCGCAGCTCGCATCCGCCATGACGCGGGCGGCCGCCGCGCCACAGTCGCGCACTGCGCGTGCATGGCTCGGCGCGCTGGTTGCGGTCGTGATCCTGGCACTCGCCTGGAGCGCAGTGCGTCTATCGAGAACCGCCCCCGCCGCACCTCCAGCCCCGATTCAGCTCCCTGCGGCAACCCCGGCACCAAGTGCGTCTGCGACGTCGCCTGCCGCGCAGGAGTCGCAGGTGCCGCCGCCCGCCTTGGCCAGCACGAAATCGGCCCACGTGCACCCTGGCACAGCATCAGCCGCAAACCACCAGGTCCTCCCCGAGGTGGCGCAGAGCGCGCGTCGCTCCATTCGCGGACACATCAAAGTGTGGGTACGGGCCTCTGTCGACCCGGACGGCTCGGTGTCCGCTGCAGTCGCGGACCGAACCGGTCCCAGCAGTTACTTCGAGAGGCTCGCGGTCGCGGCCGCCAAGCAGTGGACATTCCCGGCGGCCGATACCCCGGGCCGTCGCCTGATGCAGATCCGCTTCGACTTCGCTCGCGATGGCACGACCGCGAGTGCGGTGGCGCTGCATTAACCAGCGCTCGCCGGCCGCGGCGAGCCGCAGCGATGTTGGGCCAGGTACGCGCGGATATTGCCGGCCAAACCCGACTGCCGCCCACGCAATCCTACCGGACCGTGCTGCCTTGGGTATGCTGGCCCGCGTTGTCAGGGCGCGCACGATAAGCAGCTGGTTGCGCCGCCGCAGGTGGAGACGTCACGATGATTGCTGAGGGTGCGGTGGCGGCAAAGCCTGCGCCGCGCGAAATTCGCCTGGGCCTGGATACCGGTGGAACCTACACCGACGCGATCGCACTCGATGGCGAGCGTCGTCTGCTCGCCAGCGCCAAGGCGCGCACCACGCATTGGGATCTTGCGATCGGCATCAGCGAGGTGGTCCACGCTTTGCTCGCAGCGCTACCCGGCGTGCGACGTCAGCACATCGGGCTGGTCGCGGTGTCGACGACCCTCGCGACCAATGCGGTCGTGGAGGGGCGCTTCAGCCCCATCTGCACGCTGTTGGTCGGCTTCGATGAACGCATGGTCGAGCGCTCCGGGCTCAAGCGCGGTAATGCCGGCAGTCTGGTGTGCGTGCGCGGCGGGCACGATGCCGCGGGCGATGAGGCCGAGCCGCTCGATGAGGCCGCGGTGCAAGC
>DATHMN010000149.1:0-32134 GCA_035487135.1 Steroidobacteraceae bacterium | reverse complement strand
GCCCTGTGCCAGTACCTGCCGGTCCATCATTTAGCTCCCAGATACACAATCGTGAATACGCCAATCCAGACGATGTCGAGCGCATGCCAGAACAAACCGAAGGCAAAGAAGCGCCGGCCGACCATCGGTTGAAAACCGAGTGTCGTCACTTGCAGGAGCATGATGAGGAGCCATACCAGCCCCAGAGTCACGTGCAAGCCATGGGTACCGACGAGCGTGAAGAACGCCGATAGAAAGGCGCTGTGAGACGGTCCGGCACCGGCGGACACCATGCCCGCGAACTCTCGACCCTCGAGTGTCAGGAAGGTGGCGCCGAGCAGAAAGGTTATGCCCATCCAGAAATACATGGCGCGGGCGTCGGTCCGCTGAACGGCCAGGGAACCGAATCCGCACGTCACACTGGAGGCCAGCAGGCACAGGGTCTCCGCAAACACGTGCTTCTTATCAAACAGCTCTGCGGCCGTCGGCCCGCCGGCGGTCGAACCCGAAAGCACCGAATAGGCGGCAAACAGCGCTGCAAAAAGGATGATGTCGGACAGCAGGAACAGCCAGAAACCGAAACCGGCCACCACGCGAACCGGTGCCGGCCCTCGCAGTGACAGCGGTATGCCAGAGTCGGGCGCTAGAGCATTTTCTGCGGCGCTCATGCTCGTTCTCCGGATTGCGCAACCCGACTACCCAGCACTCGAGTGGCATGCGCATGCTCGAAAGCCGCTACCTCCTCGGCCGGTACGCGCACTTCGAGATCGGTCTTCCAGGCTTCTCTCAAGACGACGACAACTGCTCCGAGCAGACCAATACCGGCGAGCCAGTCGATGCGCCAGATCAGCGCGAAGCCCAGTATCACCGCAAAGAATGCCAGGAAGATCCCCACCGGCGAATTGCGTGGCAGGTGCATCTCGCTGAACGTGCCCGCGGCGGGAGGGCGAAGGCCCTCCTCCTTCATATGCCAATAGGCATCTGTGCGTTGCACATTGGGCACCGCGGTGAAATTCCACGCAGGTGGGGGCGAGGGAACTGACCATTCCAGCGTTCGCCCGTTCCACGGGTCGCCCGTCTGGTCGTGCCGGACGTGACGCTGGCGGATGCTCACGACCAACTGCAGCGCGGTCAGGGCAATGCCGAGCAGGATGACGACGGCGCCGGCGAGTGCGACCAGCATCAACGGTTGCCAGTGCGGGTCAGAGTAGTGCTGCATGCGTCGGGTTGCACCCATCAGACCCAGCGCATAGAGGGGCATGAACGCCAGGTAGAAGCCGATAAACCAGCACCAGAAAACCGCCTTGCCGAGGGTCTCGTTCAGCTTGAATCCGAACGCCTTGGGGAACCAATAGGTGTATCCCGCCATGGCACCGAAGACGACGCCCCCAATCACCACGTTATGGAAGTGCGCGATGAGGAACAGGCTGTTGTGGAGAACAAAATCGGCAGGCGGCACCGCCATGAGCACGCCGGTCATGCCGCCGATCACGAACGTAACGATGAAGCCGATGGTCCAGTAGATCGGCACACGGTACTGAATGCGGCCGCCATACAGCGTAAACAGCCAGTTGAATACCTTTACGCCCGTCGGCACCGCAATGATCATGGTCGCGATGCCGAAGAATCCATTGACGTCCGCGCCGGCACCCATCGTAAAGAAGTGATGCAGCCATACCATGAACGACAGCACGCAGATGACCATGGTGGCCAGCACCATCGAGCGATAGCCAAACAGCGGTTTTCCGGAGAATGTCGCTACCACCTCGGAGAACACACCGAAGCAGGGCAGTATGAGGATGTACACCTCCGGATGACCCCAGATCCATATCAGATTGATATACATCATGGGGTTGCCGCCCAGGTCATTCGTAAAGAAGTGAAAACCACAATAGCGATCGAGCAGCAGCATGGCGAAGGTGGCTGTCAGCACTGGGAAGGCTGCGACGATCAGCAGGTTGGAAGCCAAGGCCGTCCAGCAGAAGATGGGCATGCGCGAATAACCCATGCCGGGTGCCCGCATCTTCAGTATCGTGGTTGTCAGGTTGATACCCGCAAGCAGCGTCCCCATGCCCGAAAGCTGCAGCGACCAGAGGTAGTAGTCGACCCCGACCCCTGGCGAATAGGCCAGTTCACTCAGCGGTGGATACGCCAGCCAGCCGGTGCGCGCAAACTCGCCCACAAAGAGCGAAAGGTTGATCAGCAACACACCGGAAGCAGTCAGCCAAAAGCTCACCGAGTTCAGCTTCGGAAAAGCCACATCGCGGACACCGAGCTGCAGCGGTACCGCAAAATTCATCAGTCCGACGACAAACGGCATCGCCACAAAGAAGATCATGATGGTGCCGTGCGCCGAGAATATCTGGTCATAGTGCTCGGGCAGCAAATAGCCCTGCGCGCCACCGGCGGCGAGCGCCAGCTGGGTGCGCATCATGATGGCATCCGAGAACCCTCGGATGAGCATCACCAGCCCGAGAATCATGTACATGACTCCGATGCGCTTGTGGTCAACGCTGGTGATCCACTCACGCCACAGATACGGCCATCCTCCCTTGAACGTCACCAGCAGGAAGACGCTCAGCAGTACGACGCCTACCGTTGCGCAGGTGCCCATGACGATGGGCTGATCGAAGGGGATCGCGGACCAGGTAAGCCTTCCGAACATGTCAGAGCGCCTCTTTCGGCGACCAGTGCGTCGCTATACTTCCGTCTGCGACCGACCGGAACGGGTCCTGCGATACGGAACCGTAGGTCAACTCGCCCTCTGCCCTGGTGGGCACCACGAGTTCGTTAAAACTCGTTTCATCGAGCACGCCAGCTTGCTCGCGCGTGTGCGCGATCCAGCTGGCAAACCCCTCGCTTGACTCAACGTGCACGCTGAAGCGCATGTCGGAAAATCCCGGCCCGCTGAACTGCGCGGAGATGCCGGGATAAGTACCGGGCTTGTCAGCCTCAAGGTTGAGCTGCGTCGTCATTCCCGGCATGGTGTAGATCTGACTGCCGAGCTGGGGAATGAAGAAGCTGTTCATGACGCTCGTCGAGGTGAGGCGAAAGTGAACAGGGACGTCGGTTGGAATGACCAGATAGTTGACGGTGGCAATGTGCTCGCGCGGATAGATGAACAGCCAGCGCCAGTCCAGCGAGATCACCTCGACTTCGAGTGGCGCGGCAGCGGATTGCAACGGCTTGGGGGGATCGAGCTCATGGGAGCTGATCCAGGCCATGCCGCCCAGAAAGAGGACGACGAGTGCGGGAATGGCCCAGATGATCAATTCGATCCGTCCGGAATATTCCCATTCCGCGCGGTAGGTGGCGCGTCGGTTACCTGCGCGAAACCACCACGCAAAAACGAGGGTCAGCACTATCACCGGGATCACGACGGCCAGCATGATGCCGGTTGCGTCGTAGAGGATGACGCGTTCTGCCTGACCGACGGGACCTTGCGGATCCAGCGGCCCTTCGTGGCATGACGCCAGCATCGTGCACCCCAGAAGCATGACGAGTGGCGGCGCCTGAGGCCGCCACGCCCGCGCCGCCAACCACTGGCCGACGCCCAGGTAGATCGGTCGCCGCAATGCTATTTCCACCTGCGCCGGAGCGCCTGAGTTCTCGTTAGCCGCCATCTGGTGATCCTCGCCAACGAATGCCCGCAACCGTATCCCCCGTAAAGGGGGGGCGTGGCTGCAGGCGTCAGGGTCGTACAAGAGCGCTGCCAGCGGGGCGCCGACGCCGGAACCTGAGCGCGAGCAGACACCGCGTTTACTGCAGTGGCGCAGCGCCGATGCGGCGCTGACGAGAAGAGGATTCAGGGCGTGGGTTTGTGCGCGTTGCCGCGCACCACGCGCGGGGTGTTGAAGATCCCGCTGCGCACGAGACTCTGCGGAAGGCAAGTTTGCACCGCGCGGTCGCTGCGCCGTGCGAATGCATCGAACCTTTGGCTCGCCGCACTCACAACGAAAGCTGCGTTGCCTGAAGAAACGTGATTTCGGGCGCATGCCCGCAGCGATGCGCAGAATTGCACAAGTGGACGAGTTCTGCTTACAAGCCTGCGCGGGGGGCCGTGCTTTACGCTCTGGCCATGTCGAGTGCCGACGAAGCCATTGCGCCGTTCAGTCAGCCGAATTCTGAGTACCCGTCTGCTCAGTCCTGGTCGGTCAGCCTTCCCGCTCGCGGACATCGTCCAGCCGGTAGCTGGGGTATCCGCCGGGAAATCGCCCGGGCGCGCATTGCCCTGATGAGCATGCAACTGCCTGAGGCTTCTAGAGCGGCAACGCTTGCCCGACGCCTGCTCGGCAGAGTTCGTCAGTCGCAGCGTGCCCGCTACGAGCGGGCTCTGCGGGCGCTGGAAGCTTCGATCCTCGTCGGCCAGGACGATCTGGCGGGTGCTCGTCACCTACTCATCAACCTCGACTTGCAGGCGGATGACACACTTGCGGCAACCATTCTGCGCTACGTCGAGTGGAGGCACGGGGAACGCGAAGAAACGTGCGCGCCGGATACTGCGGACTACCTGGTTGCGCCGATCGGCGCTAGAGCCGTATGCCGCATACTCAGCCTGTGTGTCAGCGCCGCCATCGCCTTCGATCGCTTACGGTTTGCGGTATCTGCAAACCTTGCCACCGAGGCGCTCCAGTTGGCGCGCGACCGCTACGGCAACAATTCACCGATGACAACCTTCCCCGCCGCGCTACTGGCGCAAGTGGCCTACGAACAAGGGCGCCTCGATGAGGCCGAGGCCCTGCTGCGACCGCGGGTGGCGGTCATTCGTACCTGCGGACTTCCGGAGTGCGTGGCGCGCACAAGCGTGCTCCTTGCGCGACTCGCATTCCACCGTGGTCGCGCTCGCGCCGCGTTGGCGCTGCTGCGCGACGCGGAGGCACTCGGCCATACCCGCCGCTGGGGACGGTTGATCTCCATTACCTCAACGGAGTACACCAGGACGTTGCAGGCTCTGCGCTTCGACCAACAGCAGCGCACGGAAAGTCAGGCCGCTGCAAGAAAGCGAGCCGTCTTCCCTTTACCGTCCTACCATCATGCCCGCTCGGGCATGGAGAATGGCTCGTGTGATGCGGCCATGAGGTTTTCGACGGTTGAAAACTCATTGCGTCGCGCGTGCGCCGCGGCTTCTGCGGAGTCCGTTGAGGACAGTTGCGAGCTGTTGGTGACCTGCTTGCGAATTGGAGCTGCGCGGGGGCTGTGCATGGCCTTTGCGGATGCCGGTCGCCCGCTACTGGCGCTGCTCGAGCGTCTGTACTACGCACTACCCACAGACAATCCTGAACTTGCTGACTTGCGACCGTATATCGCCATGCTGCTGCGATCCACGATCCCCTCGACCCGCGAAGACTCCTCATCCGTGACCTACCGCTCGCTCTCAAGTCGCGAGACCGGCATCCTGCAGATGATCGCACTCGGGATGTCGAATAAGAGAATCGCGCAGTCCCTCGGAATCACACCGGAGACGGTGAAGTCACACGCAAAGAGCATCTTTGTGAAGCTCGCGAGCCATACGCGCGCTCAGGCAGTCGCGCGCGCTGAGGCGGTTGGCTTCCTCTAGTTCAGCAATCCGGCGAACTGCCCGATCAAATGGGCACAGTGTCAGCTGCGCGCAGCAGGATTGCCCTCAAGAGGCGCGCCCGCGCGGAGCTGAAACTCCACGGAACTGACCGCGGCCGACGTCCGCCGGGCCCGTCGCCACGAACCAGGCGTGCTGCCGGTCAGGTGACGGAAGTGCTTGCAGAGGTGGGCCTGGTCGGTAAAGCCGCAACGCAACGCGATGTCGGTCAAGGAGGCTTCCGTTTCCAGCATGTATCGTTCGGCTCGTTGGAGTCGTCGTCGAATCAAGAACGCATGAGGTGACTCACCAAAAGTTCGCTTGAAGGAGCGCGAAAAGTGCGCCTCACTGCGCTGAACCAGCGCGCAGAGATCCGCGATCAGCACCGTCTCTGCGATATGCGCATCGATGTAGGCCAGGACTCTGCGTGCCTGCCACGCGAGCAGACGCCCTCTGCTGTCCATGCTCGCAGCCTCCGCTGCCGGCCGGATCCTCGCGCGCAAGACCGACGCTGCTTCACCCAGTGCAGACAAGGCCGGGTCTGCATCGCAGCGAAGCTCACCCATGGCCTCCTCCAGTAAGGTGAGAACTCGTTGCACCCAAATCTCTGGGGGCGTCGCATCTGGCGCCGGATAGCCTTCTGAATACGCGTCTGCCACGCTCGTTCCCCGCAGGATGTTTCGACTCATCTATGTATAAGGGCCTGCGCCCGAGCTGGCCCCTGTCCTAAGTAGGGACTTAGATAGGCGGGGCGGCCTGCCCCGTGCTGCCCTCCCCCCTCCCGATCGGAAGCTTCACCAGGGGACGCCGCGGCGACCGCTTGAGCGGGCACCGCTTCTAAGTACCTGCAGCGATTAGAGATTTCTCTCCTGCAACCGCTGTACGTCGCCCTGATCGCGCATTTCGAGATGTCGTCGGTGCGCGGAGGCAGTAGCATTCCCGCGGGAACCGGGAGGGGGCGTGACGGGAAACCCGGCTGAGCAGCCAATCGTCGAGGGCAAGCTTTATCCCGCAACCGGGACGAGAGACCCGCTGCCGCGCCCAAGACTCGACTCATCCTGCGATGCGCTCGATCAAGGCTATACCGTACTTTTGGTAGCCGCGCCCGCCGGATACGGTAAGTCGACTCTCATGGCGGCGTGGCACACTCGCCTCAGCAACCGAGAGGTCCCGTGCGCCTGGCTGTCCCTCGACGAAGACGATAACGACAAGAGTCGATTCCTGCGCCACCTGATCGCGGCATTGCGAGGGGCGGACGCCGAGGTGGGAGGCGCGGTCGCGTCCAATCTCTCCGCTGAGTTCTCGGGCGATACCAAACCACAGATCGAGGCGCTCGCTGCCGATTTGTCGACAATTCAGCGGCGCATCGTTCTGTTCCTCGATGACCTGCATCTCGTGCAGGACGCAGAGTCGATCCAGATCGTGGATTGGCTCGTCAACTATGCGCCGCGCAATTGCCAGTTCGTTGTCGGCACGCGAGACACGCACGGCCTGCGACTGAGTCGACTGCGGATGCGTCGCCAACTGCTGGAGATCGATCCGCGGCAACTGCAGTTCGACGCCACTGAAGCGGCGCAGTTCTACAAAAACCGCTTGGGCCATGAATTACCGCTGGGGGACTTGCAGCGCCTGCTCGCAAAGACCGAAGGGTGGCCCGCGGCCCTCGAGCTCGCGGCTCTGGCACTTGCCGGCCTAGGCGACCCCGGTCGCTTCATCGCGGGTTTTGCCGGTACCGATAGCACACTCGTGGACTACCTGGGAGAGGCCGTTCTGTCGCGGATGGACGAACCAACGCGCAACGGCGTGTTCCAGATTTCGATGTTTGACCGCGTGTGCGCACCGCTGGCACAGGCACTGGGTGAAATTACAGACGCCGAGAAGATGATCGAGGGGTTGCGGCTCCGCAATATCTTTCTCATTCCTCTGGACGACAGCGGCACGTGGTTTCGTTTTCATCATCTGGTCGGGGATTTTTTTCGGCAGCGCTATCGTCGCACCGCGCCGGCACATGCCCAGGAGTGCCTCATCCGCGGGGCTCACTGGATGCACGCCCATGGCTACATTGAAGATGCGGTGAACTGCATGATCCGGGCCCAAGCCTGGGAGCAGGCCACCCGCTGGGTCGCCGAAAGCCTCGAAGAACTTGTCTTTCGCCGCGGCTATCATCAGACCATTCTGCGCTGGATGAATGCCCTGCCGGAGAGCTGGGTCGACCGCTACCCAATCATTCGCATTCAATACGCATTCGCGCTGGCCTTCTATTCCAGCTATCAGAAATACGAGGCGCAGATTCACGCTCTGCAGCAATTGCTTCAAAGACTGGAGTCGGACCCGCGGCGCGCGGAGGGATCAGTCCACGAGCTGCGTTGTGCGGTCGAATTGCTGACGGCAATGTCAACCGGTCTGCGGGATGAAGGGGCACTCGGGGGCAAGTTGGCCGCCGAATGGCTCGCGCGCTGGCCGCGCGAGTCGATGCGTCGCAAAGGAGTGATGGGAAATGTTTTGGCGTTCGGCCACAAAACCACCGGTGCGATCGACCGCGGGCTTGAGGTAATCACCGAAACGCGGCGCTGGCTCGAGCAGGACGAGGGCTATTACGCCCTTTCCTGGACCGCCTACCTCGAGGCAGTGCTGCACTTGAAGCGCGGCAGCTACCTTGAGGCAAGGCGCGCATGCGAAATGGGGCTCGACCTCGTCGAACGCGAATTGAGGGGCCACCGCGGTCAGGCGAGCATGTTGCATGCCCTGCTCGCGGGCATCGCCTACGAATTCGACGAGATTGACGCAGCAGTAAAGCACGTCGAGCAGGCAGTAAGCAGCGTCAACGAGTGCAGTCACGCCGACGCCGTCATCATCGCTTTCATCACCCAAGCGCGGATTCAGCGGACGCGTGGTGATGAGGAGAGCGCGTTCGTAATTCTGCGAGAAGGTCAGGAGCTCGGGGCTAGGCGCGGACTGGGCCGCGTGACCCTGTCTCTTGCAGCGGAAGAATGCACCGCACTAGTGCGTGCGGGGCGTGTCGAAGAGGCGCAACTGGTCGCTGCACGCTTCAGCTTCCACGAACTGTCAGCAGCAGGCGACGCGTCGGCTCTGCTGCGTGACAAGACTCTGCGTGCGGCATCGCGCTATTGGCTTCTGCAATCACCGTTACTGGTGATCAGCGCCCTCGATCCGGCCATAGAATCGTGCCGGACGCGGAACCTGGCGCACCGCTCCGTGGAGCTGCTGCTCATACGCGCATTGGCACGCCAGCAGGCGGGCGACTGGGCGGGCGCGGAGACCGACTTGACGGAGGCCTTATCCATTGGGGCGCCGCGAGGGTACCTGCGCGCCTTCCTTGACGAAGGGCGCGAACTCGGCCCTCTGGTTGGACGGTTGGACTTGGCACGGCTGCGCGGCTCGCAAGCCGCACCGCTGGCACGCCGCCTACAGCACAAGCCCGGAGCCTCATTGCCGCCGATCGTGGCAGCCGTGGGCAATCAACTTACCCGCCGCGAGGTTTCAATTCTCAGACGCCTGGAATCTGGCCTGAGCAATAAGGAGATCGCTGAGGCGATCTTCGTCTCCGAGGGTACACTCAAGTGGCATCTCCACAATGTCTACGGGAAACTCGAGGTGAAGAATCGCTCAGGCGCCGTTTCCCGTGCAAAACACCTCGGAATTCTCTGACCATCAGGTTAAGCAGGGGCGAGTCGCCAGGTTTTGACTGGCCGTGCTGCGCACTGCGCCGCAAGACCGCTATCCAATGCCACCGTGTGTGGGTACCCACGTCACACGCGATCGAAATCAGTGATCCGGTTTCACGTACTGCGCTCGCTAATCTTAACGTCGAGCGGAGAAGAGAACTAAGGGAAGCAGAGCATGCTCAAGCGCGGTATTGAGAGGGCCCTGGCATCAGGCTGCAGGGTCTGCGCTGTTCGGGCATGGGGTCTGAGCGCCTGCCTGGGGCTGGTAATCGCGGGCTGCTCCGGAGGGTCGGAAACGGCTGCCAAGGGCGGCTCAGCGACGGACGCAAGCAGCGGATCCGAGAAAGTCGTCAACGTCTACAACTGGGCTGATTTTATCGAGCCCGCCGTCATCAGGGAATTCGAGAAAGAGTACGGCATCAAGGTCAATTACGACGTCTTCGATTCAAACGAAATACTCGAGACCAAACTACTCGCCGGACATTCGAACTATGACGTCGTCTTCCCCTCCGGCGCCTTCCTGGAGCGGGAAATCCAGGCTGACGTCTATCAGAAGCTCGACAAGTCACAGCTGCCGAATCTCAAAAATCTCGATCCCGAGGTAAATCGGAGCATGGCGGTGATCGATCCGGGCAACCAGTATGCAGTCGACTACATGTGGCTCACTACAACAGGAATCGTCTACAACGTAGCGAAGATCAAGGCACGCATGGCTGATGCGCCCGTGGACAGCTGGCGCCTGCTATTCGATCCCACCGTTGTTGCGAAATTCCAAGACTGCGGCGTGACGGTGCTGGATGCGCCTCAGGATGTCGTGAGCTCCGTTCTGTTCTATCTGGGCAAGGACCCCAACAGCGAGTCGGTTGCTGATCTAAAAGCGGTCGAGCGGGTATTAGTGTCCATGCGTCCATACATCCGCTATGCCGATTCGGTGCGATATATCGGCGACCTCGCGAATGGCGAGATCTGCTTGGCCCTGGGCTGGTCCGGCGATGCCACCCAGGCGCGCCGTCGCGCCAAGGACGCGGGCAAGGACGTGCAGCTTGCTTACTCGATTCCCACAGAAGGAGCACTCATGGGTTTCGATACCGTCGCGATCCCCGCCGATGCGCCCCATCCGAGCAATGCCCACCTCTTCATCAACTACTTGCTGCGCCCCGACGTCGCCGCGAAGAACTCCAACGCCATCTCGTACGCAAACCCCGTACCGGCATCTTTTGCACTGCTGAATGAAACGCTGAGAAGCGATCCCGGCGTTTATCCGCCAGCGGATGTACGTGCCAAGGCGGTCGCGGAACGCGCCAAGTCCGCCGAATTTAACCGTCTGCTGATGCGCACCTGGACACGCTTTAAGACCAACAAATAGGGGGTCGGAGAGCTAGGATGGTCCGCGCCGCCAGCCCCACGGCTTTTTGAGCGTCTCATGACCTTCTTGATCTAGCCGTTCAGCCGCCCACTGTCTCGTGGAGAGAACGCGGCGCAGGGCAAGCCGCACCCGGCGCCGGCGCAAAATTGTGCTACAGGACTTCCGAACTCCTCAAGCACGTGCCAATTTCTGCATTACAGCTCATGCCATCTTGCTACGCTGCGATCCCGCGATTCCCGCTATGGAGCCGATCGGATGAAGATCCCTTTCGTTTGTCTGGGGATAGTTCTGTTAATGCCCTACCTGCTGGCGGCCTACGGCGGTTACTACCGCAAGAAATCCCTGGGTGTTTTGGACAACGATAACCCGCGCGCACAGGCAGCACAGTTGGACGCGTATGGTGCGCGCATCTATGCCTCGCAGCAAAACGCGTGGGAAGCCGCAACCTTGTTCAGCGCTTCGGTTCTTGCGGCGAAGGTGGCCGGTACAAGCCTCAGCAATATGCTGATCCCCTGCGCGCTGTTCGTTGCCTTTCGTCTGCTACACCCGGTGGCCTACTTAAAGGGCTGGGCGACATTGCGCTCAACCGTCTCAACGGCTGGACTCGTCTGCTGCGCGTGGATGCTGGTGAGTGCGGCGGCGGCCGCCTGACCGGGCGGAGGGTGCGATGGCCCTGAACGCCACGATCTACGTGTTCAAGGTCGAGCTGGCCGATTCGGATCGCAACGTCTATCAGTCTCTCGAGTTGCGCGTCGCGCGTCATCCTTCGGAAAGCGCGGAATACCTGCTGACGCGCCTGCTGGCCTACTGTCTCGAATACACCGAAGGCATCGCTTTCTCGCACGGACTCTCGGATCCCGACGAACCCGCCATCGCCGTGCGCGACCTCACCGGGGCGCTGCGCGCATGGATCGAGGTAGGCGCGCCGGATGCCACACGCCTGCACCGCGCGAGCAAGGCCGCGCCACGAGTCGCGGTGTATGCCCACCGCAATGCGCACCAGCTTGCCGCGCGCTACGGCGCCGAGCGCATTCACCGCATTGAAACCCTCGAACTCTATGCGTTCGACAGCCAATGGATTACCGAGTTGGCGAGTCAGCTGGTGCGGCGCATGGATATCGCACTGACGGTGGCCGCCCAGCACCTTTACCTGTCGGTGGCCGGTGAGACCACGTCCAGTGTGATCGAACGCGTGCCACTGGCAGCGCAGAAACCCTGACGGGGTTGCGCCATCGGCGGCGCCCTCAGTAGCCGTGCTGGTCCAGGCGCAGACGCCGCTACCCTTACTGCGCGGCGCCGTGTTTTTTCGGCGCCGAACTCGGTCGCGCCGATATACTGCTGTCGTCACGGCGCCACGCTCGACAGGACACGAGGCGGAACGCACCGCTGAGCCGCGAATGTGAGTAATCCCAGCGCTTTCCCCTGCGCAGACGCCGTCATGCGCGCCGGCACGAGCATGACGGCGTGCGTGCGGCGCAAGAAATGGGTGCTGGCGACTGCCGTATTGGGGTCGACGTTGGCGTTCGTCGACGAGTCGGTGGTCAACGTCGCCGTGCCAACGATCGAGAGCGATCTGCACGCGACGCTTGCCGCGATGCAGTGGGTGATCAACGCCTACACGCTCTGTCTGTCTGCGCTGTTGCTGATCGGCGGGGCGGCGGCGGATCAGTTCGGCCGGCGGCGCGTTTTCATCATTGGCGTGAGCATTTTCGCTCTCGCATCGATCGTGTGTGGCTTGGCATCGAATGTGCCGACACTACTCCTGGCTCGGGCAGTCGAGGGCGCGGGGGCAGCACTTCTGATCCCCTGCTCGCTGGCGCTGATTGGCGCCGCCTACGAGCAAAATGAACGTGGCGCCGCGATCGGAATCTGGTCCGGAGCCACTGCAATCGCCGCAGGTGCCGCGCCACTGATGGGCGGCTGGCTGGTCGATCACTGGACTTGGCGCGCCATCTTTCTCATCAATCCGCTGCTCGCTGTTCCCACGCTCTGGATCGCGGTGACGCGGGTGCCCGAAAGCCGCGATCCGGCGGCACCGCGCGGCATAGACTGGCGCGGCGCACTGCTCGCCTTCGCAGGACTCGGCTGCCTGGTATATGGACTGATTGCCTCCTCGTCCCACAGCTGGCGCAGCGCCGGCGTGCTCGCACCGCTTCTGGCATCTGTCGGTCTCCTGATCGGCTTTGTGCGCGCCGAGCAGGTCAACCCGACTCCGATGGTGCCGCTTGGACTCTTCCGCTCGCGTCAATTCAGTGGGATCAACCTGCTCACCTTTCTTCTCTATGGAGGGCTTGGCGCCGCATTCTTCTTTCTGCCTTTTCTGCTGATACAGGCACGCGGCTACTCCACCACTGCCGCAGGCGCCGTATATCTGCCCTTTACGCTGATTCTGGGCGTCCTGTCGCGCTGGTCGGGCGGGCTCACCGATCGGTTCGGCGCCC
The DNA here is from genome assembly GCA_035487135.1 of Steroidobacteraceae bacterium. GTDB lineage: Bacteria > Pseudomonadota > Gammaproteobacteria > Steroidobacterales > Steroidobacteraceae > 13-2-20CM-66-19. Next base: position 19,108 of record DATHMN010000149.1, on the reverse strand, counting down.
GCTGGCCCCTGATTGCCGGTCCGGTCATCACAGCGGTCGCCCTGGTGCTGCTCGCCCTCAGCCAATCCTATCTGGCGACCCTCGCGTCGATGACGTTCCTCGGCTTCGGCATGGCGATTACCGTGGCGCCACTGACAGCGGCCGTCGTCAACGCCGTTCCGCCGGCGCGGACCGGGGTCGCATCGGGCATCAATAATGCAGTCGCCTCTACCGGTAGCCTCCTCATGATTGCGCTTCTCGGGGGGGTCTGCCTGAGTCTGTTCGATCGCTCCCTGGATCAGCATCTGCGCGCGGCGCGGGCACCGACCGCAGTCACCGACGCAGTGCGCCTTGCGCGCGATGGGTTTGTGGTGCCCGCATTGCCTGCGGAGCTTTCGAACGAGCAGGGCCGGCTCGCGCGCTCGCTCATCGCGGACTCTTTGGCCAGCACGCTGCGCACCGCGCTGTGGATCGCCGCCCTGCTTGCGCTCGCCGGTGGCCTGACGACGGCGCTGACGGTGCCCGCGCGCATGGACCAATCGGGCAAGGGGTAGCTCGCGAGGCCGTGGGCCGCGTTCAGTCGCCTCGTCACCGTCCGCTCGATCGGCAAGATCGGTGGTCGCTGGGTCTGGGCTGATCACGATCGGGACAAGCCTGCCTGCACCGGCGGCTCTCGCAGCGCCCCGAAGATCCGGTGCAGCTCCACAAACGGGCTCGCCACCGCTATGATCGGCTTCTGACGTGCGTCGCCTGCGAACACAGGCGCTGCGGCGCTTGAATGGCTTCAATACTGTCACGATAAGACATGGCCAGGCTCCCTCTCACGACGCGCATGGTAATGCGTCTGGACGTTTGGGCAGTGCGCCTGACGGGCGACTCGTTTTTCATGTGGTGGTTCGCCAGGCGCAGCGGCTTAGCGAAAGATCCGAACCTTAAGCACAACCGGGCGCAAGCGCTCGTGTTGGTTACGAACGGCCGCAAGAGCGGCCGGCGGCGCTCGGTGGTACTTCCCTACTTCACCTTCGACGGTAAGACCTTCGTGGTCGGCTCAAAAGGCGGGGCAGCCGATGACCCGGATTGGGTGCGCAATCTTCGCGCAAGTTCCACAGCCGTCGTCTATGTAAAGCGGCGCCCAAAAGCCATCAGCACTCGCTTCGCAGATGCGCACGAGCGCTCGAGTCTGTGGCCGCAGCTGATCGCCGTTGCGCCCACGTACGCGAGCTACCAGCGCGGGACGAGTCGCGAAATTCCCCTGGTGCTCATCGATTGAAGAACCCCAAGTCTGTGCAGATCGCCGGTCACTTCAGACACATCAGGAGACCACATGTCTAACAAGAAGCCCATCACAAGAGCGTTGTCGCTCGTGCTTCCGAGCGGTGCATTGGGCGCGTCCGTGCTGCTGGCGCTGTCGTCCGCGCAGGCGGCTGCCTCGCCGAGCGCGCCGACCGATAGCTCTGCGGGTCAGGCGAGCATCGCTGCGCGACTGAGGGCCATCCGCGCCGGCGTAGCTGAAATTGCGACGCCCGGCGCCGAGGGATCGGCGCAGATTAGCGAGACCCGTGGCGCGGGCCTGGTTCCCACCTGGTGGGGCAACGGTGGCTGGGGCCGATGGCATGGCGGCTGGGGTAACGGCGGTTGGCGTTTCGGCTGGCACAACGGCGGCTGGGGTAACGGCGGCTGGGGTAACGGCGGTTGGGGTAACGGTGGCTGGCCGAATGGCTGGCATAACTGGGGCAACGGCTGGCACAACTTCTGGCACAACGGCTGAGTCCAGAATTGGGACATCAGGCCATGTCGCAACCCAGCAAACACCCCGACAGCCCGACGATCGCTGTCGTGGTGGTACAGCCGACGCCGTTCTGCAACATCAATTGCAACTACTGCTACCTGCCGGCGCGCAACAACAAGGCGACGATGTCGCCGGATATCCTGCGTACCCTCTTTGCCAAGGTGTTCGGCTCGGGCTGGGCTGAGGAGCAACTGACGGTGATCTGGCACGCCGGCGAACCCCTGGTGATGCCGGTCGAGTTCTACGAGGAGGCATTCAGTCTCATCGAGTCGCTGCGGCCGCCCCAGATCCAGGTGCGCCATTCATTCCAGACCAACGGCATGCTCATCTCCAAGGCGTGGTGCGATCTGTTCAAAAAGTGGCAGGCAGGCGTCGGGGTGAGCATCGACGGCCCACGACGGTTCAACGATGCACACCGCCTGGCCCGCAACGGACGCAGCACATTCGACAAAACCATTGCGGGCATCCGTCTGCTACGCAGCGAACAGGTGCCGTTCCATGTGATCTCCGTCCTCACCGATCAAAGCCTGGACGCGCCGGAGGAGATGCTGGAGTTCTACCGCGCGGAGGGTATTGAGGACGTGTGTTTCAACGTCGAGGAGTCCGAAGGCGCGCACGTGTCCGAGCTTTTCGCCAGCGCGGCACCGCGCGCGCGCTTCCACCGCTTCCTAGGTCGCTTCTGGCGCGAGGCGCGGCGTGACGAGCGGATCCGCTTCATTCGCGAAATCGACGGCATGATCCCGCGGGTCTTTCGTCCGGAGGGTGCCGAGTTGAAGAACGTGCAGGTTGAGCCATTTGCGATGCTGAACATCGACTACCTGGGCAACGTCTCGAGCTTCTCCCCAGAGCTTCTGGGACTCAGAAACGCCGCCTACGGCGACTTCCTCATCGGCAACGTTCTGACAGACTCGCTCGAGGCAATGCGCGCCGGTGCGGTCATGCAGGCCATGAGCCGCGACATCCGCGCAGGGGTCGCGCGCTGCCGGGCCTCGTGCGAGTACTTCTCGGTATGCGGCGGGGGCGCCCCGATTAACAAGCTGAGTGAAAACGGCTCGTTCGACACGGACCGCACCGGCTTTTGTGCGCTGACGCAAATGGTGCCGACGGACCTGATTCTGGAGGCCTTTGACCATCTGCAGTGCGGCGCAGAGGGGCAATTGCTACCGCAGCTTCTGCAGGAATTTTCGGTGCGTTCCGCTGCCCTGCGGCCGGAAATGACGGTTTGAGGATTCACCGACCTACCTACCTTTGGATCGGAGAGTAACCATCATGAACAGAAAGAGTGCCACGGCCCTCTTCGTCCTCGGGATGGCAATCGTGACTTGCAGCACTCTGGCCGCGCAGGCGGGCAGCTCCCAATCCGCCGAACGCACCGGCATGCCGCCGACGGAGGTAGCACCGGTCAATGGCGGCTCCAACGACAGTCAGACGCACGCCGTGCTGCGCATTGCGAGCGTCGAGGTGATCCGCAGCGCTCACGCCCCCTACATGGACATCATCAGGGTGCGTGGGCTCGTGAGCAGCAACGGCTGGGAGGAGGCCGAATTAGTGCCGCTGACGCGCGGCGTTCCGCCGGACGGCATGCTGCAGTTGATTATGGTGGCGCGGCCCCCGGAAACCGCCTCCGATGCCACCGGCTACGAAACCGTCGAGGCGATCTTCCCGCTGGAGACCAACCACCCTTTCAAAGGGGTCAATGTGCACGGCGCGACCAACGCGGTCACGGTGACCGCCCTGCCAGGCTACTCCGAAGCGACGGCGGCTGCGGATGACTGTGGCAAGTGCGTCGGCAAGACCCTCGTGGCCAAGGGCAGCTCAAGTGCGGGGCGCGACGTGCTGCGCGAAGACCAGCTGCCGCCCGAGACGCGCATCGTGCGTCCCTCGGAGGGCATGATGGGAACGACTTCCAATCCTAATCGCCTGACGCTCATTCTCGACAAGGACAGTCGCATCGTGACCGCGGTCTGGGAATAGGTGCTGTTCGGTGCAATGCAACGCAACGACTGTAGCGGCTCCTCCAGAGGCAGCCTGTGACGCGAACTCCCGATCTCAGGAGACCTCCATGCGAAAGATTTTCTGCGCTGTAAACGCGCTGTTGCTGCTGAGCACGTCGGTTACCGGATGCGCGACGACCAGTCAGCTCACCAGCGGTAACACCAACATGTGCATGAACGTCATAAATCACGGCTATCCGCAACCGGGTGCCCCCGTCATCATGAAGGTGTGCGATCCGTGGAAGAATCAGCAGTGGTCTTTCAACGGCAACGGTGTAATCACCGGGGTAGGCGGCTTCTGCCTCGACGTGCAGGGCAGTGCGCCCAAGGATGGGGCTGCCGTGATCTACACGCCCTGCAGCGGCTCGCCCAGTCAGAACTGGACCGCCAGCAACGGTACCATCGTTGGGATCGGCGGCAAATGCCTAGATATCACCGGTGGTAGTCCCGAACAAGGCGCGCCGCTGATCATCAACACCTGCAACGGCGCACCCAGTCAACAGTGGATTTCGCACTGAAGTGGATCGCTCCTGCGAGAGAGCGAGCAGATCACTGCAGGCGCCCGCGGGCGCGCTCAACTGATCTTTCTACGATGCGCCAGTAGCACGAGTTCGACGTCGCTGGAGATCCCGAGCTTCTGCTTAATGAGCGAATGATAGTTTGCAACGGTCTTCGCGCTCAGACTGAGGAGCGATGCGATCGCAGAAACGGATTGCCCGCGTATCAGCAGCCGGAATATCTCGAACTCGCGCGCACTTAACACCATCAGGGGATCGCCTTCCCCGGTCACCTTCAGGGTCGCCAGCGCCTGAGCGATATCAGGACTGAAAGCGAGCCGCCCGGCCATCATGTCAGCCACCGCCGAAGCGAGCACCTCGGGTGCACTGCTCTTGGTCACATATCCGCAAGCCCCCAGCTGAATTGCTCGCTCGGCGAGTGCGGCGTCCTCATGCATACTGAAGACCAGAATGCGGGCATTCGGCTGACGCATGGTCATCCGCCGCAAAAGCTCAAGCCCGCTCACGCCCGGCATTGACAGATCCAGGACCACGACGTCGGGCTGATACTCAACGAAGAGCGTGTAGGCACTGTCCGCATCGCCTGCTTCGGCCACCACTTCGTAATTGCTCTGCTGCTCCAACAGGCGGCGAAAGCCCGAACGGACGATGGCGTGATCGTCGATGAGCATGATTCTGATCGGCGAATCAGGGATACGACTCTTGCTGGCAGGCTCGGACATCAGCGCTCCCGCGGGCGAAATGGGCAAGGCGGCCCGGGTGTCAGCCGCTGATGGGATGTAGCGTGACCTCAGCCTCCCTCCCCGCTCCCGAGAGGATATGCCGCCGGATGTCGCAGAGCTATCCGTACGTCCCGACCGCGTCAGCCCCCTGCCGCGTGGCGTCCCAGCGCATCAGCCCGGCGCCGTCCCGGAATCGTCCGTCGACACCGAGCGGGTGATTCGTCGACCTTATTCGCCGCGCGGACACCCGGGCCAGCGCTTCCGGGACCTGCCTCGGGAGGCTATCCTGAGAATGTTCGGGAGTTCTTCCCGAGGCGAGCCAGCACTCTCAGGCACATTTTCGATGACGCCTCGGGCGCTGCCTCTCTAGACTAGTGGCAGCCGAAATTGATTGTCGAAGGGACCACATGATGCGTATCTATCTGGGCAGCCGCACCTCAATCGGCGCCGTTCTAATGACCGGCCTGGCGCTGGCGGGGATTCCAGCAGGCAAAACCGCCACCGCCGCAAGTTATGAGGTGTTCGTCTCGAACGAGCAATCCGGTGATGTCACCGTCATCAGCGGCGAGGATTTCAAGGTGCTCGCCACCATCCCTGCCGGAAAGCGGCCGCGCGGGATCCATGCCGGGCCAGATGGACGGGTTGTATATGTGGCGCTCAGCGGCACGCCGATCGAGATCCCGCAGCTGGACGCGAAGGGCAATCCCATTCTGCGCAAGCACGAGGATAGCGACGACGACGCCAACGCAGACAAGTCAGCCGACGGCATCGGTGTCATCGACGTCGCCGCCCGCAAGCTCGTCGGCAAGATCAACGCAGGCTCTGACCCCGAGGAGTTCGCAGTCAGCAAGGATGGCACCCAGCTCTATGTCTCCAATGAGGACGTCAAAACCGCGAGCGTGATCGGAATACATTCCGGTAAGGTGGAACACATCATTCCAGTCGCGCAAGAGCCCGAGGGTGTCGCCACCTCTCCCGATGGCAAACGCTTCTACGTGACCTGTGAAGCCGGTGGCGACATCTACGTCATCGATACCTCCAGCTACAAGGTGGCGGGTCACTTCCGGGTCGCCGTGCGACCGCGGAGTGTCGCGTTTCTCCCGAACGGCAGCCGCGCATTCATTCCGTCCGAGACCACAGGCCAGCTGAATGTCGTGGATACCGACGAGCTCAAGATACTCAAAGTCATCGATCTGCCGCAGGGATCGCGCCCGATGAGCGTTAAGGTCTCACCCGACGGCAGGCGGATTTATGTCTCGGATGGCCGGGCAGGAACGATCTCAGTGCTCGATGCGCAGTCTCACGATCTGGTCGGCAGTCTCAAGGTCGGCCAACGGCCGTGGGGAATCATCGTCTCTCCCGATGGTCATTATCTTTTCTCCGCAAATGGGCCCTCGAATGACGTCTCCGTGGTCGATCTGACTCAAAACAAAGAGATCACCCGCGTTCATGCCGGCCAGCGCCCATGGGGAATCACCATCGTTTCGAGAGCCAACTGAAGTTCCTCAAGAACGGCGGTTTGAAGGCTCTTAATCCACGCCTCAGGGCGTCGCGCCTGAGCCGCTCACAGCGGGCTCGGTTGAGGCTGCTGCTCGCCCTGACCTTGACCGCGACCGGTTGTCTGGTGGCCTGCGGTCGCACCAGCGGACCCCCAGGCCGTGTCGTCCCCAAAGCGTTCCTCAACATGCCCCAGCGCGCTGCGGGAACGATTCCGCCGTTGCTGTCGCAAACCGGCGTGTTCACGGATGTGCGCACCCTGGCTCCTGCTCCGGGTTTGATGCCCTACGATCTGGTGGTGGCCTTCTGGTCGGATGGCGCGGTGAAGTCGCGGCTCGTCGCGATACCAAACGCCAAGGTCGGATTCTCTGCGACCGACGAATGGCGGTTTCCGCCAGGCACCGTGTTCGTCAAGACCTTCGAACTGCCCGTGGATGAAACCAATCCGTCCTCCAGGCGGCGCCTGGAGACCCGGTTACTGGTTCGCGACGCCGACGGTGGCGTCTACGGTGTGGTCTATAAGTGGCGCGCTGACCTGAGCGATGCAGACCTGCTCAAGGATTCCCTCACGGAACCTATCCAGATCCGGACCAAGAGCGGCGGCGCACGCAGTCAGACGTGGTATTACCCCAGCCGCAAAGACTGTCTGGAGTGCCATAACGCGCGCGCCGGCGGGGTGCTTGGAGTCAAGACCCGACAACTCAATACGGCGCTCAAATACCCCTCGGGCCGCCTCGAGAACCAGCTCAAGGCCTGGGATGATCTGCAGCTGTTAGCCCCATCGATCCGCGGGACCGACCCTTCCACACTGCCACGATTGGCTGCGGCCAGTGACACCGCCCGTAGCCTCGAGGATCGGGCCCGCTCGTATCTGGACGCCAACTGCTCGCAGTGTCATCGGCCCGGCGATACGGTCGCCTATTTCGATGCTCGCTACAGCACGCCGCTGGTGCAACAGGGCATCGTCGATGGACCGGTATTGATCGATGAAGGAATTGACCATCCGCGCGTCGTAGCACCCAGGGACATCTGGCGCTCAATCGCTTATATGAGAATAGACACCCTGGATGACATCAAGATGCCTCCCCTCGCACGCGAAACCATCGACGTGCAGGGTGTCTCCCTAGTGCGCGCCTGGATCGAATCTCTGCCCGGACGCGCCGTGCTCGCGCCCCCGGCCATCGCGCCGGCAGGGGGAAGCTTCCACTCGGCAGTCAGCGTTACCCTGCAGACGGACGATCCGCAGGCTGAGATTCACTACACGCTCGATGGCAGCGAGCCAGGGCGCAACGACCCTCTCTACCGCGCGCCGATTCGCCTGAAGGATTCCTCCGTTGTGCGGGCCCGCGCCTACCGCGACGGCTACGTCCACAGCGTAACGACACAGAGCGTCTTCATCTTCGGCAATTAGCCGGCAAACGCGCCGCGACGGTCACCGTTGCGCCGCACCCCTCAGAGCGTGAGTCGCAGCCCGACGAAGGCCTCGAACGGCGCCGCCGGACTGAGGAAGCGATTGTCGACGCCCGGCCCGTTGGTGACACCGTCGGGAGGAATGCCGGGCGCGTTAATTCCCGTGGGGTCGCTCAGAATTCCCCAGGTCGCGTACTTGCGGTTGAACAGGTTATTGATCGAGCCAAACAGCTCCAGATGCGGCATCGGGCGGTAGCTCGTATGCAGCCCCACCACCGTGTAGCCCGGAATCGGCGCCAATTGATTCGACTCATCGCCCACGTAGTAGAAGCTGCTGACAATGTTGACCGTCGCACCCACCGTCCATTGCGGAATGACCCTGAAGTCCGCACCGAGCTTGCCGCGATGCAACGGGATTCCCGGCAGTCGGTCACCCGGTTCAACCTGGATGTCACCCAGGGCATTCTGGAACGGATTCGACGGCGACGGCACCACCAGCGCCGAGCGGAACTCAGCCTGCACCAGGCTGTAATTCGCGTAGACGCTGAGGCGCGGCGTGCGCCAACCCAAACCCGCCTCGATGCCCTGGCGGCGCGTGTCGCCGATGTTCTGGAAGAACCCCTGGCTGACCGAGGTCGCGATGCCGTAGATATCATCATGCAGGCCCGTTCTGAAAACACTCAGATTCCAGCTGAGAGTGCCGCTGCTCGCGGTGGTATCGGCGAACCTGCCGCGCACTCCCAGTTCATAGGTTTGCGCGATGACCTGGCGCAGATTGGGGGGATCGCCCGCCAGATTCGTGGGCAGCAGACACGGCGTGAATGGATCCGAGCACTCAATCTCACTCGCCGTCGGCGTGCGCGTGTTCGTTGACCAGCCACCGTATGCCGTCACCGTCGGCAGCAACTTGTAGGTGGCGCCCACTGCTGGGTTGAAATGCACGAAGCGATTCTCGCCATTCAGATTGGTGCCGAGTTGGTCGTACAGGTCTATGTTGGCAATGTTGTACCGGCCGCTGGCAGTGACCGCCAGATCGGGCGTGACATTGAGCGTATCGGTGAGATAAATGCCGAGATTCTTGTTGACTGAATCAACGCTCACCGGGACCGGATCGCCGTTGTTGATCGCGCCGGGGGAGTTCTCGGGCGTGTTGACGATCAGATCGGACGGCAGCACGATCAGTTGCGCATTGATCACGCCAATCTGCGCGCCGGTGTAGAAGCTGGTCGAGGCGTAGTCGACCGCCGCGCCCACACTGAACTGATTGGCGAGATTGAAGAGCGAGTCACTGTTTGAAATCTGCAGCGTCGCCCCCCGCCCCCAGGCATGAATCAATTCGAAGTCGTTCTCACCGATGATCGTATTGCCCCCGTTGGAGATATCCGGCAACGTCTGACCCTGTGCATTCATGAGCGGGGTGATGCCGTCCGGCTGACAGAGGATTCCGGCGACGTTGCTGCAGGCAATGTAGTCAGTGGTGTTGCCGTTGGACACGCTCTGCGAGTAGTTGCGATAGTAGAGCGTGCTCTCCAGCGACCAGGTCTTGCTGAGACGCAACGCGGCATTCAGCGTGAAGAAGTTGAGGTCATTGATGTTGTTCTGCGGACCGGTGAAGACCAGCGAGCGGTTCACCGCCAGCTCCTGAACCGGTGCCGGACCCTGACCCTCCATCGTGTTCTGCGCGCCGGTGTAACTGGCGTCGATGACCAGCTGTTCGGTGTGATAACTGAGCGCCGCGTAGAGGCTACGAATCCGATCATCCGAGAACTGCCGCCAGCCGTCCCAGTTGAGCGCCCGACCTGCCACGTAAATGCCGAAGGGCCCCGAATTCATGCCGAACTGCGCGACGACCGAGCGCTGCCCGAACGAGCCACCGGAGAGCTCAACGTCGCCGCCCTGATAGCTGAAGCCGTTCTTCATCGTCACAGAGATCGCACCGCCCAGCGCATTCAGGCCGTACAGCGGGCTTGAACTGACGAGCTCGACCTGGTCGACCGCGACGTCGGGAAACAGATCCCAATTGACGGTGTCTCCGAACGCCTCGTTGATGCGAACGCCATTCTGGTAGACCGCCAGACCCTGGGGGGTGCCCAGTACCGGTGAGGCCTCGAAACCCCGATACAGGATGTCAGGCTGGAACGGGTCATCGATATCGTCGTTGATGTTGACGCTGCTCAAATTCGAGTTGAGCGCACCGGTCAGATTCGGCGAACCCTCACGCGAGAGATCGGCGGAAGACAGCACCTGAACGTTGCCCGGAAACTTATCAATGTCGATCGACGTGCCGGGGATCGGCGTCGTGCCGATTACAACGACCTCAGGCAGAGCACTGGCGGAATCCGCGCTCGCATCCGCCGCGAGGGTGGCGACACCCCACGATGCACAGCCAGCTGCAAACACAACCCTCAGGGCCAACCCGGGCCTGCGTCGGCAAGGCGCGTGCGTACGAATGGTGATATCCCCTGATTGATCGTGAGCAGCGCCGCGAGGATGTCGTAAGAACTCCACGGGCATCAAGGGAGGTTTTCCCGACTTTGATCGGGAGAATGTCCCAGCGCTGTGCGCCTCGGCTGCGCAACACGCGCGGATCGCGTCTTTCGCAGCTGCTTAGGAGCGCGTGTTTGGAGTGCTCATCCCGGTGACTGCGGGAGTCACGCCGCAGCTGATCAGCGAGCTCGGTTGCTACGCTTCTCCACGCGATAGTTCCCCGCAAGATGGACCGGGCAGGTGCGCCCGGTCTGTTTTTGACTGCGCTACGCCGCTGCGGCCGTTTACGAACGCCGCGTTGCCGCGCGCAGCTTCTAGTCGATCAGACGTCTCAGCGCGTGGCCGCTCTGCGAGCGCAGCTCGGCGGCGGTCAATGTGCCGTCGTGATCGGCGTCGGCTTTGCCGAACAGCTTCTCGACCAGTGCGAGGTATTCGGACTTTGACAGGCTGCCGTCATGATCTGTATCCGCCGCCTTGAATGCCTTCGGCCCGAGGATTGCCTTGACCTCATTCGCTTCAAGCGTCGAATCGCCGTCCTTATTCAGCTTGTCAAAGTGAGCCGACGCCGCGGCTTTCACTTCATCCAGACTGAGCGTTTTGTCCTTGTCGGAGTCATATTTCGCAACGACCTCACTCGAGGACGGATCCGCGTAGGCGAGTTGAATCAGGCTCTGCGTCGCCACCGCCAACAAACCTCCAACAATCATCGCTGGCAATGTCGCTCGGTACACTGTGCACCTCCAATGGAAAGGCATCCACACCCTCGCTGCCATTCTCCGCGCGCGCGTCGATTCCTTGCAAGCGCGAGCTTCGCCCGCGTTGTGACACAGCGCCGCTCTGGAGACTCGCGCAACCGCAGGAGGTCAGTGCGCCCAGATTCTTCGCTCGGGATGGGATCCCAATGTCGACCGGGAGATTCGCCCGCGTTGCGCCGCAGATGCAGCAATGCCTGTGTCAGTTTTGTCAATTGCCGTCGGCGTCGATCGCGTCTGCCTTGGCAATGAGGGCGGCCGCCATTCTGATGCTGGCAAGATCGATGAGTCTGCCATCCAGAGACACAGCGCCTTTGCCGTGTTTGGTCGCCTCCGACATGGCCTGCAGGATGCGGCGCGCCTTCGCTACTTCCGGCGCCGACGGGGTGAACAGCTGATTGGCGAGTTCGATCTGCGAGGGATGTATCGCCCATTTCCCCTCATATCCGAGGATGGCGGCGCGGTTGGCCGCGGCGATGTAGCCCTCGCGATCGCCGAAGTCGCCGAACGGCCCATCGATCGGGCGCAGGCCGTAGGCGCGACACGCCACCAGCATGCGGGTCTGCGCCGCATGCCAAGGATCTGACCAGTAGTACGGTCGCTCTCCGGCCGCGTCCTTGTCCGCCAGCACACCGTAATCCGGGTGCACACCGCCGATGACCGTCGTGCGGGCCCGGGTGGAGGCAGCGTAATCGGCCACACCGAAACTCATCGCTTCCAGACGGCGCGACGACTGAGCAATCGCTTCGACATTGGCCATGCCGAGTGCAGTCTCGATCAGCACCTCGAAGCCGATGCGCTGCGTGCGCCCCTTGGCGGATTCGATCTGCGTCACCAGCATGTCTAGCGCGTAGACATCCTGCGGTACGCCCACCTTCGGTATGAGAATCATATCGAGGCGCGGACAAGCCTCGACGATATCGACCACGTCGCGGTACATGTAGTGGGTGTCGAGGCCGTTAATGCGCACCATCACAGTCTTCGTGCCCCAGTCGACCTCGTGCAACGCCTGGATGATGTTGCCGCGAGCGCGCTCCTTGTCATCGGGTGCGACCGCGTCTTCGCAGTCCAGGAATACGACATCGGCAGCGGACTTGGCGGCTTTTTCGAACAATCCGGGATTGGAGCCCGGCACCGCCAGTTCTGAGCGCTGCAGCCGTGGTCTTGCCTGCTCGATGGTCGTGAAGCTCATGTACCTTCCTCCCTAGTGGCTCAACCGGTACTACCGAGCCCGCCGGCGATGCAGTTGATGGAGACCAACAGCGCGGCCTTGTACGACTCCTTCTCGTCGCCTTCAGCTGCCGCCCGGTAGCGCCGTAACAGTTCAACCTGCTGGCGGTTGGCATCGCCGAGCACGGGCAACTTACGCGCCAGACGGCTGCGCAGCCGTGGGAAGCGTTCCGCTATCTGGCCGCCGCCGCTGATCTGCAGCAGCATGTCGGCTGTCAGGCGGTATTCGCGCTCGAGCGTGGAGAAAATGCCCTCACGCACCGCCGCATCAGTCACCAGCCGGGCATATTCGCGCGCGATTGCCAGATCGACCTGCAGCAGCGTCTTCTCCGCCTCGTCTACGATGAGCCGAAACAGCCGGAAATCCCGAAACATGCGCCGCAGCAGCTCGAGTCCCGGCTGCTGGCGCACTTCGAGAAACGCCGCCAGCGCACTGCCGACTCCATACCAGCCAGGCATGATGTGTCGGTTCTGCGACCAGGCGAACACCCAGGGAATGGCACGTAGGTCCGCCAGCGCGCGCGCGCCGAACCGCCGTGCCGGACGCGAGCCGATGTTGAGCAGCGCCAGCTCGTCGAGCGGACTGGCCTCCTGCAGGTAGACGATCAGCTCGGGTCGGCGGACCAGATTGCCGTAGGCGGCTCGCGAAGTCTCGGAAAGCGCTTCCATGGCGTCGTCGAATTCGCTTACCGGCATCAATGCCTGCTCGCCCTCGGATTTGAGACTGTGCTTGAGCACACTGCTTGCCAGCAGCTCAATCTGGTAGGCGGCGGTGCCACGGTTGGCGTACTTGAAAGAGACCACTTCACCCTGTTCGGTGATGCGGAACTGTCCGGCGATCGAACCTGCCGGCTGGGCCGCGATCGCGCGCCCCGTCGGCACGCCACCGCGACTCACCGAGCCGCCGCGTCCGTGAAAAAACGACAACGGCACCTTTAAATCTTTACCCAGCTTGGTCAGTCTGACCTGGGCCTTGTACAGCTCCCAGTTGGAGGCGAGGAATCCACCATCCTTGTTCGAATCCGAATAGCCGAGCATCACCTCCTGCACGCCGCCCTGCGCGCGGATGCTGCGCTTGACCATCGGCACGCTGAGCAACTCGCGCATGATGCCGGGGGCCGCGCGCAAGTCCTCGATGGTCTCGAACAAGGGCACGATGGGCAGCGTGCAGGTTTCGACCGCCAGAGTATCGGCGAATAAACCGCTCTCCTTGGCCAGCAGATAGACGCCCAACACATCAGCGGCGCTGCGCGTCATGCTAAGGATGAAGGTTCCGATCGCTTCACGGTCGAAGGCCCGCGTCTCTCTGATCAACTCAAACATGCCGAGCGTTTCCGCCGCTTCCGCCGGCAACGCCGGCGGCGCACGTGCCGCGGGATGCGGGACCGCCAGCTGGTTCAGCAGCCAGCTTTTCCAGTGCGGGGAATCGTCCGCGGGCGGCTGCGCACCTGCGCCGAGCGCACGCCACAATGCCTGCAGCGCCTGCGTGGTACGCGTGGTGTTTTCCCGAAGATCGAGTCTTAAGGTGCTGAAGCGGAAGGTCTCCACCTCGCGCCGCACGGGGCGTACCAGCCAGGCGGACAGTTCGCCAGCCCCGCAGCTGGCCAGTGACTCCTCCAGCAGGTGCAGCTCGGCGGCCAATTCGCCGGCGTCGCGATAACCGGCTGCGCTGTCACTGCGCACCGCCGCGGCGGCAGCGGTGTGCTTGAGTCTCTGCAGGATGCAGGCCAGATACTGACGGAACGGCTCGCCGCGATTGCGGCTCGTGATCGCCTCGGCATCCCCTGACTGCCGTAGCGCCCGCGGCAGCGCCTCCTGCAACGCGACCGGCACACCGACGACGCTCGCGGCGATCGACAGGGTGCGAATGAGCTCGGCGATGCGGCTGCGATAGCGCGCCAGACTGGCGGCACGGTTGGCGGCGAGAGTTTTGCGAGTCACCTCGTTGGTCACGAACGGGTTTCCATCGCGGTCGCCGCCGATCCAAGCGCCGAACTGGAAAATCGGCGTAATCTCGAAGCGCTCGCCGGGGTAGCTTTGTTCGAGGGCGCTCGCCAGTTTCTCCAAGGTGGCCGGCACGCTCTCGAACAGCGTCTCATTGAAAAAATGCAGCCCCCAGGCGACTTCCTGCGCCACGGTCGGCTTTTCGAGGCGCAGCTCACCGGTCAGCCAGAGAAGCTCAATTTCGTTGCGCAGGCGCAATTTCAGCGCGGCGCGCTCACGTAACGTCCAGCGCGTCGATTCCAGCTCCATCAGGGCGCGGTAGATGCGGCGATGCTCTTCGAGCACGGTCACGCGTTTCGCTTCGGTGGGGTGCGCGGTAATCACCGGCCGAATCCGCAAAGCCTGCAGGACGCAGCGGACCGCCTTGGCTTTGATCCCGCTGTCAGCGGCGTCCGCGATAACGTTGGCAAACGTGCCGTTCACGGCCTGGAGTCCGCGCCGGTTCTCCGCGTCACGCCGCCGCCGCATCGCAGCGTTTTGCTCCGCAATGCTCAGCAGTTGAAACCATATCCCCTGCGCCTGCAGCGCCGACGCCTGTTGCCGCGGCGCGAGGTTCAACGCGATGGCCTCACCGCGCAGCAGCGGCACCACCTCGGGACTGTGGCGGGTGGCAGTCTCGACCAGCAGCTCGAACAACAGTTCGGCCACTTCCGCTTCGTACAGGTCAGCGCTCATGTTTGGGCTCGACGCGCGGCCTCGACCGGCATCGGCCGCTCAGCTGGACGTAGGTCGCGTGCGGCGGCCGCGTAGTACCTCGGCCACGGTGGAGCCGAGTTCGCAGGCGCTCGCCGCCACCGTGAGACCGTGGTCCTTCATGATGGCGGTCTTCTCCGCTGCACTGTCACCGGCTGAAGAAATAATCGCGCCGGCGTGTCCCATGCGGCGCCCCTTGGGCGCGCTGAGTCCGGCGACGTAGCCGATGACGGGCTTACTCATGTTTTCCTTTACCCACTTGGAAGCCTCGGCCTCCTGCGGGCCACCGATCTCACCGATCATGACGACGGCCTCGGTCTCCGGATCCTGCTCGAACAACATGAGGTGATCCAGGAACGAGCTACCGTTGATCGGATCACCACCGATTCCCACGCTGGTTGTCTGCCCGATGCCCAACGCATTCATCTGCGCAGCGGCCTCGTAGCCCAGCGTCCCTGAACGCGAGACGATGCCGACGTTGCCGCGGCTGTAGATGTGCCCGGGCATGATCCCCAGCATGGCTTTCCCCGGACTGATGATGCCCGCGCAATTGGGCCCAACGACCATGGTGCGTCGCTCACGCGGGTAGCGCATCAGATAACGCTTCACCCGCATCATGTCCTGCGCCGGGATGCCGTCGGTGATGATGCACACGAGCCGCAGTCCGGCATCGGCCGCTTCCATGAGCGAGTCGGCGGCAAACGCCGGCGGCACGAAGGCAAGGCTGGTGGTGGCACCAGTGGCGCGCACCGCCTCCTTGACGGTATTGAACACCGGCCGATCGAGGTGCTGCTTGCCGCCCTTGCCCGGCGTGACGCCCCCCACCACCCGCGTGCCGTAGGCGATCATTTCGCGTGCATGGAACGTGCCTTTGTCGCCGGTGAAGCCCTGCACGATCACCGCAGTCTTTTCGTCAATCAGGATACTCATCGCGTATTTCCCGGGAGTGCACGCGACGGCTGTGCGGCTGCGGCGACCGCCTGGCGTGCCGCCTCGGCGAGCGTCGCCGCACTGATGATCGGCAGGCCGCTCTCCTCAATGATCTTGCGCCCTTCCGCCTCGTTGGTCCCCGCGAGCCGCACGACCAGTGGCACACGGATGCCGATGCTTTGTACGGCCTGCACGACTCCCTGCGCCACCCAGTCGCAACGGTTGATGCCGGCAAAAATGTTAACCAGAATCGCCCTCACCTTGGCATCGGATAACACCAGCCTGAACGCCTTGGCAACGCGCTCCGGCGAGGCGCCACCGCCGACATCGAGAAAGTTTGCGGGGTTGCCGCCGGCATACTTGAGCGTGTCCATGGTGGCCATGGCGAGCCCGGCGCCGTTGATGATGCAGCCGATGTCGCCCTCCAGACCGACGTAGTTGAGATTGTCCTGTGAGGCTTCGGCCTCGCGCGGATCCTCCTGCGACAGATCGCGCATCTCAGCGACGTCGCGATGGCGAAACAAGCCGTTGTCGTCGAAAGACATCTTGGCATCGAGCGCGATGACGCGGTCGTCCGCCGTCACCACCAGCGGATTGATCTCCACCATGGTCGCGTCGAGATCGCGAAAAGTCCGGTAGGCGCCCATGATGGCGGCCACTGCGCGGCTGACCTGTTTGAGGTTCAGCTCGAGTCCGAACGCGATCTCGCGCGCCTGAAACTGCTGCAACCCCACCGCCGGCTCGACCACGATCTGCAATATCGCCTCCGGCGCGGTGCGTACGATCTCCTCGATGTCCATGCCGCCCTGCGCCGAGGCGATCACCCGCACCCGCTCGGCTTTGCGGTCCAGCACGATGCCGAGATAGAGCTCGCGCTCGAATTTCTCGGCGATCTCGACATAGACGCGCTGGACCAGGCGGCCTTCGGGGCCAGTCTGCTGCGTCACCAGGCGCTTGCCCAGCATGGATTGGGCGGCGTCATGTACCTCGTGATAGGTGGTGCACAGCTTGACACCGCCCGCCTTACCGCGAGCACCCGCGTGAATCTGCGCCTTGACGGCCCAGCGCCAGCCGCCCAGCTCGGAAGCCGCGTAGGAAGCCTGTTCGGCACTGTAGGCCACCGCGCCCCGCTGAATGGGCACGCCGTAACCTGCGAGCAGTTCCTTCGCCTGATATTCATGTATGTCCATGAGACCTCTTTGTCAGGTGACGGAACGGACCAGACGCCGGACTTGCCGCTCCGGGCTTGCACATGTTGGGGGATACACCGGAAGGGGTAAATCTCTGTGCGTCCCTGCGCTGCCCTGAAGACGCCGGAGCCGGGCACTCAGCCTGTCATAGAGTCTTTAGTTTTCCTAGCGCTATGAGGCTTTGCTCTGATCATTTCGAGTGCTGGCGAGGCGCGGCCCGGAAATTCATTCGTCGTCGCAGGCCGCCGCCGAAGCGGCCCCACAAACGCGCCTCTTGCCCCGCTGACTCTTCACTCGCGCGCGCGATGGATGACGGGCACGCCAGTGGCGCGCGCGGACACCGTCGCTTCGGCGAGGTATTCGTCTCCGCTGTTGGTGCGTGCGCGGCGCTCCGTAAGCGTGACCTCGATGTGCGGCTCGCTCGCCCCAGAGCGCACTGCCGCTTCGAGCACATGGGCGCGCGCACGGCGCTTCGCCTCTTCGATGGCGCTGTCGGCATCGGCAAAATCGCGACTGCCCGCGGGGTCGTGCACGCGAAACACGTTGAGCACCGGCTGGTTGACGGTCAGCTGGCACACTTCCGAGACCACTCCGGCGGCCGCGCCGACGGCGTTGCAAACTTGTGCATGTTCAGGCACGCACAGTGCCGCGCCCAGGCGTCGGGCGACTTCGCCGTAGTAGGCCGCGGCAGGTGCCCCGATCGCGATGAGCGGCGTCGTCAGCCTGACGTTGACTTCCAGCAGTCGTGAGAAGGGTCGCCCGGCAGCCACCTCACCCATCAGCTGACGGAACGGGCCCGAGCGAGCGCTCTCGAGGCCAGGGTCGCGCGCCAGTGCCGTTTCTGCCACGACCTGTACGGCTTGCCGCAGCACGTTCTCATACGTGCGCGCGCAGATGCCTTCGGCACTGTCACTCTCGCGCCGTGCGCTGACATTGCGCTCCTCCAGTGCAAGCAGCACAGCGCCAAGCCGCGCAGATTCCACGCACCAGCCTTGTTGTCGTCCGAGTACATGCAAGGCATCGCTCGGTGTGAATCCAGCGATCGTTGCCAACCCACGATCGACCAGCCGACGCAGCGCCTCGACACCCGGGGTAGTGCGCGCCACGGCATCGACGCCGCTCGGCACCTCCGCCAGGGCCTCGAGCACGCGCCGCTCGAGCCGGTCGAGCGTGGCGACGGGCTCGGGACCCGGATTGCGCACGGCAAACTGGCCGGCGAACGGCGGCAGCACCGCAGCGGCGGCGAGCCGGCTCAGCGCCGCGCGAACTTCCGGGAATTGCAGCGCAAACAGGCTGAGCGGCACGACTCGCCGCGGCCCGATGCTCAAGCGCCGCTCGCGGTCGAAGTAAACCTCGCTGTCGCCGCCGAGGCCGCAGGTATGAACGTCGACCGCCTGCACCATGGTGCGCCAGCCGCCGATCACCGCGCCCTCCGGTCGCACGACCGGGCGGCCGTCGGCTACCACCGCGACATCGGTCGTGGTACCGCCCATATCGGCCACCACGAAGTCCCTGACACCGCTGAGGAAACTCGCACCGACGACGCTGGCAGCCGGCCCGGACAACACCGTCTCGACCGGATACTCGAGTGCCACGGCCGCCCTTACCAGCGTGCCGTCGCCGCGCACGATCATGAGCGGAGCCTCGATGCGTTCGCGCGCCAGCACTTCCTGCACCGAGTCGATCAGGT
Organism: Steroidobacteraceae bacterium; assembly: GCA_035487135.1. GTDB lineage: Bacteria > Pseudomonadota > Gammaproteobacteria > Steroidobacterales > Steroidobacteraceae > 13-2-20CM-66-19. Next base: position 223 of record DATHMN010000149.1, on the reverse strand, counting down.
GGCGCACCTGCGGCGTGAGCCGCGCGTTGAGGGCGGCGGTCAGGGCGCGGCGCGGCGCATCGAGCTGCGCACTCAGTTCGTGACTGCAGGTGACAGGTTTGCCGCAGCCTGCGCGGATCCGCTCGCGCACGCGCAGCTCATGTGCAGGATTGCGCACCGAGAACATGGCCGCGACTGCGAACGCCTCCACCTTGCCGCCGAATTCGGCCACTGCGGCTTGCAC
>DATHMN010000148.1:0-22135 GCA_035487135.1 Steroidobacteraceae bacterium | reverse complement strand
TACCGATGCTCATCGGACTCCAGCTGTAGAGGTGATGATTGATGTCGTTGCGCTTGTAGCGGTGCGAGATGGACTCGCACGGGACCACGAAAATGATCTTGCCTCCGGCTTGCAACTTGCGGTACAGGGATTTCAGTTCCTCGAGTGGCTGCAGGGTGTGCTCGAGCGCGCTGTTCGAAATGATGACGTCAACGTAGTCATCCGGCACGTCCGCGACGCGGGTGTAAACCTCGATTCCGTTCTGCCTGGCGACGGCCACTGCAGCCGGATTGACCTCAACGCCCACTCGCTTGCTGCAGCCGATGCTCTTGATCAGAAATCCGCCGCCGCAGCCAAAGTCCAGCACCTTGCTGTCGTTTGATATGTAGTTCTGAAATTTGGTTTGGTTGGCCCAGCCGCCAAACTCACCTTGGGGGGCCTGCCAATCAAAATAGCGACCATCGTAATGCGTGCTGCTGAGTTGAGGCATTTGCTGCTCCTAGGCGACACCGGCAGATTGAGCGCATGGGCGCAACCCCAAAGAGCGCTCGATCCCCTGGGCCACGTTCTCCACCATTTTCTCTATCGTGTATTTGCGGCCGGTTGTGGCCGCCGCCCTACCCATGGCGGCGAGTCTGTCCGGGTCCTCAAGAAGAGTCACTACTGCGTCAGCCCAGCGATCGACCACGGCCGGCAGAACCAGTCCGTTCACACCCGGTTCCAGGTAGGCAATCTCCGGACTGTGGATTGGCAGGTCGCTCGTAACGAATGGCAACCCGGCGGCAAAGCTGTCGAGAATCGCCAGGCCCACCAGCCCGGGATTGAGAAAGACTTCGGCACTGCGGAACAGGGCTGCCTTAGTACGCCCGAACTGCGGCCCCAGATAGCGCAGCCATGGCAAGCGCGGCACCGCCTCACGCAGCAGGGCTTCGTTCTCGCCAGCGCCCGCCACGGCAAGCACGAAGTTCGGAATGCGTGCCTGAATGCGTGCGCAGCCATCCAGCAGGAACGGTATGCGCTTGTGCCCGTACAACGATCCGCAGTACAGCCCGATCCGAGCGGACTGCGGCACGGCGAGTTGGTGCCGCAGCGCCTGCAGTTCCGTCGGTGACACCGCGGCTACCTGCGCCGCGAATGCGGTGGTATCCGTTGAGTTATCGATCACCGTGATTCGGTCCGCGGAGAAACCGTTACTGCGCAGATAGTCTGCGGTGCGCTGCGTGTAAGAGAACCACCAGTCGGCAAGTCCGATGAACCTGCGACGAAAGCGCTCGCCGAGCGCGCCAGGTGGCGCTTGGTGATTGTACCCGTGCCCCCAATATGCCACCCGCTTGAGTCCCAGGCGCGACGCCAGCAGCAGCGGGTAATTCAGCAGGTAACCGTTCGACTGTTCGGTGATGATCAACTCGGCACGCCGCATCTCGGCGAGCGGTACGCGCTGCCACAGCAGTCGTCCCGCGATGAAATAATGGCCCGGCACCTTGAGTCCCAAAGGAAACTTCAGGTCGACGCTGTCGCCCTTCAGGGCCTCGGTGTCGTGGGAGTCACTGTAAGCTACCAACAAGCGGATTCCTGCCGCCGACAGGCGGGTGGCGAGTTGCTCATAGAAGACGACCCGAAACTGCTTGATGTTGGCGACGATGATCACCACCGTCGGCCGGCTGCTGGCGCGCTGAGTCATATAGCGGCGTCCATCAGTCTGGTCTAGGCTCGATTATACAGAAGTCATGAATCAGGTCGGTATCGGCGAGCCGACGCTGAAAACCCGGCACGCTGGCGCGCGGCAAGAACTCGAGATGAAATCCACGCCGCTCAAAAACCCCACGGTGCCGGCAGTTGTAGTAGAGCACGACGAAAGGCCGCGTGTGCGCCGCCAAAAGGTCGCAGAAACGCTCTACCACGGGAGCATCAAACGGATTGTAGGCATAAAATATCGTTGCATGCTCGGGCCATCGGTCGATGACGCTGCCGGCCACGATGCTGACATTTCTATAGTGTCGCAGCCGCCGTGCCGTCACGCGCGCAACTTCAGGATCGATCTCGATGCCGATGATTTCGCACTTTATTCCACGACTCAAAAGGAAATTGATCACTCGACCTTTGCCGCAGCCAACGTCGACGATCACGTCATCGTCTGCGATGGCTATCCGGCCGAACACCTCGGCCATCGCCAGGTAATCCGAGTTGGCCACGTCGGTGGCGTGAGCGTGGGCAAACCGCGTGGCTTGACCGCCGCCGAGGAATCGCCCCCCGAAACGTACGTCCCGGAGCAGATTTCGCAGGCTGGTGATGTGCCGCTGGAATCTCATTCATGTCACTGTCTGGACAACGCTACATCGCGCGCCAAAAGATTCTGTGCCTCACGGCGCGCGCGTAACGACATTGTTACGTGTGCGGCCGCGGACTGTGCGCTCTCTTCTTCAGGCCGCGTCGCCACAGTGACACGTGTCGGCGCAGCGACTGGACCGTAAAGTCACGCATATCGGCGAGTGCGAGCAACCGGGTGCCGCTATCGCGGTAATAGCGACGCGCTCGCAGCGCGCTCACAGTACCGCCGAATAGCAACTTGTAGTCGCCTAGACCCCAGAGAAAATTGAAGCGCGCAGCCCCGCACGCGATCGCCTCCTCCACCGCCTTCAGCAGGCACAGGAGCCCGAGGCGCACGTGGTTGAACTGGGGATCATGAGCGATAACGTGCAGGGTCCAGCCGCTGCCGACCTCGGTGCATAATGCGCCCGCAACGACCGCCGCTCCATCCGTTGCTATGCACGCTACGCCATGCGAACGACTGAGCGTCGCCAGACGCGCGGCGTACGACTCGTCGATCCCCGAGCGGCCACCCTTGAACGCCATGCGCTGGTGATTCAGCTGCACGACCGCCGCAATCATACTGGCGGAGATCGCCTCGCGACGGTGAATATTGAAACTCACCGCCGGCGCGTCGCGCTCCAGGCGGCGGGCGCAGTAACGCAGGTTCTTGCGCGTCGCGGCACCGAAATGTTCCAGGTACTCACCGTACGAAGCAGGCAGCTCGGCGGCGACACAGTCGATGGTCCGCCAGGTGAGCGAGCACGCAGCCGCGTGGGCGCGCTCCTCGTTGTACAACTCGGTGAATTCGACAGAGCGAGCGGCGGGGTTCTGCTCGAGCATCGCCGCAACGCAGGCGTTCAACACCTGGTCAGGGAAGCGCAACAGTCGATTGACGACTACCAGGCTGCGCGAGCGCGCGTAGAACGAAACAATCGCGACGAGCTCTCCGCAATGGCGAGCCACCGCGTGCTGCAGCCGCGGAATCAGCTCGGGCTGGTAGGCCCGCACGTACGCCAGGCAAGCGTAGGGAGTGTCAACTGTCTGTTCGGCGGCGAGCAGCAGTCCGGCGGGTATCTCAGCACCCCAGATTTCGACCGACAGCGAGCGCGCGCCAACAGCCGGCACCGGCTGCTGCCGCATGCTGTTCGGCGGGCAGGCAGCAGCCGCCGCTGACTTCTCGGACACGCGCCTCACGTGCCAATGTACTCGATCGCTTCCCGTGCGCTGATGGTCAGCACTCGCGCGGAATCGGGACCGTAGGTCCACCCGCCGGGAGGATTGTTCACGCGGAAGATGAACACGCAGGCGGCGGCGCAACACACCAGCCAGCGGCTCCCCAGATAGGCCAGCAGATGGCGCCGCGGAATCGCGCACAGCATGGCAGCGACCATCGGCGCATACAATCCTTCGAGATACACGAAGTATCTGAGTGCCATGACCCTGAGGCTCATCGCATAGAAGGCCGCGCTCACGAAGATGATGACGGAGTACGCGAGACTCAGGTAGTAATCCGCTCGGTCAAAGCCGCGGGACCTGGCCGCATACAGAAACATTGCAAACAGCAGTAGCGCGACCAGATAGCGCCACACGGACAGGTCGGTGGATTCCAGCAGCCCATTGATTCCGTGGAACCACAATGCAGCGACCGAGCCGCCCAACACAAGAATTGCGCACAGCGCTCGCCACACCGTCCCCCAGGTCCAGAAGGCTCGTCCGAACGGAAACAGCCAGGCGAGCGCAATGAAGCAGGCCATAAGGTAGGCCGTACCGTTGTGCACGGAACATGAGAGCAGCGCCCAGGCGAAAGCGGCCAGTTTCTTGCGATCAAAGTAGGACACCAGCGCCAGCAGCGCGAATGCGGCCGAGACATACTGCCTGAGTAGATTGGTCGTGTTGTTGAAGTTGAGCGCGGCGAAGAACGCGACCAGGGCGATGATCAGCGTCAGCCGATCGTTCCACCCCTTGACGCGCGCCAGCAGGAGAATGGCAGCAAACGTGGGGATGTAGATCGCCAGTGTGGCCGCGACCGCAATCGAGGCGCTCGAACTATCAAACAGCTGCGCCATCAGCCATTGCACCGCGTAGAAGCCCATTTCCGTGGGACGGTAGGTAGGATTGACCCCGGACATCTCGTCCGTCTGCAGCAGCACTAGCAACGGTCGCTCGGCCAGATAGTCCTGCACGCGCACGTAGTTAATGAGATCGCCATCCACCTGCTTGGTGGTGTTGAGGACGCACAGCAGCAGGCAAGCCGCCAGCAGAAAGATCCAGCGCAGATTTCGGCTCCGCCCCCAGGGGGAAAATACGCACACCAGCAGCAGGGCAAGGAATGGCAGGTAAACGAACGTCACCGCCAGCGCCGCAAACAGCGTCAGCGTCCGACCGGTTTCTGCCGTGATGTTGAGCCTCATAGCCGTTCCGACCTGCCTCCAAGCGGGCGCCGCAGGGATCCGCACAGCGAGGCCTGCGCCGCTGCGAAGTCAGCTCTGCTGCGGATGCTGTCGCCTGTACTTCGCCTCGGCCTCACTCCAGTCCTCCAAGGTATCGATATCCTGAACTTGCGCGCGCGGCAGGATAAAGGGAAGCGCGCCCGGGCAGATCAGCCGCCGTTCGCGCAGAAAAGTGCCGACGTCGATCCAATAAAACTGGCCGACGTCGAAATAGGTCGGCGGCAGATCCTGTGATCGCGTCTTCTCGAACTCGGGATGCACCCAGCTGAGACTCCCATCCGCGATCTGCAATGCGCGCCAAGTCGGGGGCGCGTGCTGCGCCACAGCTATTACGGCCGGCGCCATCGATGCCTCGAGAACCTCCTGTGTGCGCAACAGCAGTTCCGCGGTCACGAATGGGGCAGTCGCGTATAGGCAACAGACGGCGCTGAAATGGCGATTTCGGCGCGTGTACTCCGTAAGAACCTCGCTCAATACCTCGGCGGTGCCCGCGAAATCGTCGGCGGTCGCCGCAGCACGCAAGAAAGGAACGCGCGCACCCTGGGTCAGCGCGACCTCAGCGATCTCCTCGTCGTCCGTCGACACCATGACCTCGTCGAAGCACCCGGCCGTCAGGGCTGCCTCGATGGAGTAGGCGATGATCGGTCTGCCCAGGAAAAGCCGGATGTTCTTGCGCGGAATCCTCTTGCTGCCGCCACGGGCTGGGATGATGGCGATGCGCGCAGTCATCCGAACTGCTGCTCGGGAATCGCACCGCTGCGCAGCGCTGCTCCCAGACGACGGAATGCGTCGCCGGACCGGAGCGTCGCGAATATCTCGCGGACCTCGCCGGGCGTTGATTCCGCGATGCTGGCCTTCCAGAAGTCCACGTACTGCTGCCGCAACGCGAGCTCGGCGGCGCTGCCGTGGAGATTGTGCATGTAGTAGAAAATGAGCGCCTGACGTCGCATCTCGGCTTTGTCGATCAGCGTTTCGCCCGCGGCACGCAGATACTGCTCGTACTCGGCGAGCGTGCGCGCCGTCCGGCAGAAGTCGAACGCGTTGTGCGGGTGGCGCGCGCAGGCGATCGACGGAACCCCAAAGTAGGCAAGCTCGTGGGCCACCGAGCCGTACATGGTGACCCCGCAGGCCATCCCGGCCTGTGCCAGCTGCGAGTTGGTGATCGTGGATGAGATCAGCGGCAGATCGGGATATTTCTGCCGCAGATCGGCCAGGGCCGCCCCACTGCGCATGATCTGGTTGGGGTGCGGCTTGACGAAGAACCGCTGTCCGCTCGCCTTCAGTACGTCGATCGTGCAGCACGCCCACTGCCAGAAATCGTGGAAAACCACGTCAGGGTAGACGTGCAGGCTGTCGTAGAAGTCATGCAGAAACACGACCGTAGCTCCAGCAACCGGTGGCACCGCCTCGGCGGTGCGCCGGTAAGCCGAAACTCGCATATAGCTGGTGACGGGATCGATTCCGCCGAGAAACCGCGTGTTCAACTGCTGTTCCGCTTGGGACAATCTTTCCCCTTGACGGTCAAGGGAGTCAAAACGAGCTTTGTAGTCGCGCGTGTCCGGGGTGTGATACCAGTCAGCCTGCGAGAGCTGCTTGGCAAACCGCGCCAGGCTGCCGAAGGAGATCACCGCAACGCCATGCATCAGCGCAACCCGTACCGGGATGCCGTGCTGGATATAGGCCGAATACGAAGTGAGGTACAGCAACGGCCGCCGTTTGCCAAAATACGCGTTGGCGCGGCGCACGTCACGGCACGCTTGCCAGATCAGCAGTCGGGTGAAGGCGTCGTGCGGCTGGAAATTCGCACGGGGGCGAAAGCGCACGTACGAGTCGATGATCAAGTCTCCGACCTGGACACCATCGATCTGCAGATCGGCAAAAGTCGCGCTGTCGCGCGCCTGTCGCGCAAGGGCGCGGCTGCGCCACCAGTCAATCAGGTCGCCCAGCGGGTGAGACAGTGACTGGCTGCGGTAGGCTACGCCGTCGGCGATACCGCGGAAGGCACGAATCCAGTTTCGTGACACCAGACGACCGACCCACGCCGAGCGGGCAATCACCTGCGCGAGCGCCGTGCCCACGGCCGCGTTGATCGAACGCGTCACGACGAGCTCGACCCGGATGGGGGCCACCTCCCGCATATCCTCGCAGATCGCGGCAAACAGGCTGAAATACAGCGGGTGTGCCACGCATTCCACGGCCACAACGGCTGCCTCGCGGGCCGTGCGTGCGGGGCGTCCCGGATGCAGCACCGAACGCAGCGCATCGACCCTCTGATCGGGCTGCAGGTAGCGCGCCGCCCGGCGCCACAACTGCGCCACGCGAGCAAACAGCTCACGCCGCTCGCCGGGCAGCACAGCGCTGCGAGTCAGCGACTGGTCGCGCTCGGTCATGCGAGCACGTCCCAGGAGACGGGAGTGCCGCGGCGTATATCGCGCTTGGCGCGTCGGCCAATGACCAGATCCGCAAACTTCGGCGCCAGCCCTTTGCCGGGGCGGATGGCACGGATCGAGCTCGCGGCGACCGCCTCGCCCTGGGTGAGATCCTCGACGAAATACAGCGAGCGGCGGAACAGCAGCGAGGAGGCCTCCGCTGCGCTAGGCCCATAACTTACCGTCCCGAGCGCGCGCCAAGCGCGGTCGGTCTCGGTGACCAGCGCAGCAAATTCCGCGGGCTCGAGCGAGAACGCCGCATCCACACCCCCCTCGGCGCGTGACAGCGTGAAGTGCTTTTCGATCACGGAGGCGCCGAGCGCGACACTGGCGACTGCCGCGCCCACTCCCATGGTGTGATCCGACAGCCCCACCTCGCAGTCGAACAGCTGGCGCATGTGGGGTATGGTGACAACGTTGCTGTTGTTCGGGTCGGCCGGATAGGTGCTGGTGCACTTGAGCAGCACGAGTTCCCTGCAGCCCGCCTGACGCGCGCAGGTGACGGCTTCGTCGAGCTCCGCGACGGTCGCCATGCCGGTCGACAGAATGAGCGGCTTACCGGTGGCAGCGACCTTGCGAATCAGTGGCAGGTCCGTGTTCTCGAACGAAGCGATCTTGTAGCAGGGTACGTCCAGGCTCTCCAGGAACTCGACCGCCGAAGCATCGAACGGCGTGCTGAAGACGATCATCCCGAGCGCGCGTGCGTGCGCGAGGATGGTCTCGTGCCATTCCCATGGCGTGTAAGCCTCGCGATACAGACGATAGAGAGACGTACCCGACCACAGGCTGGCGGGATCGGCCACGCGAAACTCGTCGTGATCCAGGTCGAGGGTCATGGTATCGGCCGTATAGGTCTGAATCTTCAGGGCGTGTGCGCCAGCCTCGGCTGCGGCCGCTACGATGGCGAGCGCCCGCTCCAGCGACTGGTTGTGGTTGCCGGACATTTCCGCGATTACCAGCGGCGCCACGTGACGCCCCACTTCCCGCCCCGCGATTCTGATCATTGTCTAATGCCCTCATGCTCCGAGTCTGCGCAGGTCCATACCAGACAGGTTGATTGCCAGTGAAAACCTGCGGCCAGAAACGCGCGCCGCGACCTGAGATTGTCCTGCTTCACGAACGCCTCGACGCGCCGGATTTCGGGGTGACTCTGTCTCAGCCAGGTAAGCGCCGCGCGCAGCAATGCGGACCCTATACCGAATCCGGTCATGTCCGGGTCGAGATAGATCGATATTTGCGCAACCGGCGCACTCATATCAAATCGCACGACACCCACCGGCATGCCGGCCACGCACCCGAGGATCAGAGTATGCGCGCTCGAGGCGAGCCTCTCTCCCCACCAGAGCAGGTGTCCTGCCAACGGTATGGGCGCCGGATCAAACGATTGACTGCGCGTCACTTCGGCGTTGCGCCACGTCCAGGCCAGCTCGGCATCCGCGGCCGATGCTGGGCGGATCGAGACGGCCTCGTCCTTCAGCAGGACAACGCACACCCGTGCGATCCCGCCGCCGTCCACCAAACCTGCCGCCCGCGCGCTCATGTTGGCGAGGAGGCCTAGCCGCTGCGACATCTGCTCCAGCAGCGCGGCGAGTTCAGCGGCAGTAAGTTCGCCGAGATCGCCGAGATTAATGGCGGCGCGATGCCGCGCCAGAGTGGACGCCACCGCGCGTTGGTTCGCCGCAACCCACCCGACGATGGCCGGCAGGCCGACACAACAGCGCTCCCAGCTGGCGCTGCCCGCCGCGCCCACCGCAAGGTCGGCACGCGCCATGAGACCAGCCATGTCGTTGGTCTGACCATGGAACTCAACGTTACTCATCGATCGGCAGCAGGCGGCAATCTCGGCCGCGTGCGGGTTGAGCGCGCCCACCACAACATCGGCGCGCAGGTCGCGGCGCGCCAGCCGTTGCAGGGCGGCCAGTGCGAGCGAACTCAGATTGAGCTGATCGACACCGCCGAAGAAAACGAGCAGGCGCCGTAGCTCGGTGCGTGGCACGACGGCTGCCTGGCGGTGCGCCCGGAACTCTGGACGCAGCAGCGCGAACCGGGCACCGAGGAGTACCCGACAATCTGATGGCACGAGAGCAGCGTACGGCCCGGAGCCGGGCTCGCAGCGGTTCTGGTCCAGAAGCACTTGGCACACATGCGGGCGGTCCGCCAGGTCATCGATCACCATGAGTGCACCGACCGCGGCCCGCAGTCTCTGCTCCCAGCGGGCATCGAGTGAGTAGTGATCAACGATCAGCCAGTCCCAGCGCGGCCGGTCGGCGATTGCCGCCAGGGTTGCATCCGCATCCTGCTCATACGTGCAGCCGAGCCAGCGCGCTTGTGGCGGGTCGCCCGCAGCAGGCGCGCCGTTGAAGCTTGCGGTTGGCGGCAGGCGTCGCAGTTCGTGCCCGCGTTCGCGAATCGCCGCCTCCTCAGTCTGCGGCAGTGTGCGACACAGAAAACGCACCGCAGCACCGGCTGCTGCCAGTGCGTCCGCCAGTGCCAGACAGCGAACCAGGTGGCCTGTGCCGATCTCGACCGAAGCGTCGGTTCGTATGAGGATGTGGGGATGTGACACGCCGATATTTCGCACGATCCAGGGCGATCGCGGTTAGCCCGCTCACGCGAGCAGTTTCAGGAGCTCGGTGATGACGTAGCGTTGGTCGGTGGCGGTGAGGTCCGGGAAGATCGGCAGACTGATCGCTTCCGCATAGTAAGCCTCAGCCGCCGGACAGTAGCCGGGGCCGAAGCCCAACGCTCGATAGTAGGGCTGTGCGCATACAGGGATGTAGTGCACGTTGACACCAATCCCGGCGCGCCGCATGCCTTCAAAAACCGTGCGCCGATTGCGCCGCTCATCCTGCGCAGTGATCCGCACCGGGTAAAGATGGTAACAGGAGGCAGTATCAGCATGCTGCCAGGGCCGCACCAAGAGCGCGTGATCCAGTGCGGCGTCGTACTGCGCCGCAATCTGCCGGCGTCGGCCGACAAACGCGCGCAAGCGCTTCATCTGACTGCAACCCAGCGCTGCCTGTATGTCGGTCATGCGGTAGTTGAATCCGAGCTGCTGCTGCTCGTAGTACCAATCGCCGTCGCCTGCGCCGTTCCATGAATCCGGATCACGCGTTACGCCGTGACTGCGTAAACTACGCATGCGCTGTGCCAGGGTCGCATCGTTGGTGAGTGCCGCGCCACCCTCGCCAGTGGTAATGATCTTCACCGGATGAAAGCTGAAAATGCAGATATCGGAATAGCGGCAGCTGCCCACCGGTTCCGCAAGATAGTCCGCGCCTATCGCGTGCGAAGCGTCCTCGATGATGCGGAAACCGTAGCGTTCGCTGAGCCGCTTGATCTCACGCATCTGACACGACTGACCGGCAAAATGCACCGGCATGACGATCTTCGGCAGCCGCCCGGCGGCCTCCGCGTGTTGCAGCTTTGCCGTCAGCGCGTCATAACTCATGTTGTAGGTGCGCGCGTCGATATCGACGAAGTCGACTTCTGCGCCGCAGTAGCGCGCACAGTTGGCCGATGCCACGAAGGTATTCGCGCAGGTCCACAGCGTGTCCCCGGGACCAAGGTCCAAAGCCAGGCATGCCAGGTGCAGCGCTGCGGTGGCGTTCGATGCGGCTACCGCCGCGCGCGCTCCACAGTAACGCGTCAGCTCCGTCTCGAACTGCCCGATGACTGGCCCTTGGGTCAGCCAATCAGACTTCAGGATTTCGGTGACTGCGGCAAGGTCATCGGGACTTATTGACTGCCGCCCATAGGGAATCATGAGCCTGCCATGTCGTTGTAGCGGACGATATCCGCGACACTTAGGAAGTGCGGATTGGTGTGAGAACTGTATTGAAACCCCTGCTCAACCGCGCGACCGGTCTCGCCGAGTGCATTGGTGGTGTACTCGTGCTCGGTGCGGTAGAACTTTATAGCTGGACAGATTACGTAGTGGTCATCGAAGGCGAGCGTGCGGTGCGAGTCATCAGCGGGGCACATCACCTCGTGCAGCTTCTCGCCGGGCCGGATCCCCACCACCCGTATGGGCACATCCGGCGCGAGCGCATTTGCCAGATCGACGATGCGGACGGAGGGGATTTTCGGGACAAAGATTTCGCCGCCGAACATCCGCGTCAGATTGGTGAGGACGAAATCGACGCCCTGCTGCAGGGTAATCCAAAAACGAGTCATTTCCAGGTTCGTGATTGGCAGCGACTCGGCACCCTCCGCGAGCAGCTTGCGGAAGTAAGGCACGACCGAACCGCGAGAGCCGACGACGTTTCCGTAGCGAACGACGCTGAAGCGGCAGGCGCGACCACCGGCAATGTTGTTGGCCGCGACAAACAGCTTGTCGGACACCAGTTTGGTGGCGCCGTAGAGGTTGATCGGGTTGGCTGCTTTGTCGGTCGACAGGGCGATGACACGCTCGATATTGTTTTCGAGCGCCGCGGCGATGACACACTCGGCGCCGTGGATGTTCGTCTTGATGCACTCCATCGGGTTGTATTCGGCTGCCGGCACCTGTTTCAGCGCGGCAGCGTGGATGACTACATCCACCTCGCGCATGGCCTGCAGCAGGCGCTCGCGGTCGCGCACGTCGCCGATGAAGTAGCGCATGCTGGCGCCGCTAAACTCCTGCTGCATTTCAAACTGCTTGAGCTCGTCGCGTGAATAGATCACCACGCGTCGCGGTTTGAAGCGCGCCAGAACCGTACGCACGAACTGCACACCGAAGGAGCCTGTGCCACCGGTCACCAGGACCGACTTGCCGTCCAGCATCAACCTTTCCTAGCGCGCAGCCGCTGGTTGATCATGACCGCGACCATCGCCAGCAAGCCCCCGCAGAACAGCCCGATACCTGCCACCAGCAGCGGGATGGGGCGCACAAACCGGTTGGGTTCAGATACCTGCGCCGGATCGATGATCTTGAAGGCGAAGTCGGCGCGCGTCGCAGCCATCATGCGCTTATCGATTTGCGACTCGAGCACCGAAAAAATACTCTCGCGAATCTCCAGAGTCTGTGTGCGCTCGAGCTCCTTGTTCAGGTAGTCGACGCTGAGGTCAGCGGCATGCATCTCGCGAGTGCGCGCTTCCTGATTGACGCGGTCGACCAGCTGATTCGCCCAATTTGCTGCTTGGACGGGGTCTTTCCAGTCGACGCGAACGGTGATCAGGCCCGTCAGCTTGTCCTGCACCACGGTGAGAATGCCCTTGGTGAGCTTGAAGTAGCCATCTTGCAGTGAAGGTGGCCGCTCGCCGCTCTTGAGGCGCCATCTGCGGCCCCCCGCGTCCCACTTGTCGGCGAAGAGCACGGGTAACAGGTTGTTGTCGGCGATGAACTGCTCTACCACCACACGCGACGTCAGCGTGGCGATGAATTCAGGGGTTTGATCGTCCATCTTGCCAATGTCGACCCCCGCCAGGTTGGCGAGCGCGCCGATGCCGCCCATCGCCTGCTTCAAGGGCGAAGAGTCATCGTGAACGGCAGCCAACAATACTTCGGCCCGATATATCTTGGTCATGTAGCGCGAGCCGAAAAAGCCGGCGACCGCGCCCAGTAGCGCGGCAACGGCTATCACCAGCCAGTTGCGCACTAGGAAGGATGAGGCTCGATCGAGTTCGGCCGGTCCGGCATCGGCATCGGCCAGCGCCGCCGCAGGCGCTACCGCCAATCGGGGCCGCTCATGTTCACGTCCGGGTTCGCGCATGGTTGTCGTGTCTGTGAGAGCTCGTGCCCAGCCTGACGGCAGTCAGTGGCGCACCGTGTCGAGGTGGCTAGCATACCAAGCATACGTCTGGGCGATGCCCTCGGCTAGGTTGATCTTTGGTCTCCAGCCCATGGCTGTAATCCGCGACACGTCCAGGAGCTTGCGCGGAGTTCCGTCGGGCTTGGTGGAGTCGTAAAGAATGCGGCCGCGAAAGCCGGCGGCGTCGGCGATTAGGCGCGCCAGCTCCGCTATGGAAACATCACTCCCGCAGCCCACGTTGACCGGCTCCTCGCCCGCATACGTCAGCAATAGCTGGCAAATCGCCTCGGCAAAGTCATCGACGTGCAGGAATTCTCGGCGCGGACGCCCCGTTCCCCATAGTGTCACGCTATCCAGACCACTCGTCTGCGCGTGATGAAACCTGCGCACCAGAGCCGGCAGCACATGCGCATCCAGCTCGCTGAAGTTGTCGCCCGGCCCGTAGAGATTGGTCGGCATGGCCGCGATAGCATCCAGACCGTACTGCCGCCGGTACGCCTGACACATCTTTAGTCCGGCAATCTTAGCGACGGCATACCACTCGTTGGTTGGTTCGAGCGGCCCGGTCAACAGATACTCTTCTTTCATCGGCTGCGGCGCGAGGCGCGGATAAATGCAGCTGGATCCCAGGAACAACAGCTTCTGAACACCGTGCCGACGGCTGGCGTCGATCACGTGAGTCTGTATCAGCAGATTGTCGCCGATGAACTCGGCCGGCCGGCTGTTGTTGGCGTGGATGCCGCCGACTCTCGCTGCGGCGAGCACGACGACCTCCGGGCGGACAGTCGCGAAGAAGCTCTCCACCGCCGCTTGATCGCGCAGATCGAGCTCGCCACTACTGCGCGTAATCAAGTTCTGATAGCCGAGTGCGCTCAGCCGCCGCAGGATTGCCGAACCGGCGAGACCGCGGTGGCCGGCAACATAAATGCGCGCGCTGTTATTCACGGTGCTGCGGGACATGGTAGCCGTGTTGGCGGATCAGCGCGTCGCGCTCGGCAAGTTCAAGGTCCGCTCGCACCATCTCCGCCACGAGCTGCTCAAAGGAGATTTCGGCGCGCCAGCCAAGCTGGGCGCGCGCTTTACTGGGATCGCCGAGTAGCGAATCGACCTCGGTCGGGCGGAAGTAACGCGGGTCAACCCGCACCACCACACGCTGCGTGCGACGATCGACGCCGACCTCCTCACGCGCACTGCCCTGCCAGGTGATCTGCATGCCGAGCCGCTCGCCCGCGCGCTCGACGAACTCGCGTACCGAGTGCTGCTCGCCGCTGGCGATCACGAAGTCGCCGGGCTCCGGCTGCTGCAGCATCAGCCACTGCGCGCGCACGTAGTCGCGTGCATGACCCCAGTCGCGGCGCGCGTCGAGGTTGCCGAGGTACAGGCACTCTTCGATGCCCACGTGGATGCGCGCGAGGCCGCGGGTGATCTTGCGCGACACGAATGTCTCACCGCGCACCGGCGACTCGTGGTTAAAGAGAATGCCGCTGCAGGCGAACAGCCCGTAGGCCTCGCGGTAGTTCACCGTGATCCAGTGGGCGTAGAGCTTGGCGACTCCGTAAGGGGAGCGCGGGTAGAACGGCGTGGTCTCGCGCTGCGGCGACTCCTGCACCTTGCCGAACATTTCCGAGGTCGAGGCCTGGTAGAAACGCGTGTGCCGCTGCAGCCCGAGGATACGGATCGCCTCGAGCAGGCGCAGCGTGCCGAGCGCATCCGCATTGGCGGTGTACTCCGCAGTTTCGAACGAGACCGCGACATGACTCTGCGCGGCGAGATTGTAGATCTCATCCGGCCGCACTGCCTGAATGATGCGGATCAGGTTGCTGGCGTCGGTCAAATCACCGTAATGCAGCAGCAGGCGTCGTCCCTGGGTATGCGGATCCTCGTAGAGGTGATCGATGCGGTCGCTGTTGAAAGATGACGAGCGCCGCTTGATGCCGTGCACCTCGTAACCCTTGGCCAGCAACAGCTCGGCCAGATAGGCACCATCCTGACCGGTGATCCCGGTCAGGAGGGCTTTCTTCTGCGCGCTCGCCACGCTCGTTCTCAGTGCGGCCTAGAACTCATGGATCGCCAGCACCGCAATCGCCACGTTGTAGAGGATCTGCGATACCGCCTGCCACAGCGGCAAGGGCGGCATGTGCTCGGCGTTGAGCGGCACCACGATGGTATCGCCGGGCTGCATCTCCACGTTGGAACCTGCGAACCAGCGGCCGCCGGAAGCGGTGACCACGCTGCCGTTGGCGCGCACCACATAGATGCGGCCGTTGTCGGCGCGCGCGGTGACGCCGCCGCTCATCGAGATGTAATCGCCGCGCGACAGCCCCGGATGATAGAGGTGCGAAGTCACGGTCTGCACCTCGCCGATCACGGTCACTTCCTGCTGGAACTTCGGCACGATCAGCTCATCGCCGTCGCGCACCACAACATCGTAGGTGGAGTTGATCGGCGCCTTTAGCATGTGCGGCAGGTTGATGACCAGGCGGCCGACCGCCTTGGCCTGGCGCAGCTGCATGAGCAGCGACTGGCCGACGCTCAGCGCCCCGGCAGCTCCTGCCTGGTTAGCGACCGTTCCCTGCAGTGCGACGAAGGCGATGTCGTTCTGCATGCGCAGCGCCAGCGAGTCGAGTTCTGTCTGTTCGCGCTCGCGCAGCTCGCGTCGCGTAAACACGGCGCCATCACCGAACGCATACTGCGTGAGCCCTCCGGCACGCATGACCACCGACTTGAGCGTCTCGCCCGGGCGGATGGAATAGATGCCCGGGAACTTCACCTGCCCCTTGAGTGTGATGGTCTCGGTGTCAGTCCAGGACTCGATTTCCTTGATGCTCAGGCTGTCGAATGGCTGCAGCAGCACGTTAGCGCTCGGGTCACCGTGCAGCGCCGCGTTCAGGTCCACCTTGATCAGCTGAGTCTGGCGCTCCTCGCCGTTCACCACCGTGTAGCGGGTGAGCTCGGCCGTGCCGCCATAGGCAGAGTCGCTCAGTCCGCCGCCCGCGCGGATCAGATCACCGATGCGCATGCCGGACTCGAGGGGATACTGGCCGGGAACGTTGGCGCGGCCGTCGATCTGCACGACCTCGTCCGGCAGTCCGATGTTGGACTGCAGCTTCAGGTCCTGCAGCAGTGGTTGAATGACACGGTCACGGCTCGACTGCAGATCGAACACTGTGATGCGGTCACGCGCCATGAGCGGCACATCGGCGGCAGAGCCCGGCGCGTTCAGCGCATTCACCAGGTCGGCCGACAGGACCGTGATGCGCCGGTCCGGCGGCAGCTCGCGGCGGATCAGCACGTAGTGCAGATCGGCAGTGGGACGCAGATCGTCCACCGAGCGGATCACATCGGTCAGGCGCATGCCCTCGCGAAAGGCAAACGCGCCGGGCGTGAAAACGAAACCCTGCAGCATGACACCGGCGTCGAGCGTCGGCCGCAAGCGCGCGACCCGCAGCATGTCGCCGTTCAACACCTGCTGCTGGCGACCAGCGCCGCTCGCGCCCAGATTGACTTCCAGCACCACGCGATGCAGGCGCGCATCGATGCGGGTCAGGGCGACCTTGGCGGTATCCGCCTCCGCGGTCAGGCCCCCAGCCAGCTGCAGCACGTCCGCCACCGAGTTGTCGTTGCGCAGCTCGTAGATCGCCGGCCGGTGGACCTCGCCGTCGACCGTGACGGTCGCACCGATCGGCGGCACGAAGATGACATCGCCTGGCAGCAGCTTGGCATCGTCGGTGGTGTTGCCGCGGATCAGCATGTCGTACAGGTCGAGCCGGCGCACCAGCTCACCGTGGCGACGCAGCTGAATGTCGCGCAACGAGCCGATGTCCTGCACACCGCCGGCGGCGAACAGCGCCGAGGTGATCGTGCCCAGTCCGCTGATGGTATAGGTACCGGGCCGCTTGGCATCACCCAGCACAAACACGCGGATGGAGCGCGTATCGCCCATGGTGACGCTGGCGCGCACGCCGATCATCTGCCGCTCGATGCGCGCTTCGATCATCGACTTGACGGTGCTGAAACTCTGACCGCCGACACCGATCGGCCCGAGCTCGGGAAAGTCGATACGCCCGTCCCGGCCCACGATCAGCGGCAGGTTGGCGTTCTTATTGCCGTACAAATCCACCTGCAGCGTATCTCCCGGCCCAACCACGTAGTCGGAGGGCACCGGCACGTTCGTGTTCGGCGCAAAAGTCGAGACCGCGCGATCGAAGATGTCGTAGCCAAAGGGCTTGAGCGCGCCCGAGCCGAGCTTGCGCAGCGGCAGCTTGGTGACGCGGATGAACAGATCGCGGAGCGAGGGCTCCACGCCCAGGCGCAGCGTCGCCAGCTGCTCGCTGAGGCCGGCGAGCGGAATCGGCGCGAATCCCGGCAGCTGCACCGAGCCATCGCGGCCGAGCTGGTAAGGGTTGTGGGTGCGGATCAGATCGATGAGCGCCTGGCGCTGCTGCTTTTGCAGATCGGTAAGTTCAGGCGAGGTCGGCAGCGTCGTATCGCAATTGAGCTGCCCGGTGCAGGGGGGCGGCAGCACCGCGTAGCCGCCGGCCGTGACGCTCTGCCCCGCCAAGCCGGACGACGCGGCACTCGCCGCGCCGACTCCGGCCGCGGCCGCCGCGAGCCCGGGGCCGGCGGAGCTGGCGCCGTTCTGCCCGGCGAGCAGTGCCGCACTATTGCTGCCGCTGCCGGGCACGCCCGGAATGGCGCCGGGGAGAGCGGGGGTCTGGCCGCCGAGAGCACCCCCCTGCGGCAAAGCGTTGGAGGTGGTGAGGCCGGTGAGCGGATTGGGCGTCTGCGCACCGGGTGTACCTGGGATGCCCGGCAATGGAATGGAATCGACGGTGACGACCACCCAATCATCGGGCTGCAGGAAGGGACTCAGGCGGTCCAGCTCGGAACGCTGCTTCTGCTGGTCCTGGAGCAGTAAGCGCTGCTGTTCCTTATTGAGGTTCTGCTGCTCCTCGTCGGCCCCGGCACGGATCGCCGGGTTGTTCTGTGCACCCCCGGTGGCGCCGCCCATACCGCCGAACTGCTGCGAAAGCGCGTTGCGCTGATCCGGCGAGAGGCCCTGCAGGATTTGCATGCCGGCGCCGCCCATGGAGTTGTCCACCTGCCCATGGGCCAGCTCAACGCGGACCAGGAAACCGATCGAGAGGGTGAGCAGAACCAGCAGCCCCGGGAGCCGTCGCATCAAACGCATTACAAACCTTTACGCAATTGTGCCAGGCGCACGTCCTATCCGCGCCACCCCCCGGCGAATGCGCGATTGTACTGAAGCGCGCAGTTTCTTAAAGCGCGGTCGGCGAGCCGCACGCCACAGGTGCTCTTACCGCCCCGACGACCTCAATCCAGAACAAATCCGAGTTCCGCGCCCGGGGAGAGACCAGATTGCGGCGCCACAGGAATCCACGCCGTGACACGTAGATCGCTGAATCGGTCTGGTAGTTCACGGAAACGTCGCGCTTGCCGAGCCTTCCCGGCCAGCCCCCGCGGGCGGGCACGCGCCGCAAGCGAGCGGCACCGCCAGTGCACGTCACTGCAGCGCGCGACCCGGAACGGCTCCCACCTCAGCGAACAGTCGCCGCTGGTCGTCCTGCGGCAAAGCCGCCTAGCGGCGCCATCGCTCAACGGTCGACAGCAGTTTGAGGACGCCGGGCGGTGCAGCATGGCCGCCGGCCGGATCCTCCACCGCCGGCGCCAGCTGTTCGGTCAGCTTCTTGCCGAGCTCCACGCCCCATTGGTCGAACGCGTTGATGCCCCACACCACGCTCTGGGTGAGCACGTTGTGCTCGTAGAGAGCAATCAGCCGTCCCAGAGTCGCCGGATCGAGCTGCTGAAACAGCACGATGGTGCTCGGGCGGCTGCCGGGGTCGATTTTGTGGGGGATGAGTGCCTCGAGTTTCGCGGCTGGCATGCCCTGGCGCGTGAGTTCCGCCCGCACGGTCGCGGCGGACTGTCCGTTGCACAGCGCCTCGGCCTGCGCCAGACAGCTGGCGATGGCGAGATTCTGCTGCGGCTGGTTGCCCACCGAGGAACGCACCGGCAGGAGGAAATCGAGCGCCGCGCGCGGCGTGCCCTGGTGCAACAGCTGAAAGAAAGAGTGCTGGCCGTTGTTGCCCGCCTCCCCCCAGATCACCGCGGCCGTCTGCGACTCCACCGGTTTGCCATCCAGCATCACCGATTTGCCGTTGCTCTCCATCTCGAGCTGCTGCAGGTAAGCCGGGAAGCGGCGCAGCGAGTCGTCATACGGCAGCACCGCGAGCGTCGGCAGAGCGAGAAAGTTGATATTCCAGACGGCGATCAGTCCCATGAGCGCGGGCAGGTTGTCCTGCCATGGCGCGCTCCTGAAGTGCAGATCCAGCTCATGGCCACCGGCGAGGAAATCGAGGAAATTGCGCTCGCCGATCGCGATCGCCAGTGAGACACCGATGGAGGACCAGATCGAGTAGCGTCCGCCAACCCAGTCCCACATCTGGAAGCGGTAGTCGGGGTGGACGCCGAACTCGTCCATCGCGCGGTGATTCACCGACACGGCGGCGAAGTGCCGCGGCACGGCCGCCTCGCCCATTTTGCCCACCAACCAGGCGCGCGCGGTGCGCGCGTTGGTCAGAGTTTCCAGCGTGGTAAACGTCTTGGAGGCGATGATAAAGAGCGTGGTGCGCGGATCGGCACCCGCCAGCACTTCTGCCAGATGTACGCCGTCGATGTTGGAGATGAACTCACAGCGCGGCGCGCCGCTGGTGTAGCCGCGCAGCGCCTGCACCGCCATCGCCGGACCGAGATCGGAGCCACCGATTCCGATATTGACCACCAGGCGGAAGGGTTGCTCCGCGCTGCTCTTGATGCTGCCGGTGCGCACCCCCTGCGCGAACGCCAGCATACGCGCCCGCTCGGCCATCACCAGCTGCTCGATTTCGGCGCCGCCGATCGCTGCGCCCGCAGGCTGGCGCAGCGCCACGTGCAGCACCGCACGGTCCTCGGTGGTGTTGATGTGCTGACCGGCCCACATGGCATCGATGCGCTCGCGCAGCCCGGTGACGTCCGCCAGCTGGCACAGCTTGGCGATGGCGATCTCATCGAGCCGCTGGCGCGAAAAATCCATGAACAGCCCGGCCTGCTCGCGCGACAATCGCTCAAAGCGCCCCGGATCCCGGTCAAACAGCTCCGCGACCGGCACCGCCGCCAGTCGCGTGGCGTGTGCCTCGAGCTCCGCCCACACAGCGGTGCGTGGGCCGGGATGGATGGTGAGGGTCATGGCGACTCCTTGGCTTGGTCTCGGGCCCGTGCGCGCGCGCCCGCACGGGCGACTCAGCGGCGGTAAAAAGCCGCGGTGCGATCGACCACGTATTGTAGTTGCGTTTGCGTCAGTTCCGGATAGATCGGCAGCGCCAGTGTCTCGGCGGCGGCGCGCTCGGCGTGCGGGAAGTCTCCACTCCTGCCGCCGAGGTAAGCGAAGCACTGCTGCAGGTGCAGCGGTACCGGGTAATAAATCTCGGTGCCGACGCCGGCAGCAGCGAGGAACTGGCGCAGCGCGTCGCGTTCGCGCGCGCGGATGACGTACTGATTGTAGATGTGTCGCGCGCCGGGCAGCGCCACCGGCGTTTGCACCGCGCTGCCCAGTGCGAGCGCCGCGAAGGCGGCATCGTAGAACGCGGCGTTGCGTGCGCGCGCCGCACTCCAGCTGTCCAGGTGCGGCAGCTTGACGTTGAGCACGGCCGCCTGCAGCTCATCGATGCGGAAATTGCCGCCGATCAGCGCGTGATAATACTTCGGCTTGCCGCCGTGCACGCGCAGAATCTCCATGCGTTCGGCGAGGGCCGCATCGTTACAGACGCACATGCCCGCATCCCCGAAGGCGCCAAGATTCTTGGTGGGGAAGAACGACAGGCAGCCGACATCGCCGTAGCTGCCGGCGCGGCGCTGCTGCGCATCCGCAGCCCCGATCGCCTGGGCCGCGTCCTCGATCACTTTGAGCCCGTATGCGCGCGCACTCTCCATGAGCGGCGGCATCGCGGCCAGCTGTCCGTAGAGATGCACCGGCATCAGCGCGCGCACGCGCGTGCCGCTCGCGCGATGCACGCAGTCGCCGCCGCGGCGCTCACACTGGCCGGCCAGCAGGTCCGCTACCGCCGCGGGACTCAGGTTGAACGTCACCGGGTCGATGTCGCAGAACAGCGGCCGCGCGCCGCTGCGGGCGATGGTGCCGGCGGTGGCAAAGAAGGTGAAGGGGCTGGTGATGACGGCATCGCCCGCGCCGATGCCGAGCGCCATCAGAGCGAGCAGCAGCGCGTCCGTGCCCGAGGACACGCCCAGCCCGTGGCGGCACTGGCTGTAGCTCGCAAGCGCCGCCTCGAGTTCCTTGACCGCGGCACCCAGGATGAAGTGCTGACTGGCGCAGACGCGCTCGATCGCCCGCTGAATCTCGCTCGCCAGCGGCTGATACTGCAGCTTCAGGTCGAGCAGCGGCACCTGCATGGCCGGCGCTGCTGGCGGAGGGGTCGGGGCCAAAGGAGCTCTCCCGCGGGAGCGTTAGGCTCCCTGCGCGCGCGATTCTATCAGCGCCGGTAGCCGTAATACCCGCAGAACCAGTCGACGAAGCGCGGCACGCCGACCTCGATCGGCGTCGCCGGCCGGTAACCCACGTCGGCGATCAGATCGTCGATGTCGGCGAAGGTTTCCGGCACGTCGCCCGCCTGCAGCGGCAGCATGTTCATGTGCGCTTTGCGACCGAGGCACTGCTCGATGACCTCGATATAGCGCATCAGCTGCACCGGCGCGTGGTTGCCGATGTTGTAAATGCGGAACGGCGCAAAGCTCGTGGCCGGATCCGGGGCGGCGCTGACCCAGCGGGGGCTGGGCTGCGCGATGCGCTCGCAGGCACGCACCACGCCCTCGGCGATGTCGTCGACGTAGGTGAAGTCACGGCGGTGGTGGCCGTGGTTGAACACGTCGATGGGCTTGCCCTCGAGAATATTGCGGGTGAACAGGAACAGCGCCATGTCGGGCCGCCCCCACGGTCCGTACACAGTGAAAAAGCGCAGCCCGGTGGTCGGCAACTGGAACAGGGCCGAGTAGTTGTGCGCCATCAGTTCGTTGGCGCGCTTGCTGCTGGCGTAGAGCGACAGCGGATGATCGGCGCCGCGGTGCTCGGAGTACGGCAGATCGGTGTTCGCCCCGTAGACCGAGCTGGTGGAGGCATACACCAGGTGCTGCACACCTGCGTGGCGGCAGCCTTCGAGCACGT
>DATHMN010000147.1:0-4161 GCA_035487135.1 Steroidobacteraceae bacterium | reverse complement strand
AGGGGAGGCGGCCGGGGCGGCTCTGTCAGTAGCGGCACGCAGCAGGCCCTTGTGCACGTACGGGCGGCAGTGGCTCGGTGGCAGCGAGACCTGTATGAGCTCGGCACTCTGCGTCTGCAAGTAGGCGTGCGTTTGAGTGCCTGCGCCATCGCACCCGCGGGCCGGAGGCGTTCACGCATAGTGCTTCGATTCTAGGGCGGCTTTGCCGCGCTCTCGGACGGAGTGCGCCGTTCGAGGTTGCGGAGAATCTCCTGCGCACGCGTTTCGTGCCGCTCAGCGCGCGCCAGGTATTCGAAAGTGCTGACGACCCGGCGTTGGTTGCGGAGGTCGTCCGTGTACGCACGCAGCGCGAGTTGCCAGTTGTTGATTGCAGCCATGAGGTGATCGTCAGCGATTTCTTGCAGCGAACCGGGCGCCGCGTTTGCCCGTCGCAGCTTGGTCTCGAGGTCATCCCACTGGGGGAGAAGCCACTGCTGCAGTTCCTCTGCGAATTTCTCCTGACTGACCTTGCCGTCCATCAGTGCATCAAAGGCTGCGGCGAACTCGGTCGTCAAAGCTTCAATACGCTCACCGTATTTCGTCAGATCCTCACGGGCCAGGGAGGCATCCTGCGCAGAAAGTGCCCCCTCGGGAAGGCGACTGCCCTTTGCCACCGCCGGTGCGACCGGTGCAGGCTGCGGCGCTGGTATGCTGCCTCGTCGCGCGGAGGGCCCTGCCGCGAACCACGCCAGAGAAGCGAGCACGCTGACGGCGAACAGCGCGACAAGCCAGGCGCCACGGGCACTGCGTGCGCTCGGGCTCCGCACTTCTTGCAGCGTGCCTTCGAACTCGATCGTATGCCGCGTTGGTAGGCGTGCCACGATCTGCGCGGCACTGGTGGTGTCTTCTGCCCAGAAGCGGAAGTACGGGCTGCGCGAACCGCGCAGCTGCACCAGCACCTCACTGCCTTCCCGGTAGACCTCGCGGATTTCCGCCGGCGGGATGAAGCGCTGCGTCGGACGCAGTCCCAGCATCGTTAAACTCTTGGCCGTGACGAGGATCCCTTGCTCATCGAAGCGCAGCGTACCGGGTCCGCGCCAGCGAAAGCTGTTGAGCGGCTTGCGAAGCGACGCTACTAAGCCGGAGGTCGAGGTGAAGCGCACCGCGATTTCGTCGCGGGTCACGGGGGACGCGGGGTCCCGGACTACCCGCAGGTGTCGCTTGGCGGGGTTCATACGCAGCCAATCTAACTCACGGTGCCTGCCACGGGAAGTGAGGGCCTTATGTTGGATGAATTGCGACGCCACCGCGAACCTTCCGGCCGCCTCCCGCAACTTAGAACGTTGAATGAAAGCGCCTCACACGCCGGTACAGTGCCAGTAGGCACAGGGCAGCTGCCGAGCGAGCCTTTGCGGGGTACCCACCCTGGCCCCAGTGTAGACTTGCCTGCCAGCGTGGCCCGATGGGTACGCGATCGCCCTGAAAGCAGAAGATGAATAGCGGCGAACAGGGTTTCCTGAAAATCATCGAACGCGAGCGAGGTCTGCAGCGACGTCTGAGTGCTGCGCGCCTCTCGATGATCGCCATCGGCGGCGCCATCGGAACCGGGCTTTTTCTGGGCAGCGGGTTCGCGATCGGGCTGGCCGGACCGGCGGTGCTGCTGAGCTACGCCGTGGGGGCACTCATCGCGCTGCTGCTCATGGGCTGTCTTGCGGAAATGACCATCGCGCATCCGATCACCGGATCCTTCGGCGCCTATGCGGAGTACTACATCGGGCCCCTGGCCGGATTTCTGGTGCGCTATGCCTACTGGACCTGCATCGTGCTCGCCGTCGGTACCGAAGTGACTGCGGTGGCGCTCTACATGCACTACTGGTTTGCGGCCGCGCCCGGCTGGGTGTGGATCTTGGCGTTCTCGGCGCTGCTCATCGCGATCAACGCCCGCAGCGTCAACGTCTTTGGCGCCGTCGAGTACGGGCTCTCGGCAATCAAGGTGGCCGCGATCGTGATCTTCATTGTGCTGGCGGCGTACCTGCTGTGGAGTGCACCGTCGAGGCTTTCCGGAACCGCGGGCGCTGGAGCAACCATTGGCCTGAGGAATTACACCGCCTACGGCGGCTTCTTTCCGCATGGCATCTGGGGCGCCTGGGTCGCGGTAATCATGGCGGTGTTCAGTTACCTCAGTATCGAGATGATCGCCGTGGCAGCCGGCGAAGCGCAGCAGCCGCAGGTCGCCGTGCGGCGCGCATTCCGCTCGACGGTGCTGCGTCTGATTCTTTTCTATCTGCTGACGCTTGCGCTGATACTCGCGATCGTGCCGTGGACGGCGGCCGGGATCGACGAGAGTCCGTTCGTGAAGGTGATGCGCGCCCTCGCGATACCGGGCGCTGTAGCCATATTCAACTTCGTCATCCTGATTGCCGCCCTCTCGGCGATGAATAGTCAGCTGTACATCACGACCCGCATGATGTTCAGTCTCGCGCGTGCCGGTTATGCGCCGCGGCGTTTCGGCGCGTTGAGCGAGCACGGCGTGCCCGTGCAGGCGCTGCTGCTGTCGAGTATCGGCATCGCAATTGCCGCCGTGCTGAGTGTGCTGGCACCGAAGTCTGCGTTCATCCTGATGGTATCGATTTCCGCCTTTGGCGCGATGTTTACCTGGATGATGATATTCGTGACCCACTACTATTTTCGGCGCGCGCGCGCCGCGCAGCCGCCAGCGAGTTTCCGCATGATCGGTTTTCCGCTGACGACGCTCCTCGGTGCCGCGCTCATGGCGGCGGTACTCCTGACGACTGCCTTCACCGACACGTTTCGCCTGACGCTTGCATTCGGGTTGCCGTTCATCGCCGCGCTATGTGCGCTGTACTGGTATCGTCAAGCTCGCGATTCATCCAGTGCTTCTGCCGCCTGAGTGCTGGATGATCGCGGCATTTTCTTGCGCGCTATTCACGCGTCCCGAAGGGC
Source organism: Steroidobacteraceae bacterium (assembly GCA_035487135.1). Lineage (GTDB taxonomy): Bacteria > Pseudomonadota > Gammaproteobacteria > Steroidobacterales > Steroidobacteraceae > 13-2-20CM-66-19. Next base: position 1,218 of record DATHMN010000147.1, on the reverse strand, counting down.
AGGAGTAAGCTCTAGCGCTCATCAGCGCAGGAGAGACAGCATGGCCGTGAAATCCGTCCCGGATGGATACCACACCGTCACCCCCTACCTCATCATCAATGGTGCGGTACAGGCGCTCGAGTTCTACAAGCGCGCCTTCGGCGCCGCCGAGACCGTGCGCATGCCCGACCCGAAAGGCAGGATCGCTCACGCTGAGATCAAGATCGGCGACTCCATGATCATGTTGGCGGATGAGCACCACGAGATGGGCTATCGCGGCCCACGCACACTTGGTGGCACGAGCGTGAGCATCCTGCTGTATGTCCCGGACGTCGACACCGTGTTTGATCGTGCCATCAAGGCCGGCGCGAAATCGCAGCGTCCCGTCGCGGACCAGTTCTATGGCGATCGCATGGGCACCCTCGAGGACCCGTTCGGACACGTCTGGACGATCGGCACGCACATCGAGGACGTCTCCGCGGAAGAAATGAAGCGCCGCATGGCGGCCCTCCACGCCTAGCCTGGCGCGGGAAGCGTGCGCGCGCGCTTGGGCCGCATCGTTGCGCCGCGATAGTTGATGGAGGGCATTGCCTTCGCCTGCCTTCCCGTTACATCATGAGGAAAAGCCCGCACACGGGCGTTCAACGGGGGAGAGGGGCCGCAGATCCGCTGCAGCAGCGGGCCATGGCCGTGCATGGTCTTCAATTCGCTCACGTTCATCGTGTTCTTCGCTTGCGTGCTCGCGCTGCACTCGCTGCCGCTGCCGTGGACCGCGAAGAAAGTCAATCTCCTGCTTGCCAGCTACCTCTTCTACTCGGCGTGGAACCCGCCGTTCGTGATACTGCTGTGGGTTTCGACCGTCATCGACTGGTACGCGGCACAAGGGCTCGTGAAGGCGCGCCGCGCCGCGTCCCGGCACGCCTGGATGCTGCTCTCGGTGATCGCCAATCTCGGCATGCTCGGCTACTTCAAGTACGGCCAGTTCCTGCTCGACAATTTCAGTGCGCTCATGAGCTCGGTGGGCATCCCCTACCACCCCGCGCATTACGACATCGTCCTGCCGGTCGGAATTTCTTTCTATACCTTCGCGACCATGTCGTACACGCTCGACGTGTACCTGCGGCGGGCGCCACCGGCGAGGAACTTGCTCGATTACGCCTTGTTCGTGACCTTCTTCCCGCACCTCGTGGCCGGACCCATCATGCGCCCGACCGAGCTCGTGCCGCAGTTCGCGCAGCC
>DATHMN010000146.1:0-3273 GCA_035487135.1 Steroidobacteraceae bacterium | reverse complement strand
AGCGGCAGAGGAAACACGATGGTCGATGATTTGCCATTGCTCGACATATCGGCGAGGGTCTGCAGGTAGCGCAACTGCAGCGCCTGCGGCTGCTGGGACAGCATTGCGGCTGCATCGCGCAGCTTCTCCGCGGCTTGCAGCTCGCCGTCGGCATGGATCACCTTGGCGCGCCGCTCGCGCTCGGCCTCCGCCTGGCGCGCGATCGCCCGCACCATGGTGTCATTGAGGTCCACGTCCTTGATCTCGACATTGGCGACCTTGATGCCCCACGCATCGGTCGCCTCGTCGAGGATCGTCTGCAGCGTGCGATTGATCGACTCGCGCTGCGACAGGATCTCGTCCAGCTCGTGCTGTCCGAGCACCGAGCGCAATCGCGTCTGTGCCAGCTGACTCGTCGCCTGCAGGAAATTCACCACCTGCAGCACTGATTTGTCCGGCTGCACCACGCGGAAATACACGACTGCATTGACCCGCACCGATACGTTATCGCGCGAGATCACATCCTGCGGCGGCACGTCCATCACGGTGATGCGCAGGTCCACGCGCACCATCCGCTGCACCACAGGAATCAGCAGCACGAGCCCCGGTCCCTTGGTCCCGGTGTAACGGCCGACGGTGAGCACCACACCGCGCTGATATTCCGGCAACACTTGCACCGACGCGAACAGCAGCAGTATCCCAATGACCACCAACACACCGATGAATGTGAACATGACTAAACTCCCCGTTATCTCTTTTAGTCGCCGCGCTCGGTCGGCGCGACCCACAGTACCAGTCCCTGCCGCTGCGTGATACGGACGTGCGCGCCGGCCGGCAGTGCGCTCTCGCTGTGCACGCGCCAGCGCTCGCCGCGGACGCTCGCCCAGCCTTCGCTGCCGGCGGCGATCGGCTCGAGGAGCTCCACCCGCTCGTTGAGCAGCGCCTCATCGCCGATGAATTGGCGGGAGCGCCGCGCACGGAGCAGCGCACGCACGATCAAGGCGAGCGATCCCAGGGCACACACGCTGATGGCGGCGATGATCCCCAGATTGACGCCGTAGCCCGGCACGCCCGTCTTCATGAGCATCACAGAGCCCACGACGAATGCGATCACGCCGCCGATGCCGAGCGCGCCGACCGTCGGCAAGACCGCTTCGGCGGCCAGCAGGCCGATGCCGAGCGCCATCAGCGCGAGCCCCGCGTAGCTCACGGGCAGCAACTGCAGCGCGTACAGACCGACCAGCAGACAGATGCCGCCGGCGATTCCCGGCAGGAACACCCCCGGATGGGTTGCCTCCAGGAACAGTCCCATGACACCAACCAGCAGCAGCGCATAGGCGATGGCGGGGTTGGTGATGATCGCGAGGAACTGCGAGCGCGCGCTCGGGGGGTAATCGCGTAGCGACGCTCCCTCGAGCTGCAAGGTGACCGTGCGATCACCGACCTGGACCTTGCGGCCGCTCGCCTTCGCCAGCAATTCCGACAAGCTGGTCGCGACGAAATCGATCACATGCTGCTGCTGCGCTTCGTCCGCGGTCAGCGTCGCCGCGCCGCGCACGGCCTGCTCCGCCCACTGCGCGTCTCGCCCCCGCAATTGCGCGAGCGAGCGGATGTAGGCGATCGAATCGTTCAGTACCTTCTGCGACTCGGCATCAGTCTGCTCGGTGGGATGCGTCACCGCGCTCGCCGCGCTTGCCGGCGGCTGATTGTCCTTCGGGACGGGCAGTGGAGTACTACCCTCCAGACTTACCGGTGTAGCCGCACCCACGTGCGTTGCCGGCGCCATCGCGGCGATCTGCCCGGCGTACAGAATATAGGCACCGGCCGAAGCCGCCCGCGCACCCCCCGGGGCCACATAGACCAGGATCGGTATCGGGCATGCGAGCATCCGAGTGATGATCTGCCGCATCGACTCGGCAAGGCCGCCCGGGGTATCCAGTCGCAGCACGATGGCCGCGGCTCCGCTTGCCACGGCGCGACTCGAGGCGTCGTCGAAATACTCGGCTGCCGCCGGGCCGATCGGCCCGTCCAGCGTCAACTGCGCCACCACGGCGGGCCGCTCGCCCGTCGCAGCCGCAACGGGCGGGGCCGCACGAGCCGGCATCGCGCAATGGACAAGCACCCCACAGAGACACAGCCAGCGCACCATCGCAGCAACCTCGCAATCACCGCCGCGCTTGCGCGCGGGTCGGAGGAGCAGAGGCAGTAGATTACCCCAGTCTGAATGGGGATATCGCGATTCTCGACATCGCGTCGGCAGGAGTATCGTGAGTGCGCTGGCGGGTCAAAGAGCGAAAAGGAATACCAGATGACAAGAATCGGCGTGGTACAGGCAGGCTCTGTCCTTGGCGACACACCGCGAACACTCGACAAGCTGAGGCAGCTCTGTGAGGCGTGCGCGCAGCGGCGTCTGCAGGTGGCTGTCTTTCCTGAAGCTTTCATCGGCGGTTACCCGAAGGGACTGGTATTTGGCACCTCGGTCGGGATTCGCAGCGAGGCGGGCCGAGACCTGTTTCGGGCGTATGCAGACTGCGCCATCGAGGTACCGGGTCCGGTAACCGCAGCGATCGGCAAACTGGCGAAAGACGCTGCGTTGTACCTCGTAATCGGCGTGATTGAACGCGACGGGGGAACGCTTTATTGCTCGGCGCTCTATTTTGCGCCCGACGGCAATCTTCTCGGCAAGCATCGCAAGCTTACTCCTACGGCAGCCGAGCGATTGATATGGGGATGCGGAGACGGTTCGACGCTGAGCACTTTCAATACACCGATCGGCAAGATCGGCGGATTGGTCTGCTGGGAAAACTACATGCCGCTCGCGCGCATGTCGATGTACGCACAAGGCGTGGAACTCTACTGTGCTCCGACCGTGGATGATCGCGAGACTTGGATTCCGACAGTCAGACACATTGCACGAGAGGGTCGCTGTTTCGTACTGAGCAGCTGCCAATTCCTCCCGCGAAGCGCCTATCCCACCGATTGGCTGAACATCACCCAGAACCTCCCTGATCTGCCAATCCGCGGCGGAAGCTGCATCGTCGGCCCGATGGGGGAACTTCTGGCAGAACCGGTATACGGCGAGGAGACCATCCTCTCGGCGGACATCGACCTCGCCGATTTGACACGGGCCAAGTTCGATTTCGATGTGGTCGGTCACTACGCGCGGCCGGATGTCTTTGCGTTCTCGGTGAAGTCAGGCGGGTGCATGCCATGAGCAAAGTGCCCGCGGTAACACTTGGATTCTGGATCATCAAGATTCTCGCCACGACGTTGGGTGAAACCTTCGGCGACACC